>NZ_DASWTF010000032.1:0-49629 GCF_036402275.1 Steroidobacter sp. | reverse complement strand
GGTGACCTCCCTTCTTCCGGCAGTGTCGAGAAAGAGGGACCTTTTCGGCACAGTGCGCCCAGGGACGGGACCCGACGACGTCGCGCGATAGCGCGACTGAGGGGGAGCACGGTGCCGGAAGGAGGGAGGTCACCTCGGACGGCGCCCGCCACCGACGCCTCTTCATCCGAATCCAGCTCAGCCCAGTAGACCGGTCAACAGGAGCGCCAAATAAAAAGGGCCGGACGCAAAGTCCGGCCCTTGTTCCATTCGACCCGGAAGAGTGCGCTTAGCGCACGGTGCCGCGGCGGAACAGGTTGACGATCGCCAACAGAATGACGGCGCCCAACAACGAGACCAGGAAGGTCGCGACCGAGATGCCCTCGTTGATGGTTCCCACGCCGATCATCGGCGAAACGATGAAGCCCGCCAGCAACGCGCCGACGATGCCCACGATCACGTTCAACAAGATACCTTGCTGTGCGTCGGTGCGCATGATGATGCTGGCCAGCCAGCCGACCACGCCGCCGACGATCAACCAAACCAGAATACCCATAAGACCCTCCTCCGGGGCGTCGTAACCAGTGTCAGCGACGAAATGAGGGGGCCTCGCGGTTGGTTCCGTCGTGGCCGTTCGTTTTAGTCAGTAAAACGGGACACCAGGCGCGCGATCACTGCCTGATGCGGCTGGTCGGGTAAATATCGGACGGACACGGTGGTGCCCACCGCCGGCAGCGAAGCCAGCGGTTCCGCGGCGGAGCGACGGTCGACATGACAACCGCGCACCGGGCCGTCCATGCCGGCAGGCTCGAACTCGAAATAAATGCGCGTGAAAGCGCCCCAGAGCTTGGGCCGCCAGACGTGCAGGATCCGGCCGTGGGCGACTTGCCCGCGTTTCAGGATGTCCTGTTGTAACTTGGCGGCGCGCGACACGCTCAACGACGACAAAATCGCCGCGACCATGGCGCCTGACAGGAAGGCGATAATGGGCATCAATTCTGCGGACATTGTTGGATCCAAGGCGGAGAGGGCGTGCGCAGGATGCGGGAGCCGCATTGCGACGGTCAGTGCAGTGGATCACGAATCCGCGCGCATTACCTTGAGGCGGAGCCTGAATTGCCGCGCCCGAAAGTCTTTTACCGACAGACTAATGTTTGCTGAGCCACGCGCCCAACCCCTGCGCGTTCAGCTCGATGTCAGTAGCCAGGACTTCACGTAGGAAAGATTCCTGCAGCGTCGATCCCGAACGCCGCAGCTCGGCGATATAGATATCAGCAAACGCTCGCTTCAACTGTTCATGCCGATGCGGCGCTTGCGCCAGCTCGCGAGCGACCACCACCATCTCGTCCACCTGCGCCAGAAACTGCACCGCCAGCTTTTCCGGATTCCCCACCGCGCCGTAATGCGTCAGGTACATCAATGACGGACGTTGAGCCAGCAAACGCGCCACCGACTCGTGCAGCGCCTTTTGGTCGAATTGCACCGGCGCCGTCGCCGGGACCACATAAGGTCCTTGCGGCGTGTGCAGCTCGGGATAAGCAATGCCGAAAGTATCGCCCGTGAACCAGCCGCGGTTCGCCTCGTCCCAAATGCAATGGTGATGCTTGGCGTGACCCGGCGTGTCCATGAAGCGCAGCGGCCGGCCGCCCAATGTCACAACCATGCCGTCGCTGGTCGTGGTCACTCTATCTTCGGGCACGGGCACGAGCTCGCCGTAATCGCGATTCGCCACTTCGACGCCATACACGGCTCGCACGCCTTCCATGAGCACCGTCGGATCGATCATGTGACGCGCCCCGCGCGGATGAATCAACATGCGCGCGTTCGGCAGCTCTCGCATCAGCAAGCCAGCACCACCGGCATGATCCAGATGCACGTGAGTTGGAATCACGTAATCGACAGCGCTTCGTTCCAAGCCCACCGCCTCAAGCGCGGCAAGCAATCTCGGCACGGCATTGTTGGGACCGGTATCGATGTACGCTGCGTGGCCGTTCTCGACGACCAGAAAAGCAGCGTCGAAGCGAGGACGAACGAAGCCGGTGTCGATGACCGTGATGCCGTGATCCAGGTGCTCGCAAAAATCAGCGGTGCTCATGAGGCTCGTTACGCAGCAGGTGAACTTCGCTGTGCTCGCTCGTCGGACGTTGCTGGCCGAGCATCCGATCCAGGACGCGGCTGACATGCTCCGGCGAACGCGTCCGGCGCGCGAAGATGGAATACACCGCCGGCACCGCGAACAACGTCAGGAACACCGAAACGATGGTGCCGTAGAACACCACGATGCCGATGGGAATACGCTGCTCCGAACCCGCGCCCGTCGCAAACAACAAAGGCAGCGCGCCGAACGCCGTACACAAGCTCGTCATCAGCACCGGCCGCAGACGCGTCTCGGCTGCCTTCACCACGGCCTCGGTGAACTCCACGCCCCGATCGCGCAACTGATTGGCGAACTCGACGATCAGCACGCCGTTCTTGGCCGCGATGCCGATGAGCATGATCACCGCGATCTGACTGAAGATATTGATGGTCGCGCCATACAACTTGAGACCGAACACCGCACCCAGCAGCGCGAGCGGCACCGTGACCATGATGATGCCCGGATGCACGAAGCTCTCGAACTGCGCCGCCAGCACCAGGAACACGATGGCGAGCGCGAAGAAGAACGTGAGATACATCTGTTCTCCGGCGCGCAGGTACTGCTCCGATTCGCCGTCCCACATCACCACCGCTTCCGGCGGCAACTCGCTGGCCGCGGTTTTTTGGAACCACTCGATGGCGTCGCCGAGGGTATAACCCGGCACGAGATCGCCACGGATCTCGACTGAGCGCAGACGATTGAACCGCGGCAGCTGCACCGGGCCTGCCGTTTCCTCGACGTGCACGACATTGGACAACGGAATCAGCGCATCGCCGCGCGCCGATCGAACACGAATGTTTGTGAGATCGGTAATGGTCTCGCGCGCCTCGTCACTGGCCTGCAGGATCACGTTGTACTCGCGGCCACGATCGACATAGGTCGTGACGATGCGCGAGCCGAGCACGGTTTCCAGCGTACGACCGACCGTTTGCAACGAGACACCCAGTTCGGCCGCGCGGCTGCGGTCCACCGAGACTCGCAACTGCGGCTTGCGCTCCTTGTAGCTGGTGTCGAGGTTGCGCAAGCCCGGATACTCACGCGCCAGGTCCAGCATCTTGTTCGACCACACCGCCAGCGATTCGTAGTCGGGACCGCCGAGCACCGCTTCGAACTGGCGACCCGAACCGCGCCGGCCGAGGCTGCCCATCTGGTTCGCCATGGCGCGCACGCCCGGCATCGTTTTCTGCGCTTCGCGGACGATGGAGTCGGCGATTTCCTGCGCCGACCGTTTGCGGTCGTGCCAGTCGGTCAGCATCATGAAGAGGCGCGCTGAATTCACATCGCCAGTTCGCGCGGGACCGCCTCCACCGCCGCCTGGCACGCGTATCAGGTAGTGTTCGATGTCGCCGTGCGCCTGCTGCTCTTTGGCAGCGATGGCTTCGAGCCGCAGAGCGTAGTCGTACATGTAATCGAAGGTCGACCCTTCCGGCCCCTCGATGCTGACACTCACGCGGCCGGCGTCGCCGGCAGGCACGAATTCCGTTGGCACTGAACGGAACGTCAACGCACCGAGCACGACCAGCGCGCCCACCGCACCGACGATCAGCCAAGGCCGACGAATCAGCGAGCGCAGCCGCCGGTCATAAACTTCGGCGAGGCGACGGAAGAAACGATCCACCGCCAGCGCGAAGCGGTTGCGATGCATGTCGGACTCGGGCAGCTTCGACGCCAGCATCGGCGTCAGCGTCAACGCCACCAGCGCCGAGAACAGCACCGACGCCGCGAGCGTGAAGCCGAACTCGCTGAACAACCGTCCCAGGTCGCCCGGCAGGAACGACACAGGAATGAACACGGCCGCGAGCGTCAGCGTCGTGGCAATCACGGCGAAGCCGATCTCACTGCTGCCTGTCACAGCGGCCACCAGCGGCGGCTCGCCGAGCTCGGTGCGTCGGTGCACGTTCTCGAGCACGACGATGGCGTCGTCCACCACCAGGCCGATGGCCAGCACCAGGCCGAGCAAGGTGAGCACATTGGCGGAGTAGCCCAGCGCATACATCACCGTGAACGAAGCGATGATGGACACTGGAATCGTCACGGCCGGGATCAGCGTCGCCCGCAGGCTGCCGAGGAACGCATAAATCACCAGCAGCACGGCGAGCAGCGCGAACACGACCGCGATGATCACCTCTCGCAGCGCCGCTTCGATCGCTATGCCGTTGTCGACGCCGACCTGCAGCTGCGCGCCGTTCGGCAAGCTGTTCTGCAACTTTTCGATTTCGGCTCGCACGCCGCGGACGATGTCGAGCGTGTTGGCCTTCGACTGCGCCTCCACAGCCATCGACACGCCGCCCTTGCCATCGAAGCGGGCGGTGGTGCGGTCGTTTTCCGCGGCCAGCTGCACTTTGGCCACTTCGCCCAAGCGGATCAGGTGTCCGTCCGAGCCACGCGCAATCACGAGATCCCGGAAATCCTGTTCGTCGTCCAATCCGACCAGCGTGCGCAACGTGAACTCGCGAGTCTTCGACTCGATGCGACCGGCGGGTAGCTCGACATTCTCGCGACGTAGCGCGTCTTCGACGTCGGTCACCGTGAGCTGGCGCGCCGCCAGCGCCTGACGATCCAGCCAGATGCGCATGGAGTAACGTTGGCCACTGTTGATGGAGACGCGCGCCACGCCCGGCACCGTCGACAACCGGTCGATGAGGTTGCGCTCGGCATAGTCGTTGGCTTCCAGCGTCGACATGGTGTCGGAGCTGAAGATGATGTGCATCACCGGATCGGCGCTGGCGTCCGCCTTCAAGACTTCCGGCGGATCGGCCTCTTCCGGCAGGTTGCCGACCACGCGCGCCACGCGATCTCGAACGTCGTTGGCCGCGCCGTCGACCTCACGATCCACGTCGAACTCGATGCGCACCGAGGAGCGCTCGTCCTCGCTGTCGGATTCGATCTTGAGAATGCCCTCGATGCCGGCGACGGAGTCCTCTATGACTTGCGTGATCTTGGTCTCGATGACCGCGGCCGAAGCGCCGGTGTAAGTGGTCGTGATCGACACCACCGGACGATCGATGTCGGGATATTCGCGCACCGCCAGTCGTTGCAGCGACACCAGACCGAAAATGATCAACAACAGGCTGATGACGGTCGCGAAGACCGGTCGGCGCACCGACAGCTCGGACAGCTTCATGACTTAGGAGCTCGTCGTCTGTTCTGCCTGGGCCTGCGCTTGCTGTTCGCGCACGGGCCCGCCATCACGCAGGTTCTGCGTGCCTTCGATCACCACGCGCTCGTGTTCCTTGAGTCCTTGCACGACTTCCACTTCACCGGGGCGCCGCTTACCGAGCTTCACTTCCCGACGCGCCGCCTGGCCGTTCTCGACCACGAATACAAACGTACGGCCCTGCTCGGGCACGATCGCGCCCTCGGGCACCAGCAGCGCTGGCGCGACTTCGCCTTCCAGCTTCACGGTCATGAACATGCCAGGACGCAGCTCGCCTTTGGGATTCGGCAGCTCAGCGCGAACCGCGATGGAACGGCTCACCGGATCGACGCGCGAATCGATCTGCGCGACCTTGCCGGTGAACTCGCGTCCCGGCAGACCCGCGGTCGCGGCGGTGACCGGCAGGCCCTTCTCGAGCACATACAAATAAGTTTCGGCGACCGTGAAATCGAGCTTGATGACGGACGTGTCGTCGAGTGTGGTGATCACCGAGCCCGGGCTCACCAGGCTGCCGACGCTGACCCGACGGAAACCGGTGTTGCCGTCGAAGCTGGCGCGAATGATGGTGTCCGCAAGGCGCGCCTTGGCCACGTCGACGCGCGCCTGATTCGCCTTCAACGTCGCCTCGATCAAATCGAGTTGCGAGACCGAGAGGGCCTTGCTCGTATACAGGTCGCGGCTGCGTTTGAAGTTGTTCTGGCTTTCGGCGAGCGCGGCTTCGGCTTCAGCGAGGGCGGCGCGCTCTGCGGCGTTGTCGAGCTCGACCAGCACCTGGCCCTTGCGCACCCGATCGCCCTCGTCGAAACGAATCGCGCTCACCGTGTTCGACGCCTTGGATGTGACTTCGACCGACTCGTTCGCGCGCGCCGTGCCGACTGCCTCGATCTCGACACCGAGCGGCTTTATCGCGGCCTCGGCCGTCACCACGTCGACTATCTCGGGTCCACCACGCCGGGCCGCTCCTGCCTGTTCACGCGAGCAACCTGCAGCCGCGATCACGAGCATCGCGCACAGGGCCCACTGCAGCGGGCGGAATCGTCGATCTGGCATGGAGTCGTTCCGTATCTTGTCGCGGGACTGAGACACCGATGGTAACCCGCCGCCCTACAGGCGCGGGTGTAACTGACAAACCTTTAAAAGTTGCCTGAGGTTCGCGGCCAGGAAAAATGAAAGTTTATGCGGCAAAACGCCGCGCGAAGCCAACAACTTGCGCCGCCAGCATCTCGAACTGCGTCTGGGTGCGCTCGTCGATGCAAGCGCCCGCCGAGTCGAACAAAGGCAGCGCCGTGTTCAGGGTGATCCCGAGCGGAGTCGGCCAGCCTCGCAAAGCGTGCACGATGGTGCGCACCGAGGTCAGTGTCGTCCCGGCACCCTGCCAGCCATACGCCGTCACAATGCAGCCCACGGCGCGGCCATCCAGATAGGGTCGTGGCTCGTCGCGCAGGTCTTCCAGCAAATCGATGGCGTTCTTCAACAGGCCCGACATGCCGGCGTGATACGCCGGCGTGGCCAGGATCAGCCCGTCTGCATCGCGCACCGTGGCGACGAACTGCTGCTGCTCCGGGGTTCGGGCCGACTCCTCCGGCGAGTACAGCGGCAACCCGGCCAGCTGCGGCCCAGCGATGACGCGAACCTCCGCGCCCAGCTTTTCGGCCGCCGCCAGGCAGGCCAGCAGCGACTTCTCGGTGGAGGAGCCCGCCTTGGTCGTACCGCCGATGCCGACGATGCGCGGACGCGAAGCAGACGAATGGGGCATCGAGAGGCGGACTCCGTTGTTTGGAATCTCACCTTATCACCGGCCGTCTCAACCGGTCATTCTTTGACGGTCGCCGCTTTGGAAGCTTCTTGAGTGGAGACGACGGCTGCTGGCAGCGTGAAGCGGAAAATGGTGCCGCGGCAGGGTTCGCTGTCGACGGTGATCTTGCCTCCGTAACGACGCACGATGCGCGCCACGATCGCCAGCCCGATGCCCACACCGGGAAATTCCGCCGCGCTGTGCAGACGTTGAAACGGTTCGAACAGACGCTGCGAGCGGGACATATCGAAGCCTGCACCATTATCACGCACCGAGAACACGATGCCGCCCGTCGCCTGCGTGCAGCTCACTTCGACCCGGGCATTGGTGGTGCGACTGGTGTACTTCCAGGCATTGCCCAGCAGATTGCCGAACAGGCTTTTCATCAGCCGCGGATCGGCGTTGACCATGAGGTTGGACTCGATGACGCAGTCCACCCGATGCCTGGGATATTGCTGACGCAGGTCTTCGACGATGGTGCGCGCCAGCGCCGAGATATCGACGCGCTCATTCAACAACTCCTGCCGCGAGACGCGCGCCAGCGACAGCAAGCCGTCGATGATTTCAGAGGAGCGCGTGACGTTGGACTGAATGCGATCGATGCGTTGAGTGATGACATCGGTCCTCACGCCCCCGAGGTCGTCTTTGAGCAGATCGTCGCGGAGCAAGCCGGCCTGGCCCGCAATGGTTCCTAGCGGCGAGCGCAGATCGTGCGAGGCGGACGCCGTGAACGCTTCCAGTTCTTCGTTGGTGAGCGCCAGCTGTTGATTGGCCTCCTGCAACTCGTTGGTGCGCGCGGCGACCCGGCTTTCCAGCTCGGCATTGAGTTGACCGAGATTGGTGTTGGCCTTTTCCAGCCGGTTGATGAAATGGCGCAGCAGGAAGGTCAGACCGATGAACAATATGGAGATGCCGACCAGCACGATAGTGAGTCCGCGCGTGCGATCGTGCCACGACTGCAGAATCGCTCCTTTCTCGCGGCTCGCCGACACCGCCAGGCGATAACCGCCAAGGCGGCGAATAGCGTAGATCCAGGTCCCGCTCGCGAACGGGCTGGACGCTTCGACGAAGCCGCCCTCTTCCGAGAGCTCGATGCTCCCTTTGAAAACGTCGCTGCGACTGACGTTGATCTGCCCTTTGTGAGCAAGGCTCGGCATCGGCACGCGTAACAGCAGATCGCCGTTCGTGGAAGTCACGCTCAGCGCGCCGTCGCGGATCGCCATGGTTTCGTACAACTGATCGAGCGCATCGACGCCGAGCAACGCACCGGCCCACACCGTCGCGCCGGAGTTGTCCACCGTGCGAATCGCGATGGGGAAAGCGCGCTGCGTGGACTCGATCGGATCTTCGATGGTGTTGCCGATGAACACGCCGCGTGTGTCGTCGAGAGCCGCCTGCAGCCAGGCCGGAGGCGCATCGAGCATCTTCACGTCGCGATTGCGGACGGCGGCGACGAATCGATTCGGCGTCATCACAAACAGGGCGCGCACATACTCGCCGCTGCTGAGCTCACGGGCGAGCAGATCGGCGGCGGTTCCCGCTGGTGTTTCCATGACGCCGCCGTTGGCGTCGATGTTCTGGGCCGCGGTCCGGGCGGCGCCGAGGCTGTCGTTGAGCACCGCTTGCAGATGAACATACATGCCGGCGGCGATGGCCCGCAGTTCGTGCCGCGCGGATTCGAGTGTTTCGGCTTTGTCGCTGTAGACCCGCCAGGTGGCATAGCTCCACAGCGCAACGAGAATGAGAACAGCTTGCGCGACCACCGCTCGTTTCACGAGCATGGGCAGTGCGCCGTCGATGAATCCTCGCTGATGCGTGCGTCCTGCTACGCGGTGCCAGTTGCCTTCCGTCATGAACTACCCGTGCGGGATATTCTTCGCGGCGGCAGTCTCTCACGCAGGCATGGATCCCGCCACCGAGATCGGGCGCTTCCCGCGCCCGTGCTCTCGGTGCCTCGACTGTTGATTTATCAGCTTGAGAAAGCCGTCACATATTGGCCCGAGCCCGATCCGCTGAGTTGCTTGCCGAAATGTCCGCATGCCCCATCGTGCGGACCACGTGGCCCTTCAGACCGTAGAACACGATGTAGGCGTAGCAAAGGGCCGGGACGAAGAACGACGAGAGCAGGCCGATGGTGTCGGCGAAGTAACCCTGAATCACCGGCACCAGGGCGCCGCCGACGATGGCCATGCACAGCACGCCCGAACCTTCGCCGGTGTGGCGCCCGAGCCTGGCGACGCCGAGTGTGAAGATGGTTGGGAACATGATGGAGTTGAACAGGCCGATGGCCAGTACCGCCCACATCGCGACCTTGCCCGCCGAGGCCATCGCGATCAGCAGCAGCGTGATCGCGCACGCCGAATTGAACGCCAGCACATAACCTGGCTTCACCTTCCGAAGCACCACCGCGCCGATGAAGCGACCGACCATGGCCCCGCCCCAGTAGAGCGCCAGATAACGACCCGCGACGTGCTCCGACAGGCCGCCGACTTCGGGCTGCGCCATGAAATTCACCAGGAAGCTGCCGATGGCCACTTCCGCGCCGACGTACATGAAGATCGCGACGGCGCCGAGCACGAGATGCGAGTGCTTCCAAACGCTGGGCACATCGTGATCGTCGGCGCCGGCGGTGGTCGCGTCAGTGCCCTTGATCACCGGCAACTTGAACTGCGCGAACACGACTGCGATCGCGAACAGCAGGCCGGCGAGGATCAGATACGGTCCCTGCACGGTCTCGATTTCTTTCGCCGTATCGACCGGCGCGCCCGCGCTCAACGCCACCGTCAAAATGAACATCGAACCCAGCAGCGGGCCCACCGTCGTGCCGAGCGAATTGAAAGCCTGCGTCAGGTTCAAACGGCTCGCGGCCGTCGAGCTGGGCCCGAGCACGGTCACATACGGATTGGCGGCGACCTGCAAAAGCGTGATGCCCGAAGCCAGAACAAACAACGCCGCGAGGAACAGCGGGTACGACTGCATGGCCGCGGCCGGATAAAAACCCAGACACGCCACGCCGGCGGTGGACAGGCCGATGATGATGCCGCGCCGGTAGCCCAGCTTTTCCACCAGATAGCCCGAGGGCACCGACATCACGAAATACGCCCCGAAAAAGCTGAACTGAATCAGCATGGCCTGCACGTAACTGAGCGTGAAGATGGCTTTCAGGTGCGGGATCAGAATGTCGTTCAAGGAGGTGATGAACCCCCACATGAAGAACAACGAGGTCAGCACCACCAGTGCAGGCAGATAGCTCGGCTGTTGGCCGCTATTGGCATTCATCTTCTTGGATCCCCCGATTGATGACCGATGCTGTCGTCGATCTGACAACGTTGTCACAGCATGCCAGAGACCGCAGGCCGGGGAAAGCCGCGTGTGCGGGCTTGTGAGTCGCGAAACCTACGAGGGAGAGAAGAAATGTTTTCGGCCGAAAACACGCAGAAACGCCGGAGCGGTGGCATGGCTTGCACCATGCCGCCGACCGGACGCACGATCACTTTTGATTACGCGCCGGTGTTCGTTGACGCCGGCGGATTCCCCTGTTGGCCTGTCGGTGTGCTTTTTAACCTGCTCGATCGAGTAAAAGCAACTACGGTAAATATCCGACGGCGGCCGCCCGCCTCGCCTGGCGACCAGGATCAGGACCGCAAACGGTAGAGATCGGCGAGCACGCCCGCGGCCGCAGGGCCGACGATCACGTGAACACTTTGAGCCATCGGCCGCGCGATACCTCGCACGCCCGCGAGATTCGAGAGATCGGCGGACACCACGGCGTCATCGTGCAACGTGAAGCACAAGCGACTCGCGGCCGCCCGCATGTCGCGAATGTTTTTGAAGCCGCCCAATGTTTGTAACAGCTGCGCAGCCGAGATATTCGTAGCAGAGCTCACAGGACCGGCCGCAACAGTCGGCGTCGCAGGAGCATTCGCCGGCAACTTGAGCCCGGCGCGAATCGAAGACGCCAGCTGATCGGCGATCGGACCCACCACCACCTGCAATGTTTGCTGTGAGGGTCGCACCACACCGCGCGCACCGAGCGACTTCAGCGCCGACTCGTCCACCGCCTTCTGATCCGCGATCGAGAGCCTGAGCCGCGTCGTGCACGCATCGACAGCCACCAGATTGCCCGCTCCACCGAGCGCACGAATCCATCCTTGAATCGAATCATCCTGCGTGCCAGCTTCGACGCGAGCACGAGGCATGTCTTCGATCTCACGCCCCGGTGTCGCGAGATTGAACCGCACGATGAAAAACCGGAACAAGCCATAGTAAAGCGCGAAGTACACCAGCCCGATGGGCACGAGCCACAGCGGCTTCGTTGCCTTCGAGAAATTCAGCACGTAATCGAACAGCCCAGCGGAAAAGCCGAAGCCGAGGCGCACGTTGAAAAAATCCATCGCGGCCATCGCCAGACCCGTCAGCACGGCATGAATGCCGTACAGCACCGGCGCGAGGAACATGAAAGAAAACTCGATGGGCTCCGTCACGCCGGTGAGAAACGACGTGAGCGCCATGGAAAACAACATTCCGCCCACCGCCTTGCGCCGATCCAGCGCCGCCGATCGATACATCGCGAGGCACGCCGCCGGCAGGCCGAACATCATCACCGGAAAGTGCCCGGACATGAACGCGCCCGCGGTGGGATCGCCCGCGAAGAAACGTTTCAGGTCGCCGGTCACGCCTTGATAGTCGCCGAGCAGGAACCAGGCGACGTTGTTCAATATGTGATGCAGGCCAGTGACGATGAGCACGCGGTTCAACACGCCATAGGCGAACAAACCGATGGAATCGGACGCGAGCACGGCCTCGCTCGCCGCATCCATGCCGCGCTCGAGAATCGGCCAGCCGAAACCGAAGCCCAACGCGAGCGCGATGCCAGCCGTGCCACTGGCGATCGGCACGAAGCGGCGACCGCCGAAGAACGCCAGATAAGCGGGCAAACGAATGTCGCTATATCGGTTGTACAACCAGCCCGCGATCAGACCGGACAACAAACCCGCCGGCACGCTCAGCTTGCCCAGCTCTCGTTCCCGAAAGGCAGCGATGGCGAAGTCGCGTGCCTGCCCCACCAATCCCGCACTGACCTCCGGCGGTACGGCGATCAACACTTCAGCGCCCTTGGTCGTCACCAGATATCCGACCACGCTGGCAAGGCCCGCCGCGCCATGATTCTCACGCGCGAGACCGACGGCCACGCCAATAGCAAACAACAGCCCCAGATTGGAAAAGATGGCGTCGCCCGCGGCGGCGATGGCGGGAATGTCGAGCAGATCCTGCTGTCCCAGGCGAAGTAACAACGCGGCGACAGGCAGCACCGCGATCGGCAGCATCAGCGCGCGGCCGATCGACTGCAAGCCGGTGATCACGTTTTTCATGGCAACCCCTGCGAATTCGTTTGTTCCCCGCGCCAGTGGCGCGGCGATTCATTCAGCCGGCAGCAACCCGCGAGCCGGAGTCATCGGCTCGTTCGCCAACGCTCGCACCGCTTCGGCGGTATCCATGCCCAAGGCTCGTTGCGCCAGCGAGCGACAGGCCTCGACGGTCAGCGTGCGAATCAAACTCTTCAGCTGTGGCACCAGAGTCGGCACGACAGACAACTCACGGACGCCGAGACCGATCAGGATTGGGACCGCAGCCGGCTCGGACGCGAGACCGCCGCATACCGCCACCAACTTGTGATGTTCGTCGGCGGCGTCGACCGTCATTGCAATCAGATTCAACACCGCCGGGTGCAGCCCGTCGATTCGATGGGCCAACTCGGCGTGACCGCGATCCATCGCAAGCGTGTATTGCGTGAGATCGTTGGTGCCGATGGAGAGGAAATCCACTTCACGAACGATGCGGCCGGCAATGACGGCAGACGACGGAGTTTCGATCATCGCGCCCACCTGCACTGGAGTGCCGATACTCAACTCGCGACGCACTTCGTCGAGCATGCGGCGGACAGCGCGAATCTCGGCCGGATCCGTGATCATCGGCAGCAGCACGCGGCATTGATCGACCGGCTGCACTCGCAGGATGGCACGCAGTTGCACGCGTAGCAGATCGGGCCGCCACAGGCTGGTACGCACACCGCGCAAGCCCAGCGCTGGGTTCTCTTCGGCAGGCAGCGGCAGATAGGGAATGGGTTTGTCGCCACCGATGTCCAGTGTGCGGATCACTAAAGGCCGACCATCGAGCGCACGCGCGATGCCTTGGTATTGCTGAAGCTGCTCGTCTTCGCTGGGCGGCGACTCGCGTTCGAGGAATAGAAATTCGGTGCGTAACAGGCCGCAACCTTCCGCGCCATGCGCCACGGCTACCTGAGCTTCCGCGATGGAAGCGAGATTGGCGAACACTTCGATGCGTTCACCGTCCGCCGTGCGACAGTCCGCATGAGCTGCCGCGCGTTCGGTTTGTTGACGCTGCCGTCGCGAAGCTAATGTTTGCTCCGCCGCGGCGAGTGCGATCTGGTCGGGCGAGATGCTCAGATTGCCCTGCTCGGCATCGAGCACCAACCACGCGCCGTCTTCCACCGCCAGCACCGCTGGCCCCAGTGCAACCAGAGCGGGAACACCCATCGCGGCCGCCAGGATGGCGACGTGAGATGTCGGGCCGCCGGCCGCAAGGCAGATGCCGGCGAGCTTCGTCGCATCCAGCGAGACGAGCTGAGATGGCTTCAGATCGTCGGCGACCAGAATGGCGCGCTCTGGCAACGCAGGAATTGCAGTGGGCGCTTCGCCGCTCAGTGCGAGCAGGACTTGTGACTCCAGGTCGATCAAGTCATCCACTCGCTCGGCCATGCGTGGATCGCCGAGTGCGCGCAACGTGTCTGCGCTGTCTCGCACGGCGCGGCGCCAGGCAAACGCGGCGCTCTTACCACGAGAGATAGCGCGGCGAGCGGAGGCGACCAGTTCCCAATCGTCGATGAATTCCAGATGCGCAGTGATGACGTCCTTGGCTGCGCCTTGCGAGTGCTGCGCGAGTTGATTCAACCGCGCGCGGACTTCATCGCGTGCACGCTCGAACTCGGCGCTTTCATGACCGATGCCGCGCCCCGCTTCAACGACGGCGATCTCGGCTGCTTTCAACGTGACGGCTCGACCGACGGCAAGGCCGCGGCTCGCAATGACGCCGCGCAGGCGACTGCCACTAGAGATAGATCGCACGCCGCCCGCTGTCGTTTCCGAAGCGCCGCGTTGTTCATGCGCACGTTCCTGGCCAGGCTCGGGCTCGCTGTCTTTGCTCGCAACGTGCGAGCGAGCCGCCTTGTCAGCACTGCCCGCATGCGGGGCTTCGCTGATGCCCAGCACCAGTTGCTTTAGCCGATCGAGCACGGATCGAGCGCCGTCGCCGCTCGCAACCAGTGTCATCTCATCGCCATGCTTCACGCCGAGCGCCATCAGCGACACCGCGCTTCGGGCGTTCGCGCTGCGGCCATGCGCCTTGATGTTTATTTCATGAGCTTGTGTCTTGGCGAAGTTCGCGATCAAAGCCGCCGGCCGAGCGTGAATTCCATGCTCCAGCGGAACGACGAAGCTCAGCGACTCTTCCTGACCTGCGCCGCCCGCCGCGGCGGCGGCATCCTCAGCGGCGTTGACCACCTTGAATAGCGCGTCACCGACATCGACGCCCACCCCCACGCATGCTTCGACGACCGAGAAGCGATCCCCGTTGGTAATGAGCATGGGCGTGATCAAACTCTTCGCGCCGCGCGCCAACACGTCGAGGTCGAACTTCAACAACGGCTGCCCCTGCCGCACACGATCGCCCGCTTGCACGAGCGCCTGGAATCCCTCCCCGGCCAGGACCACTGTATCGATGCCAACGTGCAGAAGAATCTCGGCTCCGTTCTCCGCCCGCACAGCGACCGCGTGCTTCGAAGCGGCGACCGAAACAATCTCACCATCGCAAGGCGCATGCAGCGTGTCGCCTGTGGGATCGATGGCCACGCCGTCGCCCAACAAGCGCTGCGCGAACACCTCGTCCGGCGTTTCATCGAGCGGCGCGCACCAGCCACGCAACGGTGAATGAAGCGTCAGCATGAGACGGACTCCAGGACCAGGACTGTATCGCTCATTCCGTCGCCGCCGTAGTGGTCTGCAACGCAATCGAGTCGATCACCCAGGTCGGATCGATGCTCTTCTGGGTGAACATGAAACACAGATCATGCTTGCCCTCGCGCGCCTCGAGCTGCGCCGGCGGCAAGGCGGTCACCGCATGGTTGCCAACAGCAGGCGCCAGCGGCAACACCGCGATGCGCTCGCCTTTACAGTCATCGATGCGTACCTCCAGCTCACCCGCCGGCGTGGCGGGCGCGCGCAGCGGAATCGCTTTCACGGCGTCGCCGATCTGAAAATTGAATGGCACCTGGCCGACGGCCGCGACCAGCGAGGTCACGTTGGAAAGATCGGCGTCCTTGAATAGCCAGCACGGCTCCATGATGTCTACCAGGAACACCGCCCGGTCACCGCTCACGGGTGCATCGTCCTCCAACGACAAAGCAATCTTGTCGCTGCACAAGGACAGCTCATGACTGTTGCGCCGGAACGGATCCAACGGCCGCGGCGGCGGCGGTTCGGCATAGCGAACATTGAGCGCCTTGTAGCGGTCCAGCTGCGCTGGCAAGCGAGCCGAGAAGCCCGCCCAATCCTTGACCGGCGACCATGCCACCTCGGCGAGCGCGGCGGCCCGCGGAAAGGTCATCGATTCGACACGATCGAGCGTGCGGATATGCTCTGTGAAGATATTCGCCTGCACGCCAAGGATGTGCTTGCGCTGCTCTTCATTCAAAGCGGCCGGCGCCGGGTCGAACGCATACACATCTTCCACGGTAACGACGCGAGCGCGACCCGGCAGGCTCGGCGCAGCGACAGGACGATTGTCGAAATATAACGTCGGCTGTGGCGACAGGACTGCGTCGTGCCCAGTCGAAGCCGCAGCCACCGCACCCTCGACGCCACGCCACGACATCACAGTGGCGTTCGGCGCCAGGCCGCCTTCGAGAATTTCGTCCCAGCCGATCAGGCGACGGCCCTTGCCGCTCAGAAACTTTTCCATGCGCCGGACGAAATAGCTCTGCAGCTCGTGCTCGTCTTTTGCGCCGAGCTCGCGCATGCGAGCCTGCACGCGCGGCGACGCCTTCCATTGATCCTTCACGGCCTCGTCGCCGCCGATGTGGATGTATTCACTTGGAAACAGCGCGACGACCTCGTCCAGCACGTCCTGGAAAAACTGGAAGGTGGATTCCTCGACATTGAACAGATTGGGATAGATGCCCCAATCCGCCGGCACCTGCGACGAAGGTTTATCGATCACCGCGAGTTGCGGATACGCCGCGATGGCGGCGCTCGCATGGCCGGGCATATCGATTTCCGGAACGATGGTGATATTGCGGGACTTCGCATACGCGACGATGTCTTTCACATCCTGCTGCGAATAGAACCCGCCATACAAGCGCGGCTTGCCAGTCGCCGGATCGATATCCGCCGCCGGCGCCGCACCGGCCGGCACACGCCACGCGCCGACTTCAGTGAGCCGCGGATATTTCTTTATCTCGAGCCGCCAGGCTTGATCGTCCGTGAGATGCCAGTGCAGCACATTCAACTTATGCAGCGCCATCACGTCGATGAACTTGCGTATGAACTCCGGCGGCTGATAGTGGCGCGCCGAATCCAACAGCAGCCCGCGCCAACCGAAGCGCGGCCAGTCCTCGATAAGCCCCTCGGGCACGACAATGCCGCTGTCGCTCTTTCTCATGAGCTGCCACAGCGTGACTGCGCCATAGAACACTCCGCGGGAATCGCGTGCTGAGACCAGGATTCGCGTTGGGGATGAAGCGAGCACATAGCCCTCTGTACCGAGCGCATCTGCACCATCTCTCAGCTCGAAACGAATGACATTGACGTTGGAGGCGTTGCCCGCGCCGCCGCCACTCTTGAGAGCAACGCCATGGGTTCGCCGGACGAGGTCGACCAGGTATCCGCCGAGCTGCTCGCCCTCGACGCCAGCGCCGAACTCCAAACGCGTACGACCCGTAATAACGAATTCCCCGGCGCCGATCTCAACGTCGCGAGGCGCCGGAATGACAGAAAGCGCCGCGGCCGCCGGCTCAGTGGCGGGTTTCGGAGCCTCACCGCACCCCGCCAGGACCAGGGCGGCCAGCACCCCGAGGACAGTGCGCTTCGCAGCAGCCGTTTGCTTCATGCGTGAATACTTGCCGGCTAGGGGCGGTCACCCGACGCTGACCGCCCGATGATGGATTGGCGCGACTGTACTTCGCACACGAGGACGTGCGCGAGCGTCTTGCCATGGCGAGCCCGGATCCGGGCCGCGAAGGCTCGCGGCCCGGAGGCGCTGGCTACAGGGAGAAGCGTACTCCCGCGAAGTACCGACGGCCGTTCTTATAGAGATTCAGCAGCCGGCTTTCCTCGCCCGCGTACTCGTAGTGAGTCTCATCGAGCATGTTCAGCACCTGCGCCGTGAGCTCGAGGTGGTCGGTCAACCGCCAGCCGAAGGCAGCGTCGAGCTGGGCGTACTCGTCAGTGGTGACCGCCACGCCGTTACGGCCAATCTCACGGAAGTACTTCGAACGCCAGCCGTAGGTGAGGCGGGCGTTGATGGTGCCGTTGTCGTAGTACGGCGTGAGATTGATCGTGTGCTTGGAGCTGAACGGAATCTGCAAGCCCTCGTCCGTGCTGCCATCGGCATAGGTGTAGTTGGCCTGCAGGCCGAAGTCGCCCCATAGCGAGGTCTGGTAAGTCAGCTCCGAGCCCTGGATCTCACCGCCCGCGCCGTTACGCGGACGCGAGACATCGAAAGTCTCGATCTGGCCGGAGTTGGTGTCGAACTGCTGCTCCGGCGAGGACTGACGAACGATGAACGAGCGCACGTCCTTATAGAACAGCGTCACCGCGAACAGGCCTTCATTGCCCAGATACCACTCGGCGGACACATCGAAGTTGCTGGCGCGGTACGGGTCGAGATCGGGATTGCCGCCGTTGCCGGAGTTCGTGGTGTTGTCCAATTCCAGGAACGACGCGAGATCGGCGAAGTTGGCGCGCGCCATGGTGCGTGAAGCCGCCAAGCGCACCACCACGTCTTCCGATACATCCATCGCGAAGTTGAAGCTCGGCAACCAGTCGTTGTAATCGCTCGAGAACGAGTTCGGCACGAACACGCCGTTACCCACGCCGGTCGAGCCTCGGCTGAGCTGATCGGTCATCACATAGCGCAAACCGATGTTGCCGCGGAATTCCTGGCCGCTGAAGTTGAACTGCGTGTAAGCGCTGGTGATCTCTTCTTCCACGTTGAACGCGGCATTGGGGAACTGCGTAAATACGCCGACGCCCAGCGGGGTCGGCGGCGTGGTGAACGGGTTCACCAAGGGCGCGCCACGCACGAAATTCTCCAGGGCGTTGCGATCCACGGTCATCCACCGCTCCAAGCCGGAGTTCGTGTCCGCGCCGTCCAGCATGTTTCCAGGAGTCAGGCCGCCCGCGAAATTGGACAGGCCCTGGCCCGCGAGTGCGCTACCGGCGATATTGCCCAGACGCGCTTCCTGATCCGTCTTGTGCTCGCGATATTTCGCGCCAAACTGCCATTGTTTGATCGGACCCCAGCCCAGCTCGCGCGTGAAATCGGCCTGCACATACTGCTCTTCGTCATGCGTCGGCTGCTGTCGCGACTGGCCGAAACCGATACCCGGCATCGAAGCAGGATCGGTCGGATCGTTGGCGAAGGTGACCGAGGCGCGCTCGTTGCCAATGTTGTAGCTGAAACCGCCCAGTGCCTCGTACTCGAGGAAATACTGCTGCTGAGTGCCGCCGTCGGCCTCGGTGGTGCCGATGGTGGCGCTGCCCGCCCAGCCATCGCCGCGCCAGTCGGCCTTCAGGTCGACAGCATACGTTTCCACTTCCGAACGCCGCGAGATCGCGTCGAGCAGCGTGAGGCCGTTGGAAAAATCAGCGGACGTGATCAGACCATTCTCGACCGTGGCCCGCGTGACGTTGGGCGCCGAGAGGCTGTGACCGAAGAAGGCATACCGGCTCTGGTTATAGTTGTCGTACTCGGCGTTGACGAACAGACCGGTGAGATTCAGCTCGAAGCTGTCACTCGGCTTCAACTGCACGCCGAGCGTGCCGCTGGTGCGCTTACGTTCCTGCACGAACAGCGCCGAGTTGATCGCATTGGGGAACACCGCGGAGCCATCTGCCACGACGCTGGACGGAATCCCCGCGCCGCCGGCGGTCGGATAGCTGAAGGTCTCGATGCCGTGGCGGGTCAGTTCCTCTTCGGACTGCAGCGCCGTGATGAGGACACCGAATGTATCGGCGTCGTTCTTCCAGCTGTACAGCGCCGAGTAGTTCGGCGCGCCCTCTTCGGCGCGATCGTTATATGCATAGTCGAGCGAAGTGCGCAGCGTGCCGGCGGGCAGATCGATGGGCCGGCGCGTGTTGAGAATCACCGTGCCGCCGATGCTGCCCTCGTCGATGCGCGCCTCGGGGCTCTTATAAACTTCGATGCGCTCCACGATCTCGGGCGCGAGCAGTGTGTAATTGAAAGTGCGGCCCGGGGAATCGAGGATGAACCAGTCGGCGGAGGCCACCGTTTGCCCATTGAGCAGCGTGCGGTTCAACGCGGGGTCCGTGCCACGGATGCTGACGCGCTCGCCCTGGCCGAACTGACGATCGATGTTGATGCCCGGCACATGCGACAGCGACTCGGCAGCGTTCTTGTCCGGGAACTTGCCCATGTCCTCGGCGGAAATGGCGTCGACGATGGCGGTCGACTGGCGCTTGGCTTCCACTGATTCGCGCAAGCTGCCGCGAATGCCCGATACGACAACCTCCTCCATGTCGGCGCCCGCGGTCGATTGCGTTTGGGCCCCCGCGACCTGCTGGAATAACGCCAGCGTGACCGCGGCACCGATCAGAGTCGTGCGTTTCTTACTCATGCTCCCTACCCCTGCTGATGTTTTTGATCGGACCAATATGGGTCCAATATAGTACCAGTGCAACCAAAATGCCAAGCCCCGTTAATGCCATTTCTTTTTCAGCCTGTTTTCTTGCGTATTTCCAGTAGGTTAAGGCTCCAGGTGTGCGCCGCAGGAGGTCTATTGGTATTGCATTGGTAGCATTCCAATGGCATCTTCCCACCCCATAACTGCACCAGAACAGCACCCTGTGAGCCCCAAGGAGAGGCGTTTGACGCCACTGTCCGAACACCTGCAGCCCCTCGATGAAGCCAGCTCCCTGCCGCTGTACCAGCAGTTGCAGCGGAAGCTGCGACTGGCCATCGAAAATCGCGTCCTCGGAGCGGACGACGCATTGCCGCCGGAGCGCGACCTGGCCGAAGAGCTCAATGTCTCGCGCATCACGGTGCGCAAGGCCATCGATGGGCTGGTGGAAGAAGGGCTGTTGATTCGCAAGCAAGGCTCGGGGACGTTCGTCACCAACCGGGTCGAGAAAAATTTCGCGAAACTGACTTCGTTCTCTGAAGACATGCGCGCACGCGGACGCAAGCCACGCAGCGTGTGGCTCGATCGCGCGGCTGGCGCCGTGACTCCAGGCGAGTCGCTGACGCTGCGCTCCAGCCCAGGCACGCCGGTATTTAGATTCAGCCGAATTCGTTACGCCGACGACGCGCCGATGGCGCTCGAATACGCGACGGTGCTGGCCGACTGCCTGCCCTCGGTGGAATCGGTGGAAACATCGTTGTATGAAGCATTGGAGCGCACGGGCAATCGACCTGTGCGCGCTCTGCAACGACTGCGCGCTGTTTTGCTGACGGCCGAGCAGGCGCAGCTGCTCAAGGCGCAGGAGAAAGATGCGGGCTTGCTGGTCGAGCGCGTCGGCTTTCTCAAGGACGGCCGCGCCGTCGAGTTCTCACAATCGTTTTATCGCGGCGACATCTACGATTTCGTCGCCGAGCTCAGCGCATCGTCATGACCACGGGCACGGACAGCCGCATGTACCTCGAGGCCGCACAGGCCCCGAACGCCGTCCGCGGCCAATTGGAGAACAATGCGGTCAACGTGCGTCGCATCGGCGCGCTGCTGCAAGAAATGCAGCCTCGCGCGGTTGTTACTTGCGCGCGCGGCAGCTCCGATCACGCGGCCACCTTCGCCAAGTATCTGATCGAATCGCGCACCAAACTGCTGACCACGTCGGCCGCGCCGTCCATGAGCTCGCTCTACGATGCGCAGCCTGACATGCACGGCGTGGTGTTTCTGGTGATCTCACAATCCGGCAAGAGCCCGGATCTGCTCGCCTCCGCCGAGAACGCCAAACGCAACGGCGCGGTCGTGATCGCTTTGTGCAACTCGCCTGATGCGCCGTTGACTCAGCTGGCGGATCACACGATCCCGCTGCACGCGGGACCGGAGACGAGCGTCGCCGCCACCAAGTCCTATATCGCCTCGCTCAGCGCCATCGTGCATCTGCTGGCGTGCTGGACGGCGGATCAAACTTTGATCAACGCCCTGATGCGCGCGCCGGAGCAGTTGGAACAAGCGTGGAATCTGAACTGGAACGCGGCGGTGCCCGTGCTGCAACGGGCGAACAATCTGTTCGTGCTCGGCCGCGGTTATGGGCTCGGCATCGCGCAGGAAGCGGCGTTGAAATTCAAGGAAACGTGTGGACTGCATGCCGAGGCGTTCAGCGCAGCGGAAGTCAAACACGGGCCGATGGCTCTGGTGGGTCGCGGCTTTCCCGTGTTGATGTTGTCGCAGAACGATGAGAGCCGCAGCGGCATCGCAAAGCTTGCGGCGGATTTCGTCGCACGCGGCGCGGACGTGTTGCTCGCTGGTCCGCCGGTGCTGGATACGATTCCACTGCCGACGATCGCCTCGCACGCGGTGATCGAGCCGTTGCTGATGGTGCAAAGTTTCTATCGGATGATTGCGTCGCTCGCTCCCGCGCGGGGCTTCGATCCGGATCGTCCGCCGCATCTCAACAAAGTGACCGAGACGTTGTGATGACGCTGGCTCTGGTTAATGGCCGCATCCTGCGCGACTCGGGTTGGGTCGAGAATCAAGTCGTGCTGATCGAGGGCGCGCGCATCCAGCAGATCGTCGCTCGCGACACTGACTGGACCGCGGACTCCACGTATGACATGCGCGGACAAACATTGCTGCCCGGCTTCATCGACGTGCAAGTCAATGGCGGCGCCGGCGTGCTGTTCAACGACGATCCGAGCGTCGCGTCGATCCGGGAGATCGGTCGCGCGCACCGGCGTTTTGGCACGACCGGCTTTCTGCCCACGTTGATCAGCGACGATCTCCATGTCGTGTCACGCGCCGTGCGGGCCGCGCAGGATGCGATCGAGAGCGGCGTTCCGGGCGTGCTCGGCATTCACATCGAAGGTCCGTTCTTGAACGAAGCCCGCAAAGGCGTGCATGACGAGACCAAGCTGCGCTGGCTCGATGAAGATGCGCTGGGCCTGCTCACCTCGCTGAAGGGCGGCAAGACGCTGGTGACGCTCGCACCCGAGCGCACCACGCCGCAGATCATCCGCAAGCTCAGCAACTCCGGCGTCATCGTGTCCGCCGGGCACACCAACGGTACTTACGACGAAATTCGCACGGCGCTCGATCATGGCCTGACTGGCTTCACGCATCTCTTCAACGCGATGTCGCCGCTCACCGGGCGCGAGCCCGGCGCTGTCGGCGCGGCGCTGGACGACGACGCAAGTTGGTGCGGAATCATCGTCGACGGTCATCACGTCGATCCCGTCGTGCTGAGAATCGCCATGCGCAGCAAGCGGCGGGATCGTTTCATGCTCGTGACCGACGCGATGCCCACGGTGGGCGCGCCGAATAAGTCATTCCGGCTGCAGGGCCGGCCCATTTCGGTCTACGACAACATGCTGGTGGACGAGCAGGGCCGCCTGGCCGGCTCCGATATCGACATGGCGACGGCCGTGCGCAACTCCCTGGAAATGCTGGAGGTGGACCTGCCGCAGGCGTCGCGCATGGCCAGTCTCTACCCCGCCACCTTCCTGGGCCTGGATCGCGAGCTTGGCCGTATCGAGCCCGGCTACCGCGCCGACCTGGTGCTGGTGGACGAAGGCATCAACGTCCTGGACACCTGGATCGCGGGTCAGCGCGCGACATAACCTGCCCGCCCGGCAGGGCGCTCCCGGAACCAGTAAACTGCTCCCCTGAATCAGGGCCGGGGGAGCCTGATGCGCGGTAAAGGCAAAGCCACTTCATTCGACATCGCCTATCTGGCCGGTGTCTCGCAGCCGACCGTGTCGCGCGCTCTGCGCGGCAGTCCCACTGTCAACGAGCAGACCCGTCAACGCATCCTGCAGATCGCCAACGAGCTCAATTACAAGGTCGATAAGAACGCATCGAACCTGCGCAATCAGCAGTCGGGCACGCTGGCGCTACTGTTCTTCGAAGATCCCACCCTCGACGACTCGCTGATCAATCCGTTCTTCCTGTCCATGCTCGGCTCGCTGACGCGGGCGTGCGCCGTGCAGGGCTACGACCTGCTCATTTCCTTTCAGCAGCTGTCGAGCAATTGGCACGTCGAATACGAGGACAGCAAGAAGGCCGACGGTCTGATCCTGCTGGGGTATGGCGATTACCTCGAGTATGTTTCCCGGCTGGAGTTGCTGGTGGAGCAAGGCACGCACTTCGTGCGCTGGGGCGTCGTGCTGCCCGGCCAGCCGGGCGTCAGCATAGGGTGCGACAATTATCAGGGTGGTCGCGATATGACACGGCATCTGCTCGATCAGGGCCGACGCAATATCGCGTTCATCGGCCACGCATCGGCGCACTATCCGGAATTTCTCGAACGCTACAAAGGTTATTCGGAGTCGCTGAATGCGGCGGGCCTTGCTGTACGCCCAGAGCTGCAGATAGATGCGTTCACCACGGAGCGCGCGGGCTACGACGCAGTCAATGCACTCATCGAGCGTGGTGTGGCCTTCGATGCGCTGTTCTGTGCGAGCGACCTGATCGCGATCGGCGCCATGCGCGCACTCGCGGATCGTGGCATTCGAGTGCCACAGGATGTCGCGGTCGCGGGCTTCGATGATATTCCTATCGCCAGCTTCACGAACCCCAGCCTCACGACGGTGCAACAGGACACGAAGGCGGCGGCCACGTTATTGGTCGAGAGCCTGCTCGGGCTGATTCGTGATGAGCCAGTCGAGAGTCATACGATTCCAGCGAAGCTCGCGATTCGGCAGTCGACGATGAGCAGCTAGGCCGCAGGGACTAATCGTATCCGCGTGATTTCCGACGGCGCGCCGAACCGTTTCGGCGGGCCCCAATAGCCTGTGCCGCGGCTCGTGTAGATCCACAGCGCTCCGAGCCGATCCAGTCCCGCCGTGAAAGGCTGCTGGAATCGTACGAAAAAATTCCAAGGCCAGAACTGACCGCCGTGCGTGTGCCCTGACAGCTGCAAATCGAATCCTGCAGCAGCCGCCGCCGGCGCGGAGCGCGGCTGATGCGCGAGCAATATTTTTGCTCCGGCATCCGTTGGCGCATCGGCGAGCGCCACGGCTGGATCGCTGCGATTCACTGGGTCGAAGTGATGCGCGCTGTAATCCGTCACGCCAGCGATCACTAATCTCGCGTCACCATGATCGACAACCACATGCTCGTTCATCAGCACTCGCATGCCGAGACGGCGCAGCTCGTTCGTCCACGCGCGCTCTCCGGAGTAGTACTCGTGATTGCCAGTGACGAAGAACGTTCCATATTTGGCGCGCAGCTCAGCCAATGGCGCGACGTGCGACGCCAGCTCTCTCACGCTGCCGTCCACCAAGTCGCCAGTGATGGCGATTGCATCCGCCTCGAGCCGATTCACCGCGGCGACGATGCCCTCGACATAATTGCGCCGAATGGTCGGGCCGACGTGTATGTCACTGATCTGCGCAATGGAAAATCCATGCAGCGCCGTTGGGAGATTGGGGATCGGAACATCGACATGCACCACACGCGCGACTCGTCGCGCGTTGATGAATCCAATCGCCGTTGCAAACACGGCTCCGCCGACGACGATCCATGCCGTGACGTTCTGCACGTACTCCGATATTCCTGCAGGCAGGATCAGCGCGGCAATCAGCAATGAAATATCACGCAGCAGCGTGAACACGAACAAAGACGAGAACAGCCCCATCGCGATCAGCGCCGTCCACACCAACGCATCCGCCCCGCCCGCTCGCCTCGATCTCGCCATCAGCGCGGTCGGAATGAGCGCGCACGACGCCACCAGCAACATCGCCCCCAGCACCTGCCCCGGCCAGCCAATGCCCAGATCCGGCAATAGCCGCAGCCCGATGTACACGTGCAACAGGCCAAGAACGGCCAACATCATCAAAAATCCACGCCGCAAGCGCCCGCTCCAATCACAGGGGAAGGCAACTACATGCCGCCGGCCCGAGCGATTGCAAGCGGTCTGGTTGCAGGCACCAAAAAAAACCGGCCTCCCTCAACGCGAACGGGAGGCCAAAATCATGTTCTTTCCGGAGAGCGGCTCTCCCGCAGGGAGAGAAAAACTATCTCCCTCCCGTGCACGGGAGGGGCCGGGGTGGGTCTTCCGGCCTAAACGTGGGACACCGCCTCGTCCGGGCTCACCTTGATTCGCAGCCAGGCGCGGGCGAAGCGCAGTTCGCGGATGACGGCTTCCGGAGGCAAATCTAACAGGCTGGCGGTTTCCTTGACGTTGACGCCGGCGAAATAACGTAGGTCGATCATGCGAGCACACAGCGGGTCCATGGAATCCAGCCACTCCAGCCAGGACTTTACATCGGCAAAGGTGATTTCGGTGCCGGCGATGCGGCCGTTCAGGTCCGCCGTGCCGATCACCAGTCGCCGCACCAGCGGCGCCGCGAAGAAAAGGAAGCGCAGTCGCTCGACGCCCGGCTGATTGCCGACGCGGCTGACGAACAGCGCCTCCAGGGCCTCACGCAATTGCAAGGCATTCGCAGTGGCATGCCGGCACAGCTCCTGTCGAGTGGCATTGGAGATACTCGTAAGAACCCGACCGGCCAGAGTGGACATGGATACCAAAGGAGTATGACTGGCTCGTGCCGTGCTCATTGGGCCGGACCTTGCTGCTACGCGTTGTGTCTGAAGAATCACTGCCGGTGCGTGCCATCCTGACTATTTCTAGGGCTCGCGGGCCCTCTTGTGAGGGTGACCTCTTATTCAGACGTGGCAGCGAGGGAAAAACCTCAACGCCGCTGCATATGAAGGAGCTGTAGGAAGCCAGCCTACGAAGGTCGGGGCTGGTCTTTCCTGCCGGTTCAGCGCGCGGCGGCGCCTCGCCCGCCGTGCATCGTGAGACTTCTGAGCTTGACCAGCGCGATGACAAACCGATTCAGCGAGCGCAGCGTGTCATAGCGCGGACCCAGGGACACATTGAAGAGCCGCTCGACGGCAGTGAATAAGTGATGTGAAAAAAGCGTCGTGAGCTCGCCCTCCGCACACTTGGGACCGCGCACCAGGCCGCGCTCGTGCCACTGCCGCAGCGTCTCTTCGACCTCGGTTAGCACCAGACGAAGATAAGCAAACAGGCTGGTGCGCCACTTCCACCAAAGGAAATCGTGATAAATGTGACCCCATGTGCCATAGGTCTCCCGCCAGGCCCAGCCGTTCGGCAGCTCGGGCGTGGGCCAGCCGTGATGACGACGCAACTCCCAGTCGATTTGTAGCCCTTCCAGATCGCGGTAATAAAGATCGCCGGTGGGAACGCCATCCGCGGACAGCGCCAACATCAGATCCTGTCCATGCGACTCCAGAATGACGCCGTGACGCAAGGTCAGCTCCGCCCACAGAGGCGCGAACCAGGCACACAACAACCGATCGACGAATTCCACGGGCGTCGCGTCCGTGCGCTCGAGCATCGCGAGCAACAACGGCACGCGTCCGTTATCGCCGCCAGTAAGTGAAAACAGCGGCGCGAGTCGCGTGCGCCCATCGCTGACTTCCGGCGGCACCAGTCGGAGCATTGCTCCGCTATCCAGGCGATGGCGCGGTGAGAATCCGAAGACTTCAGATAGAACATGCAGCTCACTCGGCAGTCGCTCGCGCATCTGCGCAACGAGCGTGTTCAATCCGACCGCGCGCCCGACGCCGATGCGAGTTATTCGGCGGTCGCGAAACATGGCCGAATGCACCGACGTTTTGACGAACACGGCTCGATCGCCGCTTCCCTCGGGCCACGCTAGCAGCGTTCGGATGCTCGATGTCGGCAGCGCCCAGATCCACAAACCTTCAGCCGTCGCATCGCGAGCGCCGACTTCGCGCAGCCACGGACGAAAATCCTCGAGAGCTGAAGGATGAATGGGAAATAACACTCGCTCGTCCGAAGACGGACCCGAGACAAAGGTCATCGCATCGGATGACGGCGCGCCGAGCACATGCAATCGACGGCGCGGAACCCAGTAACAGGGCAATCGGAACGGCCGCGAGTGCTGCGGCAGGTAACGAATATCGAACGATGGATCGCGCTTTGTATTTTGAAAAATATTGGGCTTGTGCAGATGGAAGCGCTCCAGCGTCATCCAATCGCGCAGCCCCGGCGAGAGTTGTTCGGTGACATCGGGTGCGACGGGCTCGGCTGACATGCGACCTCCGTGTTGCTGATTGCCTGCTCGTTACTTTCCGTCGGCAGGCGCGCTCGACCATATCATGTCCGTTCACGACATGGCGTCGGGCCGGGGATTGGCAGTCTCGAGCGGCCGGCCGACTGCGACTGACCCCGCAAACCCAAATCCAATAATCCAACTCTGTCACCCGCTGCATCGCGGTCCGACCGTAAGCTCACTACAGCATCGAAGCTGCCGTTCGCAACGCCACGGTGAGCCGTCGCCGGCCGCCCTTAACCAGGATGTGCGTAACGCGCTCAAGACGCTGGATGCACTTGAATATTCACTCGAATCGATACTCCGATGCAGCTGCCATCGACATTGTTTCGTACGACGCAACCTCATCCGACCGTGATCGCGCCAGACAGCGTCGCAGGGCACCGGGCGTCACATGTGCTGCTTGAGGTCGGCTACCGCTGCGACCAACCTCCCCGCGCCATCGTCACTGATGGCGATTCAACACCAAAGGAGTATCAACATGATCAAGCTCGGCAAAGTTTCCGAAGCCACCCGTTCCGGCAAGGACAGCTTCATCGAGGAAAGCGTGTGGGTTCCGGAATTCTCGCTGTGAGATTCCCTTGTGTCGTTCCGGTGACTCGCGTCACTGAATGATGCTCGACCGACGACGCATGACCCGCAAGGGTCATGCGTCTCTTGCTTCATAACGCAATCGGCGACTGCAACGATGAGCGGATACTTCCTGCCTCCCCACGTGCATTTCTGTCAACGCGGCGACGCTTTCGTGTTCCTCGATCTGAAACAAGATGACTACACGCTGGTGAATGGCGCCTCCGCCACGGCGCTGCAGGCATTGTCGAAGCAAATGGCTACACCTGCGTTTTTCGAGCATGACCTGAAAGATGCTCTGAACGAGCTGCTGAAGGGCGGTCTGCTGACGACCGAGAGCAACGGCAGGGCGATTGCGCCAACGCATATCGATCCGGCCGTGGAAAATCTGGTCGATCGCGAGACACTGCTCGATACCTCCGTGTCACTGGGCCAGATGGTGAACTGTTTCGCGGCTTGCATCACGGCGAAGCTCAGCCTGCGCTGGCGATCGATCGAAGCCACGGTGATGTCCGTGGCGCGGCGCAAAGCAGAGCACGCGAGCGATCGACCGTTCGACTTGGAACGCGCGCGAGCTCTCACCGCGGCATTCTTGAAGGCGCGGGGTCTGTTCCCGGCAAATTACCTGTGCCTGTTCGATTCCCTGGCGCTGCTGCACTTCCTGGCGAAGTACGGCATCTATCCAACCTGGGTGTTCGCGGTCAACCTGGAGCCTTGGGCGGCGCATTGCTGGGTTCAACATCAGCATCACACGTTCAACGAAGACGCCGAGCAAGCAGTGACCTACACGCCGGTCATGGTGATTTGATCGCCGCTCGACGCGCAGCTCGCACCGGATAAGGAACATCCATGTACCGCTATCTCGCGCTTGTATGGAATTCGCGGAATCTCGAAAGCGTGCGCACGGTCGCGGCGCTGAGCGGCACGGCTCCGTCGACATGGACCGTTGCCTATGAATGCCCCGGCATCAAACTGTTCCGTACCGATGCGCGCCGGACCGCCAGCGTCTACCCGCTCGATCGCAATGGCGGAGTGATCTTTGGCAAGCTCTTCGAAAGTCATGCCGAGGCCGAAGTGCCTCGCGAGGCCCGGTTCGACACCGACGAAGCACAGCGAGTCGTTCGCAGCGGCGGCCGTCACGTGGTCGAACGGTACTGGGGCAGCTACTTCGCCATCGTTCATGACGAGGGCGCTCGCAAGCACCACGTGTTTCGCGATCCGACCGGCACCCTGCCCTGCTACAGCACGACTCACCGCGGTGTCGACGTGTTCTTCTCCGACATCGAAGATGCGCTGCATTGCCTGCCAGGGCCCTTCTCCTTCGATCGCGATCACCTCGCACGCTGGTTGTATTCGCGCAATCTCGCGCGCGAGGCGACAGGGATCGAGAATATTCACCCACTGCCGGCGGGCGAATGTCTCACGCTGCACGAAACCACCCGCACTCGTGCACGCTTGTGGGACCCAGTAGCCATCGCTGGCGCGCCGATGTTCGAGCAGCCCGAAGAAGCCGCGCGCGCGCTTCGCTCAGCAGTACAAAGCACTGTGAATGCGTGGACATCCTGCTATCGGAACATCACGCATTTTCTTTCGGGTGGATTGGACTCGTCGATCGTGGCGGGATGCCTGGGGCAGGCGCCAGGCAAGCCAAGCCTGACCTTGTTCAACATGGCGATCGAAGCCGGCGATGCTCAACAGAAGGTCCACATGCTGGGCATGGACCCAGCGACAATGGAAAAGATGCGCGCTATCGTCAGCCACGGAGACGAGCGACGCTACGCACGACTGGTGGCGCAGCGCTGGGACCTGCCATTGGTGGAAAGAAAAAGAAATCCCGAGCTGAACATGCAGCGACTGAGCGACATCCCCCTGAGACTCAGCCCGCCGCTGTACTTCAGCGCGATGGAAGCGGACGACGCCCAGCTGGAAATCATCAAGACGCACGGCGCCGAAGCCTTCTTCTCCGGACAGTCGGGTGACACCGTATTCTGTGCGACCAGGCAACCCTTGCCTGCGATCGACTATGCGCACCGGCATGGGTTGCGTCCTGCGTTGTGGCGACATTTGCGCGCCACCTCGGCGCTCAGCAGGGACTCGCTCTGGTCGGTGCTCGGCAAGACCTTGTCACATGGACTGCTGCGCCGTCGCTACGTGTCTCAAAGTCAAACGTTCTTGCAAACGACGCTGCTGACCCCGGAACTGGAAACGCACTTGAAGCAGGTCGAGCGCGCATTTCACGACGCGCATCATGAAGCGAGCGCTGCGCTGCCACCGGGAAAGCAGCTACTGGCGCAAGCCGTTGCATCGGTCGATTACCACGAATTCGTCATTCACGCCGCGGGGTTGGCCGACAACATCAATCCACTCGACGCTCAGCCGGTGTGGGAGGCAGCGTTGCGCATTCCCACTTACACGCTGCTCAAGGGCGGGACCAGCCGCGGCCTGGCGCGATATGCGTTCCGGGACATACTGCCCGACGAGATTCGCAAGCGTATCGCCAAGGGCTCAGGAACGGCGTTTTATCAGCACGTTGTGCAAAAGCATCGGGCGTTGTTGCGGGAGCAGTTGCTGGATGGACACTTGGTGACGGATCGGTATCTGGATCGCCGCAAGCTAGAGGAATGCCTCGCCGCCGATGATCCTTCCACACTGATGCGCGCCGCGACGCTGCTGTGTTATCTCTCCGCGGAGATCTGGATGCAGCAGTGGAAGCAGGTCGGCACTGCGACGGCGGCGCGCTATCGCAACGCCGTTTCCTGAGAGCCCCGAGCCGCGCGGCTCGCCTGTTGTTGTTCCCTGAGCTTGCGCCAACGCGCGTATTGATCGGCCTTCGCAGGATCGGGATCCTCACGATCCTGCAGCCAGAACGCGAACCAGTCGAGATTCCGCTGCACGCTGGCGTGAAGATGCGCGGGCTGCCACTTCGTGTGTGTCTCGTCGCGGAACACATAAGCGTCGTAAGGTTTGCCTGCCTCAGCCAGGTGTTTCACGAGGCGGATGAGATTGAGCATCTCGGCAGCCGGCGCATTGATCAGAATCGGCGCGTTGATATTCGCGACATTGTCGGCGGCGTCGACGCCGCGCCACAGGTTCATGCCCTCGCCTTCCGGCTTGGTCCACCATGCAATGCCGCCAGCGCTTTTTGGCATGGCGCTCGTCGCGAGGTAATAGTCCAGCTGTGACCAAACGCCGCCGGAGATGGCTATCGCCGCCATGCGCTCGTACCTGTGCGCGATGAAGATCGACGTGTTTGCTCCTTGGCTGACTCCGCCGATGCCGATGCGCCGCTCGTCGATGAAACCTCGAGCGATGACGCTGTCGAGCGCCCGCAAAGTGGATCCGACATTGATACTGAAGTGAGGGAAACCCAACTCCGCGGCGTGAATCAGTTTGAGCGATTCCTCGCTGGGGTTCAGCGGCAGCAACAGCGGAAAACTGGTGCCCAACACCACCATGCCGCGCGCCGCGAAAACATGCGACGGCGTCTCCTGGTTGGTAATATTCCCGAAGCCGTGGTTGGCATAAGGATTGATGTACACCGGATATTTCTTGCTGGCGTCGAATCCGGGTGGATAGAAAATGTATCCGGAGGCGCGCGACTCATAGAAGCCGTGCAACGGCTGCCCGGGTTCGTTCCAGGGAAAGCTCGGCGTGTCCCATTCGAAGCGTTCCACCTTGCCCAGGCGGATATTGCGAAACTCGGGATTGATATCCGCCACTACCGTGGTGCGCCCGGAGGGAACATCGATCGCGGCGAGATGGCTTGGCAGCGTCGGCGTTTCGCGCATGCAGACCAGACGATTGTTGGCGCCCAACTCGCATTGCCCATAGAAATCGTCCTGTGCTCGCAGTACCGTCCTCACAGTGCCACCGGCCGGGTCCCACGTATAGATACCCTGCGTTCCCCCACGAATTCCTTCACGGCGCCAGAACAGCACCCGGTCGCCAACCCACCAGATCCTTTCGATTAAACCCGAGCACTCCGACGCCGCGCACTGGATCTCCTTCGATGGAGCTTTTGGTAGTGAGGCATGCACCCGATACGAGCGCGACAGAGCTTCGCCCGACCGAACCAGCCACGCTCGCGCGCCGTCAGTGCGCACCGCTTGGATCACCCTGCCCGCTTCCATCGCGCGGCGCGAGCTGCCCACCGTTGGGGCAGCTCGGCCGCGAGCCTGGTCGAACTCGGCACGGTCCGCATCGCTTGCCAGTTGCTCGTCATGCCCGTCGAACGTCACGGTCCACACTGTCGTGGCCGCGTTGGGCGCTGCATGCCTCAACCGGGGCAGCATCAGATCCGCGATGGAATACAGATCCTGGTCGTAGCGATAACCTGCGCGCTCCCTGGCTTCCGTGATCGCTTGCTCTTCGGCGCGCGTAGCCCCCACGGTGAAGTGAAGGAATCGTCCGTTCTCACTCCACTCGAATTCACGGACGTCCGCAGCGTTGTTTGTGAGTTGTTGCTGGGAGCGGCCCTCGGCGTCGCTGCGCCATAACTGAATCTCACCGTTTCGCAACAGCGTGTACGCGATCCAGCGGCCGTCGGGCGACCAGCGCGCGTCCGGACGTTCGAATGTGCCACCGGGTCGACTGGTCGCTCCATGCCCGTCAAGACGGGTTTCGCCGCCATCGCCCACGAAGGTGAGCGCGCCACCGCGCACACTGCCGGCAAACCAAGCTCTGCGATATTCGTTGGCCGCCGCATCCCCCTGTCGAACCAGTAGAGCGAAACGGGCGCCGTCGGGCGACAGGCTGAATCTCTCTACGGTGCGAAGCTTCGCAAAGTCATCGGGCGTGATGCTGCGTGGCGTGCCTGTTGGCACATCGGGAATCGTCAACGTCTGTTGGGCGGAAGTCTCGGCTGCAAACAACGCGGCAGCCACGAGCAAGACGCGACGCAAGGGAAACTTCATCTTCTCGACCTCGGACAGAAATCGGGGGCTTTCTCGCGAAAGCCCCCAGTGCCCCCACCCCGATAGAACCTATCAGCTCAAACTCACCACGTCTTGGTGAACTCCAACGCGATCAGCCGGCCCAGCGGATCGGCATTGACCGGATCGAAGCCCAGATCGAAGGTCGCGCTGGTCGGCGTTACGAACACCGACGGCGGATCCTCATCGAGCACGTTCTGCGCGCTCAGCGCCACGTTGAACCCCGACAGGAAGCCACTGCTGAAGTTGTTGGAAAAGTCATAAGCGAGCCGCAGATCGAGCGTGGTGAGCGAATCGATCTTGGAGTTCGCCGGCGGCGTCGTGATCCGGTTATCGACGTAGCTATCGACGTGGTTGACGAACATGTTGGCGGCAAACCCATGGCGCTGCCAGGTGACGAAACCACGCGCACGGTAGCTCGGCGGGTTATAGATCGTATCCGCGGTGTCGACCTCCGCGCTGGTGTCCGTGACCTGTTGGTCCCGATTCAGCACGTAAGTGCCACCCACGCCGATGAAGAAACGGTTCTCGCCGACGTTGAAGTTATATTCGGTCGCGAGATCGATGCCGTTGCTGCTCACCACGCTCAGGTTGCGGCGACGGCCATCGACGATCACGTCGATCAGAGCTGGCGTGAAGTTGGGAATCTGCGAGAAAAAACCCTGCCCCAGCTGGCCGATGGCGATGAATTGGTTCACTTGATCGACGCTGGGGTCGAAGATGAGCAGGTCGCCGTATGCCGCTGTATCCGCCAAGAGAGTCAATGGCGCCCCGGGCGTCGCAATCAAACCGGTATAGCGGATCTTGTAATAGTTGAGCGACACGGACAGGCCGGAGACGCTCTCGGGCGTGAATTCCAGACCGAACGAGGAGCTTTCGGATTCCTGCGGGCTGAGCGAATCGACCGCGATTCCTCGGACCGACAGGATGCGCGTCAATCCCAGACCGGGCACGTTGCCTTGCAGGGCCTGCGTGCTGTTGCTGGCCAGGCTGTAGTCGACCAGGTTGGGCGCTTTGTATGAGGTGCCGTAGCGTGCACGCAGACGCAGGCCCTTGACCGGTTCCCACATGAGGCCGGCCTGCGGATCGAACGACGAACCGGCAGTCGAGTAGTCGTCGTAGCGACCCGCCAGCGACAGTTCCAGACTCTGCACGCCGCTGATCGCGTTGGCCTCGCTGAACAGCGGTACATACATTTCGGCGTAGGCGCTGGTGACGTCCTGATCGACGTCCTGCGACGACAGCAGAGCGCCCATCCGGCGATTCACCTCTTCATAGTTCTCGGTGCGATACGCGCCACCGATGGCCATGCTCACCTTGCCGCCGGGCAGGGAAAACAGCGAACCGTCCGCCTTGAGCTCTGCGGTTTGCGAATCGAACGTGTATTCACTACGGGAGGCCAAGAGGGGGGCGGCGAGCGTGGGCATCTGCCGGGCGTTGGCGAACAGCTCCGACTTATTCTCGTTGTAACCTGCCGACAACTGGACGTTCCAATCGCCGGCCACGTTCCAATCCACGCCCAGCGTGGTGGCGATCTGGTCGTTCTCGTTCGAGAAGGATTCGGAGAAGTTGCTGCGCCCGGTATATTCAGAATCTCGCCTGGTGTACAAGGCATCCGCGAACACGCTGAACGAGCCGCCGATATCCTGCTCACCCGTGAGCATGGCCGAGTACTGCTCGTTCTCCGGCAGCAGAGTATCGATCACCGTGCCGGCCCCCACGAAATCCCGATCGGCGGCAGCCAGCCGATCCCGTTGCAGATATTCGATCGAGACCAGGGCATTCCCCGACTCCCAGGCATTGCCCAGCGCCTGGCTGCCGCGGTACTCGTTCACGCCATCAGCCACGCCGGCGCGCAGCCGCGTCTCGGCCCCTTCGAAATCTTCGCGCAGAATGAAGTTCACCACACCGCCGACCGCGTCCGAGCCGTACAACGCCGAGGCGCCGTCCGGAAGAATTTCGACGCGCTCGATGGCGGACAACGGCAGCGCCGAAATATCCACTGCCGCCGAGCGATAACCCGGAGCGAGACGCCGTCCGTTCAACAACACCAGTGTGGTGCCTTCGCCGATACCACGCAGATTGACGCTCGAACCCTGCTCGCGCGTAGGGGTCACGCCTGGCGTGACCTGACCGCTCTGGTTCGCCAGCGCGAAGTTCTGCGTAACCGATTCGAGCAGCTTGCTCACAGTGCTGTAACCGGTCGCATTGATGTACTCACGCGACAGCACGGTCACGGGCGCGGTGTTGTTCTCGATGCCACGAATGTTGGTGCCGGTGACGACGATTTCTTCGATGTCTAGCAAAGTCCGGCCTTCGATCGTCCGGGGCCCCCGAGTGCCCTCGCCTTGCGACGTCTCCGCCTGCGCCAGACGGATGCGGCCATCGCTGTTATATGCAGCGCTGGTAGTAGCCATCGGATCCGTGCTCGCCAGCTGGATGGTGACGGTCTTGTCGTCCAGCTGACGATAGGTCAGGCCCGTGCCTTCCAGCACTTGCGAGAGTGCTTCCTCGGCGCTGGCCTTGATTTTCAACGGCCGCGCCTGCTGGCCGCTGACCAGCTTCTTATCGAAGATGATGTTGCTTTCGGATTGTGCCGCAATGTCTCTAAGCGACTTGGCGAGCGGTTGGCCGGGCAGATCCCATTCGGTCACTGCCTGGGCGTCAGCCGCCGTTCCGAGAATGGCCAGTATGCTCGCCGCCAGCGTTCCGGCCGGCGAAAAACGAGATGCGGCACGAACCTTCCGACTATTGGTGCTCAAGGTGGTCTCCTAACCAGTTAGCAGCCCCGCGGTCCCCATCTCCCGATCTATTCGACGGAATCGAACGTCAGGATTTTTGACACACGTCGGTTAATCGACGTTGTAGCGTCTGGAAATCCTCAGTTGGGAAATCCCCACACTGGAAAACCTCACCTTACTGAACAGGTTTGCCGGAAAGTACGATGTCGTTACCCCGCTTGCTCACCGTGAGCCCGTATGCTTCCGCGACTGCATTGGCGAAATGAGTCGAGTCGCCCGCCTGGAACAATCCGTTGATCAGGAGCTCGCCCGCCTCCACATCCTCGACGACCAGTTTGGACTCGTTATATCTATTCATTTCCGCGGCGGCGGTCCGCAGCGGCGTATCGTCGAGGATCACCTGGCCGCGACGCCAGGCGGTGGTCTTCTCGACGGCCGGAGTATCGAGTTTGGCGGGCGCGCCCGCACTGAAGGTGAGGCGCTGGCCGGCGGACATTGTGAATTCGCCATTATTGCGATTCTCCGCCTTGGCTGGCGTCTGCTCGACCGCGACGGGCGCATCGACGACCGTTTGCATCAGTTGCGTGATGGCAGGCGGCACTGGCGACACCTGCACGCTGCCTTCCACCAGGGTGACCGCGAGGCGCTGCGCGTCCCGGCGGACCACAAATGACGTGCCCAGCGCCCGCACCTGGCGATCGCCAGCCGTGACGATGAAGGGCCAGTCGCTTTGTTTGGCCACGTTGAACAGTGCTTCGCCCCGACGCAGCTCGACCCGACGCGCGTGCTCGTCGTACTTCACGACGATCGCGGTATCGGTGTTGAGAAACACGCGCGTGCCGTCTTGAAGCACCAGCTGGCGTTGCTCGCCGACGTTCGTCGAGATCACACCGGCGTACTGGTACCAGACCACGGCGACGAGGACGAGCACCATCGCACAGGCCAGCGCCGCGAATGCCGGGCGCCACGCGGAACTGCGCTCGATCTGAGTGGCTGGCCGGAATGTCACGAAGCGGCGCAGGTTCTCCGCATCCTCCCAAACTTCGGTCGCGAGCTCGAACGCGCGGGCATTGTCAGGATGAGCGAGCAACCAGCGACGAAAGCCGTTATCGATCGCACGCCCGCGCGAATCGCCGTGGAGTTTGGCGATCCAGACGCTGGCCTCGGCCAGGACTTCGTCCGGCACGGGCTTGCTGTTTTGCGACTCGGTCGGGCTCATTCTCTCTGCCGATCCATAGCCAGGATGGTCACGGCGCTCGCCACATGTTTCTCCACGGCGCTGACGCTGATCCCCAGGCGGCGCGCGATCTCGGCGTGACTGAAACCGTAGAGACGATGCATGAAGAATACTTCTCGGGTTCTGGGGTTGGCGCGATCGAGCGCCTCCCGCATCTTCATCAGACGTTGCTCGGCGGCGAAAACCTCATCTGGCGAGGGCTGCAGATCGGGCAAGTCGAGATTTTCGACCGGCTCGCTCTCGTAGCTGTCTTGCCGGGCGTGACGATGCTGGTCGACCGCGAGGTTGAGCGCGGTTCGCGTCAGGAAAGCTTCCTGGTTCTGGATCTGGCCGCCCTGGCGGGTGTAGGCGTGAAGACGCAACACCGCTTCCTGGACCAGATCTTCCGCCTGGTCCGTCGTGGCGCCACGCCGGCGTAGTAATTTCTTAAGGCTGCGTAGCTGCCTCAGGAGCACATCCATATGAGGGCCTCGATCTCACGCGACGGTGCGTCGGCTTCCCTGTGAGCTGCCCCGCGCCCGTGACTTCTTGAGGCAGACAACATGTCTGCCGTGGAAACTTCGCAACGAACGTCCCGATCGGGTTCGCGTCGGCGCGTAGCGGGCGGAATTTTGCGTGATTCCCTGCATATCTGACAACGTTGTATCTGCCACCAGGGCCTTTCTGCCGAAAAAAAACAACCTCTGCGCAACTGCAGCAGCGAGCGGCATAATGGGCAGCTCGATTTACCGGACAGTATCCTCCGCCCCCAACAAGGAGCCGCTGCTTGTGAGCACTCGTTTTCTATCGCGCGCATTTGCCATGACGGCACTCGCGCTCACGTCCATTGTTGTGACGAACACACACGCGGCGGAACGCCGCGCAGTCACGCATGAGGACCTCTGGTTGCTGCCCAGGGTCGGCGCATCCGCGGTCAGCCCCGATGGCAAGCTCGCGGTGTTCAGCGTCACCGAGCCTGCATACAACAATGACCAGCAGACGACCGATCTGTGGCTGGTGGCTACCGACGGCAAGTCGCCGCCGCGCCGTCTGACACAGACCCGCCCGGCCGAAGCCGGCGTGACCTGGAGCGCGGACAGCAAACGCATCGCCTTCTCGACCAAGCGCGAGGGCGACGAAATCAATCAGATCTACATTCTCGATATCAGCAGCGGCGGCGAAGCATTACGGGCGACGACGCTCAGCACCGGCGCCCGGTTGCCGAAGTTCTCACCCGACGGTCGCAAGATCGCGTTTACCAGCGACGTGCCGCCGGAAAGCCGCAATGACGAAGACAGCAAGCGCATCGTCGCCGACGAGAAGGCGCGCAAATATAAGATGCGCGCCTACGACGACTTTCCGATCCGTAATTGGGATACCTGGCTGCCCGAGAATCGCCAGCCTCATGCGTTCGTGCAGACCATAGGTGCGAACGATCCGCGCGATCTGCTTGCCGGCACCGAGCTGATCAAGCAGCCGGGCTTCGACGGCCGCAGTTCCCAGAGCGCGAGCGAGCTCGACATCGTGTGGACGCCCGATGGCGAGAGCCTGATCTTCTCCGCCACGCGCAATAGCAATCGCGGCGCCTTCGATTACACCAACACCGAGCTGTGGCAAGTGTCCCTCAGCGGCGGCGAGCCGCGCCGCCTCACCGGCAAGGACGATCTCAAGGGCGGCGATAGCTGGAGCGAGGCGAAGTTCAGCCCTGACGGGCGCAGCCTGTATGCGTTGCGTGAGGTTCGCGACACTTATGTTTTCAGTCCGACGCACCTCGCCGCGTTCGACTGGCCCTCGATGAAACAGCGCACCGACATCACGCTGCCGGCGGAACGCGATCCGCTTGCCGTGGTGATCGCGCCGAATAACCGCGACGTTTATTTGCTCGGCGAAGACGCCGGTCACGTCAAGATCTATCGCGGCAAGAGCACTGGCGGCGAGGCAAAAGTAGCGTTCGAAATGCAAGCTGGCATGTACAGCAATCTGGTGGGCGCGGACAAAGCGAGCTCGCCAGTGCTGATCGCGAGCTACGACAGTGCGGTCAGCCCGGCGGAGATCGTGCGCATCGATCTGCAGCGTGGCGGCCATCGAGGGCTGACTGCATTCTCGACCGAAAAAATGGCCGCGCTCGATATGTCGCCGGTCGAACACTTCTGGTTCGACAGCAAGCGTGGCGCGCGCATTCACAACATTATCGTGCGCCCGCCCGGCTTCGATCCGACCAAGAAATATCCGCTGCTGGTGCTGATGCACGGCGGTCCGCACAACATGTGGCGCGACAACTTCTTCCTGCGCTGGAACTATCACCTGCTCGCCGCGCCCGGCTATGTGGTGCTGCTGACCAACTACACCGGCTCGACCGGCTTCGGCGCTGCGTTCTCACGCGGCATCGAACGCGATCCTCTGGAAGGCCCGGCGCTGGAGATCAACCAGGCCGCGGACGAAGCCATCGCGCGCTATCCGTTCATCGACGGCAGCCGTCAGTGCGCAGGCGGCGCAAGCTACGGCGGCCATCTCGCGAACTGGATGCAGGCGAGCACCGATCGTTATCGCTGCCTGATCAGTCACGCGGGCCTGATCAATCTCGAAAGCCAGTGGGCCACCAGCGATATCACTTATACACGCGAGAAGAACATGGGCGGGCCGCCCTGGCAGCAGGGTGTGGACTGGAACAAACAAAACCCCATCCGCTACGCGTCGCAATGGAAAACGCCGGTGCTGGTCACCGTCGGCGAGCGCGACTTCCGCGTGCCGCTGAACAACACGCTGGAATACTGGAACGTGCTGCAACGACAGCAGATCGAGAGCCGGCTGCTGATCTTCCCCGAAGAGAACCACTGGATTCAGCAAGGCGAAAACAACCGGCAATTCTTCGTCGAAGTCCATCGGTGGCTGGATCGCTGGTTGAAGAATTAGGCTGAACGCATCGAGCGGGCGCATTCTCGCGCCCGCTCGTCGCAGCAGTGTTGCGTCGGGCGCGGCAAGCTCAGTAACTTGTCGGCTTCGAAACAGGAGAGTCTGCAATGTCTACACGCCGCCAGTTCATCGGTCAGTCCTCCGTCGCGCTCGCGGGGTCGGCGCTGTTGGGCGCGACTTCGTCGTGGTTATCGGTGGCGGCGGCCGCAAGCGAGGGCAAGATGCTTCGTAGAGCCATTCCTTCCAGCGGCGAGCTGGTGCCGGCGATCGGCATGGGCACCTCCGGCAGCTTCGAAATCACGCCGGGCGGTCCGGAATATCAGGCGCTCAAAGAAGTGCTGAAGCGCTTCTTCGACGGCGGCGCGACTTTGATCGACACCGCGCCCACGTACAGCAATGCCGAAGACGTGCTCGGCCCGCTGCTGGACGACGCCAAGCTGCGCCCCAAAGCATTCATCGCCACCAAGTTGTCGGGCGTGACCGGCCGCGACAAAGGCCTGGCGCAGTTTCAGAAGACGCTCAAGTCCCTGCGCACCGACAAGGTCGAGCTGCTCCAGGTGCACAACCTGGGCGATTGGAAAACGCAGCTGGCGCTGGCGCGCGAGCTGAAGGAACAAGGCAAGGTGAAGTACACGGGCATCACTCACTACCTCGACTCCGCGCACGACCAGCTCGCCGACGTCGTGCAGGAAACCAAGCCTGACTTCCTGCAGATCAACTATTCGGTCACCAATCGCGGCGCCGAGCGTCGCTTGTTCCCGATGGCCAAGGAGCTCGGCGTGGCCGTGCTCGCCAATCGCAACTTCAACGACGGCAAGCTGTTCAACCAGGTAAAGGGCAAAGCGCTGCCCGCGTGGGCCAAGGAAGTCGGCGTCACTTCCTGGGCGCAGATGTTCCTGAAGTTCTGCCTCAGCCACGAAGCCGTCACCGCGGTGATTCCCGCCACCGGCAAGCCCGACCGCCAGAGCGACAATCTCAAGGCCGGCTTCGGTCCGCTGCTGTCGGCGGCTCAGAAGCAGGAAGTGATCGCGCTGGTCGGCTGATCGTCGGCGCCGGTCGGCCGAAGTGCTTCGGCCGATCGGTCAGCTCTTGGTCTTGCCGGCAGGCGCATCGGGTTTCGGGAGCGCGACCAGCGCGGACACCGTCAGCTCCGGCGTCTGAATCGACACCTGGCGTGGAATGCACTTGACCTGATCGGCGACGATCTTCACGCCGAGCTTGGGAAACACGTGATCGCGCAGCCCTTCCATCAACTCGCAGTCGCCGGGCTCCAGGTCCAGCTTGCGATCGCGCGACAGCTCGATGGTTTTCCATTCAGCGGGGAATGTTTCATCGAGCTTGGTCGAGGCGACGCCCAGACGCTTGAGCAACTCGTCGCGGCTGGTCGTCGTCTCTGCCTTGGGCGGCGCGTCCGCAAGCGGCACCGGAGCCGCCGTCGTAATGGTGACGAAGAAATTTCGCGACGGGCGATTCAACGTGCACCCTTGCGCCATCACGCGTGTCTGCTCGTGTGCGCCCACCTTGCGTAAGATCGCTTTGATCCGATCCTCGGCGGCGTCGCAGTCGTAGGCTGTCGTGAACCCGGTATAGCTGTACCGAATCTCCTGCGTCTTCCAGGTCGCCTGAACCGGTGCTGAACTCTCGGCCGCCTGGCTCGCGAGCGGCAACAGCGAGCCGCACAACGTCGCGATGAACAAAGCTCGTGATCTATTGGCTGAGTCGCGCATGTTAGCTCTCCGAAAGACTTGCTTACTGGTTGGACGGGTGGCGCGACGGCATGTTCCCAACGCCCGGCCCCGGCGTCATTAAAAGTCGTTCATGATCGTTACGTGAACTCGCGCCGCTGCTCCAACAGAAACGGACGGTCGATCTGCTCGGCGTACAGATCGATATCACCTCGCGTCACGCCACACGCCTGGTAGTGCTTCTGCCAGTCGTTCACGACCGCCACCACCTCACGCACCTGCTCGATCGCGGCGTTCTTTTTCAACGAAAACATCGCGGCCATCGACAGCGCGTTCGCCAGCGTCGAATCGGCCTCCTCCTCGCCCACCCGCATCTGCTGAAATCCCAGCGCCTGGCCGGAGGGCAGCACATCGTAAGCGGGCGACAATCGATACTGTTGCGCGTCGGTGGCGATCAGCGCGTGATTCTTTTCGTGATCGTCGGTGTTATCGATGAGAATATTGAACACCATGCGACGAAACAATTCGTGCATGTCACGTTCGTTCTGATCCCCCTCCACGACGCCGCGACGACGCAACAGCTGCGCCAGCTCGGGATAGCCGTAACGCTCGCCCGCGGCTCGCAGCGCCACGCAGGCCGACAAGCAATGCAAGCGCCCGCCGCGCTCACGATCGAAACGTTTGATCGCGACCGCGTGACCGTCCGTGAGCCGCACCGCCTGAGTCGGCGCGACGCGAATGTTTGCTTTCTGCGCGAGCAGCATGGATGCATGCTCGACGAGCGGCGTATCCGCCGGCTCGCCGTCGGCGAATTTGATCACCCACTGTTCGCCGGCGATGTCGATCAACGCCTTGGGCCGCGCCCCGCCCAAGGTCACGCCGGGAGAAATCAGGCGCTTTTGCTCTTCGGGCACCGGCTCGTTGTCCTGAACCTTGCGAATCAGCTCGTGAATGGTGTCGGTATCGGCGAGCGCCGGCAGCGGCCCGAGCGTGCGCGGCCGATACTCTTCGGCGGAGGTCGATACGCCGAGCGCGCCGAAGCGATCGTCACCGGCGAAATACAAATATTCGAGCAGCGACAGGCGCGGCGGCTTGTCGAGGAAACGGATGACGCGCTCGCCCCAACGATCCGGACGCGCATCGTCGACTGCGCCGATGGCGATGCCCGAGTCGGTGGGCAGCAACTCATCGTCGATCAGCGGCAGGTCTTCGCTCAGGGGAAAGCCGTGCTGAAGCCATTCGGGCGCATAACGCAGCGACACGCCGCGCGTGGTTCGAATCAAATGCAACTCGCCGATGAGCACCGGCCGCGTGGGCTGCGTCACCAGCCACAGATACAACTGATCGGTGGGTTTATAAGCGACCGCCTTGCGCGCAATGTTCATGAGCGCACCGTCTTCTTCGGCTGCTTGCCGCGAGCCAGACGGGCTTCGACCGAAGCCGCCGAGCGAACCGCCCTGCGCTTGAGCGCCCCGCGCACATCGCTTTCCAGCGCGCCTTTGTCCTCGGCCGGCGCGGCGATGGCGGACAGTGCATTTACCCGTCCCATGAGCCACAGTGCCGTCACATAGATGCCGGCGCTGACGCCGGCGTCGCCGCGCTCCATCCGAATCAGGGTCGGCACCGAAATACCCAGGCGCTTGGCCCAGGTGCGCTGGGACTCCCGGCGCCGAACTCTGGCGATGGCCAGGTTTTCCCCTAGGGCGCGCAGCGCCTGGGCGGCGGCGGGGGGTAGGGTCTGCAGGGCTTGGGGGGTGCTTGGCATAACATAGAGTTTATCGATTGCAGCCTTTTGGTCAACTCTATGTTAGTTCAGCCCCTCGGGCGGAGGAGGTCGGCCGCAGGCCCGCCTTGGAATCCACCACCCTCGCCCCCACCCCTGCGGACCCGCCCGAAAAATCACGACATCCATGACGCCCGAAGACGCGCCCCCGAATCTGGTCGAGGTTTTTCGCTCGCTGCGGATGCCCGACTGCGACCAGCAGACCCTGATCCTCTCGGCGGTGGGCATTCATTCCTGGACGGTGGTTCGCGGCGGAATGTTTGTCGTCGTGGTGGCGGAAGAATCGGCCGATCTCGCGAGACATCACTTGCGCGAGGTCGCCCAGGAAACGGTCGCGCCTGTTCCGGTCCCGAAGCCGCCGAAAGCGCACCCACGCGCCTGGCATGGCTCCATCCTCTACGCGCTGGTGATGATCGCGAGCGCCTACGCGGCCGGCAGAGATTCGTTCGGTTTCAACTGGCTGGAGCTGGGCTCGCTCAACGGCGCGATTCCCGCTTCCAGCGAATGGTGGCGAGTCGTGACCGCGCTGACCCTGCACGCGGATGTCGGCCATCTGTTGAGCAACCTGCTGTTCGGCATCGTGCTCGGCTTTTTAGCGTCGCTCGCGGTGGGCGGAGGTGTCGCGTGGGCGAGCATCCTGATCGGCGGGATGATGGGCAATGCACTGGACGCGCTGTGGATGCCGTTGGGACACAACGCCATCGGCGCGTCGACCGCGGTGTTCGCGACGCTAGGCATTCTCAGCGCCTATGCGTGGACACTGGAAACCGCGACCAACCTGCGCTGGGCCAAACGCCTCGGCCCTCTGATTGCCGGCGTGATGCTGCTCGGCTTTCTAGGCGCGGGCGGTGAAAACACCGATGTGGTCGCGCACGTGACCGGTTTCGCCAGCGGCTGTCTGCTCGGCTTCGTGCTCGGAAAGATTCCCGAGCGACGTTTCGAATCCCGCGCTCTGCAACTGGCGACCGGCGCCTTCACCCTCGCGACCCTTGCCGTCGCGTGGCTGTTCGCGCTGCGCTGAGCGCTATTCTTCCAGCTGGAAATTCAAGCGCAGCCGATGACGCTGGTTCTTGCAGGCGCTGCTCATGACCATCGCGCTCACCGCCTTCACGGCCGCGTCGTCGAGCCGCGGTGACAAGCTGCTCGCGACCACTTTCACGTTGGTCGGATTGGTGGACTTGCCGGCCACCGTGAACTCCACGACCACCGGCCCCTGCTCGTCCAACTGGCGGGATTCCTCCGGATAGAAGTCGGAGATGTTGATGGTCTTCACGACTTCGTACTTGCAGCCTTCCTCGGTGTGCAGCGGTGGCATGGGCGCTCGCGGCTTGCATTCCGCCTCGAAGGTCGAGGCATTCACGCCCTGCTCCGCCATGCTCGCCACGACGGCGCGAATGGTCTGCTTGAGCACCACGGCCTGCGCCTCGGTTTGCGGGCGGCCCTGAGCGTCGGCGCCTTCGTACTTGATATACGCCTTGCACTCGAGCTCCTGGTCCGAACCGTTCGTCACAAAGACGGTACGCTTCACGCACGGCTTGTCGGTCTTGTCGGCCCCGCAATAACGCGGCGTGTCGTCGCGAATCAGCGTGTAGCTCCAGCGACCGCCTTGCGCCTCGAAAGAATGGCCGTCGGCCTCTTTCACGATGTTGCTGGGGGTGGGTGTGCCGCCGGGCGCGGGTCCCGGAGTGCGATTCTTCGCGGACGCCATGTGCGTGGAGCAGTCGGCCGTCTTACCGCCGGCGCCGCCCTTGGTGCTGCGGTAAGCTTCCAGCTGAGCGTTGAAGCAGGTCGCCAGGCCGGCCAGTTCGTCGGCCGCGGAATTATGGGAGGCGACATATTCCTTCAGGATCTTTTCGCGCGTCTGATCGTCCTTGCCGACCGTGGCCTGACTCGCGTCACCCTTGATACAGCGCAGATATTCGCCCACGTCCTTATCCAGCTTGAGCAGCGCCTGGGTGGCGGTCTTCATTTCCGCTTCGGTGGCAGCCGCGCCGTCCGGCATGGCGATCTTGGTGTCCGGACGCGTGCAGGCCGCATGCGCCGGGCCCAAATGCAGCGCCAGCGCAACGAACGCGATAGCGTAGGCTGAGAGTCGCATATCTCATCTCGAAGCTTGTGATCCGCCGATTGTCCGCGATGCGCGGCACTCGCGCCAGCGGTCGGGAGCCTTTACTCTCGGCTCATCATGAGTCCCACAGCCCGTGTCGACATCGACGCCACCGTGCGGCAGGCATTGGCCGAGGGCCTGGCCCCGACCGCGCTGTGGTCGCTGTTGCTCGATGTGTTCGAGCGCCGGGCCGCGCAGCGCAGCCCGGCGATGGTTCGCCAGCAATGGGAGAACGATCGATTCGTGCAGCCGTGCGCGATCGATCAGCGCACGCTGAATTCGCTGGATACGCACCTGCTCGCGGCAGCCGCAGACTTCGAGGCGCTGGAGCTGTCGCCGCTCGCACCGCTCGGCTCTTGCTCAACCGTCGCACTGACCAGCCAGAACAGAATCGTTTCCACCGCTCGCGGCGCCGAGGTCGTTTCGGATCCGACCAACGTGCTCGCGCTGGAATGCGCGAAGCGCCTGCGAGCCGCGCCGGATGCGGTCGTGAAACTCACCACCAGTCACCGCTGTGTCCGCGCTCAAGCAGTGCCGAACCGGCCTGGCTTTGCCCCCCACTTCCGAATGTTTTGTCTGGTGTCGGCGGCTCACGAACGCAAAGATCATGCATTCCTGACCGAGGCCCTGATCGAGCACATCCGCACTCATATTGCCGCGCTCGATCTGCTCGAGAAACACGGTTATCGCTTTCCAGACCGCAAGTTGCGTCTGCTCGCAACGCCGGAGCGCGCGCACCTCGCGAAGCGCATCGCCGAAACCATTACGGCGCTGCCCGTGACGCAGGAACCGTTGGAACACAAGTATTACGATGGGCTGAGATTCATGCTCGACGCAGGCACACCCGACGGCAACTCTGTTCCATTGATCGACGGCGGCGCGTTCGATTGGCTGCAAAAGCTCACCGCCAATCGCCGCATGGTGATGGTCGCGAGTGGCATGGGCTCGCAGCTCGCGGCGTTCATGTTCCGCCGCGTGGCCATGCTGGCTTGAAGAAGGCCCTCACCCCCTGGCCCCTCTCCCTCTGAGAGAGGGGGAAATAATTTTTTTGTTTTCCTGCGGGGCGGATTCGGAAGCGCGGAGCTTGATGTTTAAGCGCGTCTACGGAACGGCGAAGTCGTCGCGGTCGCGGCGCGCTCGGCGGAAAGGATCGTGTTGTGCAGGAGCATGGTGACGGTCATCTGCCCCACGCCGCCCGGCACGGGCGTGATGTAGGACGCTTTTTCTTTCACGCCCTCGAAATCCACGTCGCCGACGATGCGGCCGTCGGGCAGCCGATTGAAGCCCACGTCGATGACCACCGCGCCGGTCTTCACGATCTGCGGCACGATCAGATTCGGCACGCCGGCCGCCACCACCAGGATGTCCGCGAGCAGCGTGAAGTTGCCGAGGTCCACGGTCTTCTTGTGACATATGACGACAGTCGCATCCTGCTGCATCAGCATGAGCGCGGTGGGCTTGCCGACGATGTTACTGGCGCCGACCACGACTACGTTGCGGCCTTCGACGGGAATATTCTCGTGCTCCAGAATCTTCTGCACACCGTACGGCGTGCACGGCGAGAACACGGTGTTGCCGGTGACGAGGCCGCCCATGTTGTACAGATGGAAACCGTCGACGTCCTTCTCGACGGAGATCTTTTCCAGCACGCTCGACACCCGGATGTGCGCCGGCAACGGCAGCTGCACCAGAATGCCGTGCACGTTCATATCGTTATTGAGACGCTCGATGTGATCGAGCAGCTGCTCTTCGCTCGTGCTGGCCGGCAACTCGACCAGCTCGGAGCGGATGCCGACTTCCTTGCAGCCCGCGATCTTGTTGCGGACGTAAGATTGTGACGCCGGGTTGTCGCCGACCAGGATCACGGCCAGCGCCGGCGTCACGTTATAACGAGACCGCAGCACATCGACGCGGGCGTGATATTCCGCTCGCAGCTTTTTCGCGATCGCCTTGCCGTCGATGATCTTTGCTGTCACTTCAATACCACTGTCTTGTTGCCGTTGGCGAACACACGCCGCTCGGCATGCCACTTCACGGCGCGATTCAACACCACGCTCTCGAGGTCCGCGCCGATGTTCACCAGCTCTTCCGGCGTCATGGTGTGATCCACGCGCGCCACTTCCTGCTCGATGATCGGACCTTCATCCAGGTCGGTCGTCACATAGTGCGCCGTGGCTCCGATCAACTTCACGCCGCGCGCATGCGCCTGGTGATACGCCTTGGCGCCCTTGAAACCGGGCAGAAACGAATGATGGATATTGATGGCGCGACCGGCGAAATATTCGCAGGCCGTCGGCGTGAGAATCTGCATGTAACGCGCCAGCACCAGCAGCTCGCCGTCGACCTTTTCGAACAGCTCGATCATCCGCCGTTCCTGCTCGGCCTTGCGGCCGTCGAGCACCGGCAGATAGTGATAAGGCACGCCGTGCCATTCGCTCAGGCTGCGCATGTCCTGATGATTGGAAACGACCGCCACGACTTCGATGGGCAAGGTGCCGGTGCTCCATCGATGCAACATGCTGTTCAGGCAGTGCCCATGCCTGGACACGGCCAACACGGCTCGACACTTGCGCCGTGCTTCGTGAAATTTCCAGCGCATGCCGAAACGCTGCGCGACAGTGCCGGCGAAGGCTTCGTCCAGTTTCTGCAGCGACGGCGTGCCCTGGCCGTTGTCATGAAACACCGTGCGCATGAACGACGTATCCGAAACGGGGTCGTCGTAGTGCTGCGCCTCGGTGATCAAACAATTGTTCGCGGCCAGGAAACCGGACACGGCCGCCACCACGCCGGTGGTGTCGGGGCAGGCCGTGGTCAGGACCATGCTCGGCGGCTTTTCCACCCCCGGACCTCGACCCGTACCCGGAGCTACAGCACGGGACAGGGCATTCAGGTTCGCGGGAATCGAGCCGTCGGACATGGTCATCTCCTCGTGGTTACGGGAGCCATGCCCCGCCGCCGGTGGCGGCGGGGCACATCCCGCGGATTAGTAACGGTAATGGTCGGGCTTGTACGGACCCGCCTTGTCCACGCCGATGTACTTCGCCTGCTCGTCGGTCAGCTGCGTGAGCTTGACACCGAGCTTGGCGAGCTGCAGTCGCGCCACCTTCTCGTCCAGGTGCTTGGGCAGCACATAAACGCCGATGGGGTACTTCGCCGTGTTCGCGAACAGCTCGATCTGCGCCAGGGTCTGGTTGGCGAAGGAAGAGCTCATCACGTATGAGGGATGACCGGTCGCGCAGCCCAAGTTAACCAGGCGACCTTCGGCCAACAGAATAATTCTTTTGCCGTCCGGGAAAATGACGTGGTCGACCTGGGGCTTGATGTTCTCCCAGGTGTACTTCTTCAGCGACGCCACGTCGATTTCATTGTCGAAGTGACCGATGTTGCAGACGATGGCGTTGTTCTTCATCTTCTTCATGTGATCGTGAGTGATCACGTGGAAGTTGCCGGTCGTGGTGACGAAGATGTCGCCGAGCGCGGCGGCGTCTTCCATGGTCACCACGCGATAACCTTCCATCGCCGCCTGCAGCGCGCAGATCGGATCGATCTCGGTGATCAGCACGGTCGCCGACAGCGCGCGCAGCGCCTGCGCCGAGCCCTTGCCCACGTCACCGTAACCGCAAACGACCGCGACCTTGCCGGCGATCATCACGTCGGTGGCGCGCTTGATGCCGTCGACGAGCGACTCGCGGCAGCCGTACAGGTTGTCGAACTTGCTCTTGGTGACCGAGTCGTTGACGTTGATCGCGGGGAACGCCAGCGCGCCTTCCTTCGCCATCTGATAGAGGCGCTTCACGCCGGTCGTGGTCTCCTCGCTCACGCCCTTGATCTGCTTCAGGCGCGTGGAATACCACTTCGGGTCGACCTTCAGCTTCGCGCGGATCGAGTTGAACAGCGAGGTCTCTTCTTCGCTGCCCGGCTTCGCGATGACGCTCGCGTCGGTCTCGGCGCGGGCGCCGAGATGCAGCAACAGCGTGGCGTCGCCGCCGTCATCGAGGATGAGGTTGGAGTAACCACCGTCGGTCCACTCGAAGA
>NZ_DASWTF010000031.1:0-47020 GCF_036402275.1 Steroidobacter sp. | reverse complement strand
GCACCGGGCCTGGGTTTGAAGATCATGCGCTACCGGGCGCGTATCCTCGGCGGCGAAGTTCGATTCGAGCGCGGCGCGCCGGAGCACCCGGCGGCAGAGGCCCGGCCCGGCACGCGTATCGTTTGTGAATGTCCGCTCGAACCCGCGGCCGACGTCGCCAAGGCGCGTCGCCCGCGCCGTCGTGCGAGCTGAAAAGTCTATTTGAGGAGTTGATGCAATGAGCGTTGGGCCTTCTTTGTTCAAGCCGGCACACAAGCCCGCGGGTGTGTCCAAGGACCAGAAGCGCCGCGTGCTGATCGTTGACGACCACCCCATCGTCCGACAGGGATTGCGGCGGCTGATCGAAGCGGAGTCGGATCTGGAAGTGTGCGGCGAGGCCGAAACGGCGCGCGAAGCCAAATCCATGATCCGCGAACAGGAACCGGATGCGGTCATCGTCGACGTATCGCTCAAGCAGGGTGACGGCCTGGAGCTGGTGAAAGACGCGCGCGCTCATTATCCGGCGCTGCCGCTGCTGGTGCTGTCGATGCACGACGAAGCGATCTACGCCGAGCGCATGCTGTCGGCGGGCGCAAACGGTTACATCATGAAACAGGCGGCGTCGGATCAGTTCCTGATCGCGCTCCGTCGCGTGCTCGACGGCGGCATCTACGTGAGCGAAGCGGTCGGCAACAGCATGATCGAGAAATTCGCTTCGGGTGGGGCGTATATCTCCTCCAACCCGGTCGACAGTCTCACCAATCGCGAGCTGCAGGTGTTGCACATGATCGGTAAAGGCCTGTCGACGCGGCAGACCGCCGAGGCGCTCAACTTGAGCGTCAAGACTGTCGAATCCCATCGCCAACGCATCAAGCGCAAGCTGTCGCTGCGCACTTCCGCGCAGCTGATGCAGTACGCGGTCAACTGGTATGCAGGGAGGGAGCCGGGCGCGAAGCCGTAACGCGGCCTCGACGCCACGCAGGCTATGAACTCACTGCAAGGACTGCTCAGCGGGAATCTCGTCACCCTGGCCGTGGGCTTCGCCCTCGGCCTGGTGCCGGCCATTCTTTCGCTGGTCCTGTTACAACAGCTGCGCAGCCGGTTGCGACGCCGGCACGCTCAGCTCACCGCCGCCAATCGACGCAATCAATCCATCGTCGAAGGCTCGGGTGAGGGCGTGCTCGAGCTCGACAACGTCGGCCACGTTCGCTACGCCAATCCAGCGGCGGCGAAGATGCTCGGCTACGAGACCGAAGAGCTCGCCGGGCTCGACTATCGAGTGCTCATCAATACGCAGGAAGACGGCGACTCGCGCACCGATCCGGTCCGTCGCGTGCGTTACACCACTGACATCATGCGCGGCGTCGGCGCGTTGCTCCGGAAAAAGAACGGCACGTTCCGCCCCGTCGAATACAAGATCCTGCCGGTCACCGAAGAAGGCGCCTCGGTCGGCACCGTGCTGGTGTTTCGTGATATCGGCGAGCGCGTGCGGCTCGACAACCTGCTCAAGGACATGCAGGCCACCGCCAAGATCGGCGGCTGGGAATACGACGTCAACAGCAAACAATTGCATTGGACCGAAGCGCTGTACGCGATTCACGATCTGCCGGTCGGTCATCTCATCGACATGGCGAGGCATCACGCCTTCTTCGATCCCGAAGATCGGGTGAAGCTGCAAGGCGCGGAACGCATGGCGCTGGAAGCGGGCCTGCCGTCCGATCTGCTGTTACGCATGACCAGCGCGCGCGGTCGGCAGCTCTGGGTAAGAAACATGATCAAGGCCGAGCGGCGCGGTGGGAATACCGTGCGTCTGCACGGCACGATTCAGGACGTGACGGATCTGGTCAGCGCGGAACGCAAGCTGCGCGAGACGCGCGACTTCTTCGAGCTGACGTTGAACGCCGTGCCGACGCCGGTGACCTACGTGAACTCCAACATGATCGTCACGTATGTGAACCGGGCGCTGGAGGAGTGGTATGCGCTGCCTGCCGACGCGGTGCTCGGACGGCCGCTTCGCGACAGCATCGGCAGCGAACGATTCGACGAGCTCGAGCCGCTCATCAAACGTGTCATGGGCGGCGAGTTCGTGCGCGTCACCCACAACGGTGTCCGCAACGGGCGGCCGCGTGAGTGGCAGAATCACTTCGTGCCGCAGCTCGGCCCGAACGGCGAAGTGCTGGGCTTCTTCTCCATTGTCTACGACCTCACCGAGCAGAAGCGCCTCGAAGCGCGCCTCATGCAGGCGCAGAAGATGGAAGCCATCGGCCAGCTCACCGGCGGCATCGCGCACGACTTCAACAATTTGCTCGGCGTGGTGATCGGCAACTTGCAGCTGCTCGATCGCAGCGTGGCCGAGACTCCGACGCTGGCAAGGAAAGTTCACACCGCCATGCGCGCCGCCGCGCGCGGCGCCGATCTGACGCGTCGTCTGCTCGCGTTCGCGCGTCGGCAGATCCTGGCGCCGGCAGTGCTCGACTTGAATCGTCAGCTGTCCGGCCTGAGCGAACTGGTCCAGCGTACGATCGGTGAGTCCATCGAAGTGCGTATGATCCAGGCGCATGATCTGTGGCACACCAGCGCCGATCCGGGCCAGTTCGAGAACGCGATCTTGAATCTCGCCATCAACGCGCGCGACGCCATGCCGCAGGGTGGCCGCCTCACGGTGCGCACTCAGAACGTCACACTCGACGCCAAGTTCTGCAACGACTATCCATCGATCGAGCCCGGCGATTTCGTCGCCATCAGCGTCAACGACAACGGCGTCGGCATGGACGCGGAAGTGTTGAAGCGCGTGTTCGAGCCGTTCTTCACCACCAAGGAATCCGGCAAGGGCAGCGGCCTGGGCCTGGCCATGGTGCACAGCTTCGCCGAGCAGGCGGGCGGCATTGCCACCATCGACAGCACGGTAGGCGCGGGCACGACGGTGACCATCTACCTGCCGCGTTCCAAAGAGGAACAATCGGAGCGCGAAGACACGATCGTCACGCGCGTCGCTCCGGGCGGCACCGAGACCATTCTGGTGGTCGAGGACGACGCGGATCTGCGCGACACCGTCGTGACTGCACTGAGCCAGCTTGGCTATCGCGCGCTGGCCGCCGCCAATGGCGCGGCAGCGGTGCGCATCCTTTCCGGACCGGAGCGCATCGATCTGCTGTTCACCGACGTGATGATGCCTGGCGGCATGCTCGGCCCGGCGCTGGCCAAGCGCGCGCGCGAATTGCGTCCGGACATCGATGTGCTCTTTACTACCGGCTATGCCGACAACGCCGTGCTCGCCGGCACCGCCGGACTCACGGCATCCGATGTAATCCATAAACCCTATCGCAACGAAGATCTGGCTATGCGTATCCGCCATGTCCTCGATAGGGAGGCCCGTGTCGCCTGAGCATTCCAACAAGCTGCTGGTCATCGACGATCAGCCCGACCTCTGCGAGTTCATCTCGGAGGCCGCCGCCGGTTTGGGTTTCGAGTCCAAGGGAGTGACCGATCCGGAGGCGTTCCGGCGCGCCGTGCAGGAATTTCAGCCCACGGTGGTGGTGCTCGATTTGCAGATGCCGGGCGCGGACGGCATCGAGCTGCTGCGGTACCTGGGCGAGCGCGGCAGCAAGGCGCAGATTCTGGTCGCGAGCGGCATGGATCAGCGCGTGCTGGCCACTGCTCAACAGATCGGCAAGGCGCATGGCTTGCAGATGCTCGGCGCGCTTCAGAAGCCGATCCTCCTCGCGGATCTCGAAGCGACGTTGCGCCAGACGTTGCGCAGTGACACGCCGATCAGCGCCGCGGCGCTGACGGCCGCGCTCGATAAGCGCGAGATCATCGTTCATTACCAGCCCAAGGCGACGCGGCTCGCGCCCAATCGATGGATCGTCGAAGGCGTGGAAGCGCTGGCCCGCTGGAATCATCCGACCTTGGGCTTTGTCTCGCCGGTGCGCTTCATTCCGCTGGCGGAGAAGAATGGGCTGATTCGTCGTTTGACGGAGCAGGTGCTGGAGACGGCGCTCTCCCAGTGCCGGGCGTGGGACGCCGTTGGCCTGCAACTGTCGGTGGCGATCAATCTTTCGCCGCAACTGTTGAACGATCTGGCGTTCCCCGACCAGGTTGCCCGCATGGCCGCGCAGGTCGGCGCGGATGCCCGTCGCATCATTTTCGAAGTGACCGAAAGCGCGGCCATGTTCGATCCGGGCACGACCATGGACGTGCTGACCCGCATGCGGGTGAAGAACTTCGGCCTGTCCATCGACGACTTCGGCACCGGCTACTCGTCCCTCAAGCAGCTGTACCTGATGCCTTTCAGCGAGTTGAAGATCGACACCTCGTTCGTGCGCGACGTGTTCGCTCACGAAGACGCCCGTACGATGGTGGAAACCATGGTGCTGCTCGCCCACAAGCTGCGCCTCACCGCCTGCGCCGAAGGCGTGGAGTCTCAGGAAGTTCTCGATTTCCTCGACTCGGTCGGCTGCGATCGAGCCCAGGGCTACTTCATCGGCCGCCCCATGGCCGGCACGGCTCTGGAGATCGCCGTGCGTGAGTGGAATAGTAAGCAGAAGTAAATTACGAAGACCCTCGGCTGGACCCGTTCAGGTCAACTGCCATCCTTAAACGTCCCTGCCCCACGCCGCTTCCTACATTCTGACAAAAATCTATTACTGTTAAGCCCTTATCGGGTCATCATTGACCCGCCCCCGGCTTTAAACCTTCTCCCGGGGGCCCGCATCGAACTCCACAAAGGCGGACGTAACAACGCGAACGGAGCGGAAGAGGGGCGAACTTGCAATACGGCGCTGGCGCCAATGACCCGGTCCCGGTAGCGGACCCTCTGCTCTCCGACGCGAGCCTGGTAACGGCTGCCCGGGGTGGCGATATGCGCGCGTTCGAGCGCCTGTATCGCACCCACAGCGGCAAGGTGATGGGCCTGTGCCTGCGGATGACGCGGCGGCGGGACGTGGCGGAGGATTGCGTGCAACAGACATTCATCAGAGCGTGGCGGAACCTGCAGGCCTTCGAGGGCCGCAGCGCCTTCGGCACCTGGCTGCATCGAATCGCAGTCAACGAGGTGCTGAGCCATGGTCGCAATCACGGCACGCGTTCCGAATCGAACGACGACGCCATCGAGAATGCTCTGGCCGAGCCTGGCGAGAGCAGCAAAGAACACGACGCCGGCGAAGTGATGGACGTGGAGCGTGCGCTCGCGACCTTGCCGGAGGGCGCACGTCACGTCGTGGTCCTGCAGGCCGTGTACGGTTACAGCCACGAAGAATGCGCCGAGATGCTCGGCATCGCAGTCGGAACCTGCAAGGCTCAACTGCATCGCGGACGACGTTTGCTCCGCGAACGCATGGGCCTCGAGGCGGAGGCGGACGATGAGTGACCAACGCCACAAAGACGATCCATTGAGCCAGATGCTGGCCTCGCTACCGCGCGAAGTGCCGCCGGAGCGCGATCTTTGGCAGGGCATTCAGGCCGAAATCACCAAGACCCCGATCGTCACCGACGCCGCGCCGGTCGTGCATTTCGCATCGACGCGCTGGTTTCAGATCGCCGCGGGGTTGCTTCTCGTGCTCGCGACATCTTTCACCACGTTTGTGGTTACGCGGCAGTCGATGGAAAAAGACGCCGCCATGCAAATGGCTCAACAGCAGCAGCAACAACAGCAGCAGGTGCCGATGGCGGCCCCGCCGTTGAATGCGATGCCGGCGAGCTTCGGGCCCGAAGCATTGGGCGCCGATTACATGAAGGCCCGTTCGGATCTGAATCAGCGCTTTCAGGAGCGCGTGAAAACGCTGCCGCCGTCGACCCGCGCCAAGCTGGAACGCAATCTCGCCGATCTGCGCCATGCCGCGGACGAGATTTCCAAGACGCTGTCCGAGAATCCTTCCGATCCGCTGCTGCAGGATCTGTTGATGTCCACTTATCAGCGAGAGCTGCAGCTGCTCGCCGACGTTAGCGAAATGCCGTTGAGCAATCCCGTGAGGACCGACCTATGAAAGCTCCTGTGTCAGCGGCCGTGCAGGCGGTCCTGTCGATGGCCGTGCTGATGACCACACAGCACGCCGGGGCCGAACAGATTTCCAAGACCCAGCCGGCGGATGCGCGCGGCGAAGTGGAAATCGTGAATGTCGCAGGCTCGGTCGAGGTCTCGACCTGGGACCGATCCGAAGTGCAGATCGACGCCGATCTCGGCAGCAACGTCGAGCGCCTCGATTTCCGCAAGGACGGCTCGCGAACGTACATCAAAGTTGTGCTGCCTCGAATGAGCTCAGGCGGCGGCGCCGCCGACCTGGTCGTGAAGATCCCACGCGACAGCGGTTTGATCGTCAACACGGTGAGCGCCGAGCAAATCATCAAGGGCGTGCGCGGCGCACAGCGGCTGCAGGCCGTGAGCGGCGGCATCGAAACCGAGTTCGGCCCCGGCGATCTCGAGTTGAAAACCGTCAGCGGCAGCGTCATCGCCCGTGGCCTGGACGGCAAGGGCCTGGTGCGCGCCACCACGGTCAGCGGCGATCTGGAAATCACCAAGGCTGGCCCCGAGCTGGATTTGAACACCGTGACCGGCGACATGAACGTGACGCTCGACCGGCTCGATCGAGGCCGCATCAAAACTACGAATGGCGATCTGGATCTGACCACCGCGCTCGGCGACGACGCGCGGCTGGAAGCCGAGGCCATCAACGGCGACCTGCGTTTTCATCTGCGGGGCGAGATCGACGCCGAGTTCGATATTGAAACTTTCAATGGCGACATCGACAACTGCTTCGGTCCCGAGCCCCGCCGCAGCCGCGAATACGGTCCGGGCAACGAGCTGCGTTTCTCGCAAGGCAAGGGCGGCGCGCGCGTTCATATCAAGACGCTCAATGGCACGGTGATGGTGTGTAAGCGTTAATCCTGCAACGCCCACGATGGCCCTCGATGGATTGTGACGCTGTTCGCACTGCCTCCGAGGCCGTTTCGGGCGCGATGATTCGGCAACAGTGATCGCGGTCTCGAATCGAAAGTAACAACGCGAACCCTCGTACATATCCGCTCGGGGGTCACCGCAAATGTGATTGAGTGCCGGCCTTGCGCTTTGCGGCTGAACCCCGCAGCGGGTACGATCCGACGCGATGTCCCCGACCCCTCCCGTCAACTCGCCCGCACAAGCCGCCTGGCGAATTTTGCTCGTGGACGATGAGCCCACGCAGCGGCTGATCATGGCGCGGCTGCTCAAGCGGGGCGGTTACGAGGTGGAGATGGCGGCCAACGGCCGCGAAGCGCTCGCCAAGCTCGAGCAGGGCGATTTCCCGCTGATGATCACCGATTGGGAAATGCCCGAAATGGACGGCGTGGCGCTGTGCCGGGCGCTGCGCCAGAAGGAGCAAGGGTACACCTACACCATCCTGCTCACATCGCGCGACGCCATCGAGCATCTGGTGGCCGGCCTGCAGTCGGGTGCCGACGATTACCTGATCAAACCGGTGGTCGAGCCCGAGCTGATCGCCCGGCTCAACACGGGCCGCCGCATCGTCACGCTGGAGCGCTCGCTGCGCGCCGCGAACGAAGAGAATCGCCGGCTGTCGATCACCGATCCGCTCACGGGCGTCCACAACCGACGCTATCTCATGGAACAGCTGCCACGCGAGATCGATCGCGCGGCCCGCTACGGGCGGCAGCTGGCGGCCATCATGTGCGACGTCGACTTCTTCAAGAAGATCAACGATACGCATGGGCACCTGACCGGCGACGAAGTGCTCAAATGGTTTGCCCAGGCGCTCAAGAGCGGCGTGCGCACCAGCGACTGGATCGCGCGCTATGGCGGCGAAGAATTTGTGATCGTGCTGCCGGAGACCAATGTCGGCAACGCCGCCACCGCAGCCGAACATTTACGCAGGCACATCATCGAGCAGCCGTTCAAGGCGGGCGACCAGGAGTTCAGGGTATCGGCCAGCTTCGGCGTTTCCGGATGGCGGGACAAAGTGCCGCAGGGGGCGACGCTCGACAGCCTGATGGCGCGCTGTGATTCCGGCGTCTACGCCAGTAAAGCCGGCGGCCGCAATCGCATCACCACCGAAAGCCTGGACTGATCGCTCAGCCGGCCTTCGCCGTCAGCGGCGGCGCGTACCGATTCAAGAAATCCTTCGCGCGTTCCAGCTCCATGGCCAGCTGCTCCACCATCTCGACGAGGCGGGGCTGATCCAGGCTCGACGCCTGCGCTTCCAACGAATGTGACAAATCGCGCAACGGCTCGGCGTGAATATTCGCGCTCGCGCCTTTCAGCTTGTGCGCGATCCGGCTCAGGCGGATGCGATCCAGCCCGTCCAGCGCGGCGCGTGCTTCCGCCATCACTTCTTCGCCGCTGGCGATGAAAGTCTCCACTAGCTCGCGGGTGAATTCCGGATCGCCCTCGGTGAGCTCGTTGAGCCGGGACAGATTCACCGGCACATTGTTCCCTTGACTCGAATGGATCATTTCTCCCTCTTCGGCGCGAATCCGCAGGCCGAACTTGGTCAGAATTTCGTGCAGCCGCGGAATCTCCAGCGGCTTGGTCAGAAATGCATCCATGCCCGCTTCCATGCAACGCTCCAGCTGGCTCGCCATCGCGTTCGCCGTCAGCGCGACGATGGGCACGTTGGCCCGGCCGTCGCCGGTTTCCCGCTCGCGAATGCGCAGCGCCGCCGTGAGGCCGTCCATCACCGGCATCTGCAGGTCCATCAACACCAGATCGAACGCTGTTTCTTCGCAGGCGCGCACCGCTTCGACGCCGTTGTCGGCGACGCGCACCGTGCAGCCCATGCGTTCCAGGAAGCGCACCGCGACCTTTTGATTGACGGGATTGTCCTCGACCAGCAGCACCGTGCCGCGATACGCCTTCGACAACTGCGTCGCGAGCGTGTTGCGAGTGACGATGGGCTGGCTTTGCATGTGCCACTGCTTCGAATCGTGAGCCAGAATGCAGTCCAGGCATTCGAGCAGCTCGCGCGCCCGAATTGGCTTTGTGAGATACGCCGCGAAGCCCAGCGACGCGAAACGATGAATGTCGCCGTGACCGTCCACCGAGGTGAGCATCACCAGGCGCGCTTGTGACAATTGCGGATCGGCGTTGACGCGTTCGCCCAAGGTCGCGCCGTCCATGTCGTGCATGCGATGGTCCGCGAGGACCACCTCAAAGGGATGCGCGTCGACCGCCGCCGTATGGAGCAGGCTCATCGCTTCGATGCCGCCGGAAGCCAGGCTGACTTCGAAACCGGCATGCATGAGCTGGCCCGCCAGGACGCGACGATTGGTTTCGTTGTCATCCACCACCAGCACGCGCCGGCCCACTCGATCGAGCTTTAGCGACGCAGCCGGTGTCGCGGCCTGCGCTGCCGCCGCGAGCGGCAAGGTGAACCAGAAGACCGAGCCCTTGTTGATCTCGCTCTGCGCGCCAACATCGCCACCCATCATCTGCACCAACCGGCGCACGATGGACAACCCAAGACCCGTGCCGCCGAAGTGACGTGTGGTCGAGGAATCCGCCTGCACGAAAGGTTGGAACAGGTTCTGCAGCGTACCGGGCGCGATGCCGATGCCGGTGTCGCGGATTTCAAAGCGCGAGCGCTGCGTGCCGTCGCGCAGGTTGGCGCTGCTGACTTCGATGACGATCTCGCCTTCCCGAGTGAACTTGATGGCGTTGCTCACCAGGTTGATCAGGCACTGGCGGATCCGCTGCGGGTCGCCTACGACGCGATCCGGCACGTCCGGATGGATGTGCACCACCAGCTCCAGATTCTTCGCGGCGGCCTGGAACGCCAGCATCACCGCGACTTCTTCCACGATGTTGCGCAGGTCCAGCTCGAGCGCTTCGATATCCAGCTTGCCGGCCTCGATCTTGGAAAAATCCAGGATGTCGTTGATCACGATCAGCAGCGAGTCGGCGCTGGAACGGATGGTTTCGGCGTAGTCGCGCTGGGTGCGGTTGAGCGGGCTTTCCATCAGCAGGCCCGTCATGCCGATGATGCCGTTCATCGGCGTGCGGATCTCGTGACTGACGTTGGCGAGAAACTCGCTCTTGGCGCGATTGGCGCTTTCCGCCGCTTCGGTGGCGCGCAACAGCGCTTCGCGCGCCGAGCGAGCTTCCGTGACATCTTGCAACGATCCGGACAAGCGCAACGGCCGACCTTGCGCATCGCGCTCCGCCGTCGCGCGGGCGCGATACCAACGATATTCGCCGGTGCGCGTGCGCAAACGAATTTCAACGTCGTACGGCAAACGTTCCTGGAAGTGCACACGCGTGGCCGCGGCCACCGCGCCGGCGTCGTCGGGATGCAGAAACTCCTTCAGGAAATTGCAGCCCGGCGGCAACTCGTCGTGCCGATAGCCCAACAGCTCCGCGACGCGCGGCGAGTGCCAGGATGCGCCATCGGCATCCATTTCCCACAGACCATCCTGGGTGCCGTGAATGGCGCGCTCCAGGCGCTGCTGAGTTAGTCTCAAGGCATCTTCGGCGAGCTTCTGTTCGTGCGCATCCTGAATGGAGCCCGCGACCGAGACCGCACGACCCTGCTCGTCGCGCTCGGCCATGCCGCGATGGCGGAACCAGCGATACTCGCCGCTCTTCATTCTGAGCCGGATCACGGTATCGAACGGCGTGTTCTCGTCGATGTGACGTTGTAACTTCTCGCGCGCCGCGACCAGGTCGTCCGGGTGCACGCGCTCGCCGCCAGAGCCTGGCCCCGTGGGCAGTTCGCCATCCTCATAGTCGAGCAGCGCGTGATAGCTCGACGAGTACCACATGCGCTCGGTCAGCAGGTCCTTTTCCCAATGACCTTCGGAGCTGGACAGCGAAGCGCGTTCCAGTCGCCGTTCCACATCGCGCAACATCTGCGCCTGCTGCTGTAAGCGCTCGGCCGCTTCGATCTCCTTGGTGATATCCCAGGAGACGCCGAGCAGGTGCACGTTGCCGTTCGCGCTTCGGAGCAGGCGTGCGTGGGTCTGCATGGTCAGCAGCCGACCGCTGACCCCTTGAATGCGATAGCGATAGGAGATGCGTTCCTCACCAGTCGCTCGCGCCTGATCGAAACGCGCCTGGATCATGGCGCGGTCGTCTGGCTGTAACTTTTCCAAATAGCTGGCGAGGGACGGGTTCGGTGTGTCGCCGAAGATCTCGCGATACGGATTGTCGATCCACACAAAGCGGCCCGCCTGCGTGTCGATTTCCCAGCAGCTGATGCCGGCAGCTTCGGTGGCAATGTTCAGAGCGCGCTCGAGCTCGCCTGGAGCCCGCGAGGAGCGGCGCGAACGCTCATAGGCCCACAACGCTCCGGCGCCCGAGAGGGCGCCAAGCGCGATGCTGGCCAGATGCGTCACGAGCTCAACCATCGATTACGCGCGTCCGATTGCCGTCCACACGAGCAGCAGAACATCACCTGTATCGGCAGGCGACAAGGAAGACTGCCTATCCCATCGGATTTTCAGGGATGGCCTTAAGAGCGGCGCGGCGTGGGCCGCCGCCACTGTGAACTGGTTCTCGTACTGCATGCGCCGGCCGTTTGGACTCGTTTCACGGTGCGGCTGTTAGAATCCGCGGCACGTGTGAAATCGCTCACAGTGCGAATCGAGGACCAGACATGCGGGCACTGAAAATCGCCGGGATCGTCGTAGGCAGCATCGTTGCGCTGATCGTGTTGGCGCTGCTGGCGGTGCTGTTGTTCGTCGACCCGAACGACTATCGCGACGACATCGAGCGCATCGTGGAGAGCAAGACCGGCCGGCAGCTGACGCTGAGCGGCGATTTGAATCTGACCGTGTTCCCGTGGCTGGCGCTCGAGGCGGGCCCGGCCAGCCTGGGCGAGGCGCCTGGCTTCGGCGACGAACCGTTCGTTTCCATTCAGGAAGCGCGGGTCGGGGTGCGCCTGTTGCCGTTGATCCGTGGCAAGGTCGAGGTTGGCGATGTTCGGCTGGCCGGCGCGCGCATTCGGCTCATCACCGATGAGTCCGGCCGTAACAATTGGGCCGATCTCGGCGAGCAGAAGGAAGAGACGCAGCCCGCGCCCGCGGACGAGAAGTCCATGGAAGTGCCCACCGTCGCCGGCCTGGAAATCGAAGATGCCGCGGTGACGATCGAGAATCGCCAGGAAAAGAGCCGGCAGGTGGTGCGTGACTTCAACCTGAAGACCGGCCGGTTGGCTTCCGGCGAGCCCTTCGAGTTGACCACCGACTTCGTGCTCGATCAGGAGCCGTCGCTGTCCGCGAAAGTGCGCCTTGCCACCACGGTCACTGCGGATCTCGAAGCCAATGCCCACCAGCTCGCCAAGCCCGAGATCGATATCACGCTGACCGGCCAGGGTTATCCGCAGGAAGGCATCCCCGTGGCGATCCGCGCCAACATGTTGACCGCCGATGTGGGCAAGGAGCTGTACCGGCTCGAAGCGTTGAATGTGAAGACCACGTGGAAGGGCGAAGGATTCCCGGCCGCCGGCGTGCCCGTGACGCTGCAAGCAAAAGACTTCAACGCCAATCTGGCTGCGCAGACCATGGAGCTGTCGGGCCTCGACATGGATCTGGCCGGCGGCCATCTCACTGGCGCGCTCACCGGCAAAGAGATCCTGGATGCGCCGGCGCTGACTGGTCCGCTGAAGCTCGATCAAGTGTCCCTGCGCGAGTGGGCGCCCAAGCTCGGCGTGGCCTTGCCTGCGACCACCGATCCGAAAGTGTTCGAGAAGCTCAGCTTCGCCGGCACCGTCGCCATGACCAAGACCTCCGCCGAGGTTGGCAACATCGTTCTGGTGTTCGATGACACGACGGCCAAGGGCATGCTCGGCGTGGCCGACTTCGACGCCAAGGCGCTGCGTTTCGATTTGAGCGTCGATCGCATCAACGCGGATCGTTATCTGCCCCCGCCGAGCGAGCAGCCGGCGGCTAAGCCCGCAGCCGACGAACCGCCGACACCGATTCCGGTGGAAACGTTGCGTAACTTGAATGCTCGCGGTCAGTTGCAGGTCGGTGAAGCGATCTTCGCCGGCATCAAGTTCACGAAGCTGCGCCTGGGCGTGAACGCCCGCGACGGCAAAGTGCGCTTCAATCCTTCGGAAGCGTCGATGTACGGCGGCAACTACAGCGGCGATATCGGCATCGACGCCACGACCGACGTGGCTCGCGTGACGCTCGACGAGCACATCAGCGGCGTCGACTTCGCGCCGCTGTTCAAGGACTTTTTCGAGACCGACCGCGTGTCCGGCAAGGGCAACGCCAACATCAAGCTGGCCGGCTCGGGCAAGAACACCGACGACATCGTGAAGACGCTCACCGGCAACATCGATTTCAAGGTGGCTGACGGTGCGTTGGAAGGCACCGACCTCTGGTATGAAATCCGCCGCGCCCGCGCTGTCTTGAAACAGCAGGCCGTGCCTGAGCGCAGCGTTCCTGTGCGCACGCCGTTCACCGCGTTGACCGGCACCGGTGTGATGAAGAACGGGGTGCTGTCGAACAACGACCTGAACGTGGCCATGCAATACCTGAAGGTCACCGGGCAGGGTACGGTCGATGTGCCGGCCAGCACGCTGGACTATAAGCTGCTGGCCACGGTGATGAAGATTCCGCGCGAGGGCGCCGACGCCGCCCAGGTGCAGGATCTGGTCGACGCCGAGATCCCGGTGAAGATCACCGGGGCGCTGACCGACCCGAAGGTGCGCCCGGACCTGGAGGGCTATCTGAAGAACGAGGTCAAGCAGCGCGTCGACAAGGAAAAGGACAAGCTGGAGGAGAAGGTCAAGGAGAAGCTCGGCGACAAGCTCAAGGATTTATTCAATCGCTGAGCGGGCAACGAAACCAAAGCCATCCGGCGGGCGACTAAGGAGTAGTGGATCCCTTGTCCCTCTTCATGCGCCGCCGGATGCCAGTTCCGATGTTCCATCAGCATGTCGTGCTCGCCGTGGCGGCGCTGTTATCGGCGCCGGCCGCGGGCGCCTTCACCATCGAGCACAGCGAAGCCCGCTATGCTGACAAGCACTTTCGTTACGAACTGGTGGTGACGCTCGACGCGCCCATCGATCGCGTCGACGAGGTGCTGCGCAATTACGCCGATTACCCCTCGCTCAACAGCCGCATTCTGAGCGCCAAAGTTCTGGAGCGGCCGGAGCCGGATGTCGTGACGCTGGAGACCACGGTCGAAGTTTGTTTCGGCTGGTTCTGCCGCGACGTGACCCGGGTCGAGCGGGTACAGGAGTCGAAGTACACGCTGCTGGCGGTCGCCGATCCCGAGCGCAGCGATGTGAGATTCAGCGAAACGCGCAGCGAGCTGAGCCCGGCGCACCACGGCGCCACCCGGGTGAAGTACGTGACCAACGTCGTGCCGGGTTTCTGGGTGCCGGCCGTCGGCGGCAGGCGCATGATGCTGAAGATGCTGGAGACCGAGACCAGCGATCTGTTCATGAGCGTGGAAGAGAAGGCGCAGCAGCCGAAGCCGACGCCGCCCTGATGCGGGGAAATCGCGTCCGGCGCTGTTTCCGCGGCCGTGGCATCATGTCGCCGTGGCGGCATCGATTACCAACCAATTAACTCTCACTGCGGCGGATGCCGCGCGTCCCGGCACTGGCACGTCTGCGTTCGCTGGCGAAAAGTTCGCCACCGCGCTGCTGGCCTGGTTCGATACTCACGGCCGCAAACATCTCCCTTGGCAGCAGCAGATCACGCCGTATCGGGTGTGGATCTCGGAAATCATGCTGCAACAGACGCAGGTGGCCACGGTCATTCCGTACTACGAGCGCTTCATGCAGCAGTTCCAAGATGTGCGCGCACTGGCCGCGGCCGAAGATGACGAAGTCCTGCATCTATGGACCGGCCTGGGTTATTACGCCCGTGCACGCAATCTGCTCAAAGCGGCGCGGCTCATTGTGTCCGAACACGGCGGAGAGTTTCCGGACAATATCGACGCCGTGCAGGAGCTGCCCGGCATCGGGCGCTCGACCGCGGGCGCCATCCTCGCCATCTCGAAGGCGCAGCGTCATCCCATTCTCGATGGCAACGTCAAACGGGTACTCACGCGATGTTTCGGTATCCAGGGCTTTCCTGGCGAGACGGCGATCGAGCGCGAGTTGTGGGCACTCGCGGACACATGCACGCCGGCGCAACGCGTCGCGCACTACACGCAAGCCATCATGGATTTAGGCGCGACGGTCTGCGTTCGATCGCGGCCGTTATGCGTGGTTTGTCCCATGCACGAGCATTGCGTCGCTCGACGCGAAGGCATGCAGGCCGTGCTGCCGACTCCCAAGCCGCGCAAGGACCGTCCGGAACGCACGGCTTACGCAGCGATCCTTCGACGAGCGGACGGCGCGGTGTTACTGGAGCGCCGACCGCCTGTGGGCATCTGGGGCGGACTGTGGACCTTTCCTCAGTTCGATGCCCATGACGATGCGCTGGCCTGGATGGAACAACACACGGGTGAGGCATCGCTGACAACCCAGCCGTTGCCGCCCTACTTACATTCGTTCACTCACTTCGATCTCACTCTGCAACCCATCCTGGTCCACAATGCGCACGACCGGTCGGCCATCGCGGACACCGACCGCTATTACTGGTACGACGTGAAGCAGCCGGCGAAGATCGGGTTGGCCAAGCCTGCCGTGGATCTGATCCGCAGCTTGGCCGATACTGCCTCGGATTGATTCAGTCGGAGTCCATATGGCGAGAATGGTGAAGTGCGTGTTGCTGGGAGTCGAAGCCGAAGGGCTCGACTACGCACCCTATCCCGGCGAGCTGGGGCAGCGCATTTACGAGAATGTTTCCAAGGAGGCGTGGCAGCGCTGGCTGAAACACCAGACCATGCTGCTCAACGAATATCGCCTCACACCCATCGAGCCCAAGGCGCGCAAGTTCCTGGTCGCCGAGATGGAAAAGTTCTTTTTCGGCGGCGGCTCGGACAAGCCGGCGGAGTTCGTGCCTGAAGAGCAGAAATGACCGGCTGCCGTTCAGCCCGCCTTGCGTTGCCACTGCGAGTCCAGCAACGCGCGCAAATGTTCCGACACGCGTTCGTACTCGGCCGAGATCATCTTCAGCTCTTCGCTCCAGTCGTTGCGGCCGCCGCCCCGGGCGCGGGTTTCCACGTCCGCCGACAGCAGCCCCAGCCGATCCACGTGCATGTTGTTCGCTGCGCCTTTGAGCTTGTGCGCGGCTCGGGCCAGTTGATCCAGATCGTGTCGGTGCGCGGCGGCGCGCATTTCCAGAATCGCTTCTTCCGCGCCCATGATGAATGCGCCCACCAGCTCGGCGGCGAACTCGGTGTCGTCGCCAGCAATGTCACGTAGCCGCGCCTTGACCGCGTTGTCCAGATCGCGGCCCATGGGCGCGACGACTGTCGGCTCCATGTCCGACGAGACGGCGCCCATGAATCGATCGAGCACATCCTGGAGTCGCGAGATGTCGAGCGGCTTGGTGAGATAGTCGTCCATGCCCGCTTCGAGGCAGCGCTCCAGCGTGCCCATCATGGCGTTGGCCGTCAGCGCGACGATGGGCGTGCGACGGCCTTCGCCTTCGATCTGGCGGATGCGCTGCGTGGCTTCCAGGCCGTCCATGACCGGCATCTGCATGTCCATGAGAATGAAGCCATAGCTGTTGCGCTCGTACGTTTCGACCGCCTGCTTGCCGTCGCCAACGACGTGCACTTCGCAGCCCAGGCGCTCCAGGAAACGACGGGCCACGCGCTGGTTGATGGCGTTGTCCTCCACCAGCAGCACCCGGCCCGAATAGATGCGTTTCACTTCGTTCGCGACCAGCGTGCCGCGCGTGATGATGGGCTGGCTGTGCATGTGCCAGTCCTCCGCCTCGCGTGACAGAGCGCGATTCAAACAATCGAGCAGCTCGCGGGTTCTCACTGGCTTGGTGAGATACGCAGAGAAACCGATGTCCGCGAAGCGCTGCATGTCGCCGGAGCGATCCAGCGAGGTGAGCAACATCAAGCGGGTCGGCGGAATGTCGCGCGCCTTCATGATCTGCTCGCCGAGCATGGCGCCGTCCATGTCGGGCATTTGATAGTCCAGCACGACTGCATCGAACGCGCCGCGGCCTGATCGCAGAACTCCGAGCGCTTCGTGCGCGTGGGACGCTGTCACCACTTCGTAGCCCGCGTGCACCATCTGGCTCGACAACACGCGACGATTCGTGTCGTTGTCGTCGACCAGCAGAATGCGACGGCCTTCGTGAGCAGCGTGCCGCCGCGGCTCGAAATCCAGCATGCCCGCCGGTTCTTCCACCGGCAGAGTGAACCAGAAGGTCGAGCCCTTGCCGACTTCGCTCTGCGCGCCGGTCTGGCCGCCCATCATTTCAACGAGCTTACGTACGATGGACAGGCCGAGGCCGGTGCCGCCGAAGCGACGCGTGGTCGAGGAGTCCGCCTGAATGAACGGCTGAAACAACTTGTCCAGCGATTCGCGTGGAATGCCGATGCCGGTGTCCCGCACTTCGAAGTGCAGCAGCGCGCGGCCGCTCTGGCGTCCGAGCAAACAAACTTCCAGCACGACTTCGCCGCTCTGAGTGAACTTGATCGCGTTGCCCACCAGGTTGAGCAGACATTGGCGGATGCGCTGCGGATCGCCGAGCACGCGCTCCGGCACTTCGGGTCTGACGTTGACCACCAGCTCCAGGCTCTTGGCTGCGGCCTGGAACGCCATGATGGAGCCCACGTCGTCGACGTTGGTGCGCAGGTCGAGCTCGATGTCCTCAATGTCCAGCTTGCCGGCTTCGATCTTGGAGAAGTCGAGGATGTCGTTGAGGATCGTCAGCAGGGAATCGGCGCTGGCGCGGATGGTTTCGGCGTAGTCCCGCTGCACGCGATCGAGACCAGTGTCCAGCAACAGGCCCGTCATGCCGATGATGCCGTTCATCGGCGTGCGGATTTCGTGGCTCATCGTGGCCAGGAACGTGCTCTTCGCGCGGCTCGCTTCTTCGGCTTCCGCCGTCGCGCGTTCCATCGCCACTCGCGCGGCGCGCTCCTGCGTGATGTCGTGAATCGAGCCAGCCAACCAGAGCGGACGATCGTCCTCGTCGCGCTCTGCCGTGGCGCGCGACCGCACCCATAACCAATCACCGTCCTTCTTGCGCAGGCGATACTCGATGTCGTACGGCACGCGCTTTTGCAAATGATCGCTCATCGCCTTGCCGACGATGGCGCCGTCGTCGGGATGCACGAAGGCCTCCGGGCGGCCCTCTTCGTTGCTCTCGGTGCCGTCGTAGCCGAGCATCAGGCGGAACTGCGGCGAATGCCAGATCTCGCCGGTCATCAGGTTGAATTCGAACAGCGCGTCCTGCGTGCCGGACACGGCGCGCTGGAAACGTTCCTGCCCTTCTTTGATCTCGGTGGCCTGGCGGGAAATTTCTTCCTTGGAGTGCTCTTCCTTGGTCACGTCCCAGTCGATGCCGAGCACGCTGATCGCGTATCCCTGTTGGTTGCGCAGAATGCTGGCGTGGAACTGGATGTGGCGGGTGTGGCCCTCGGCGTCGATCAAGCGATAGCGGTGCGCGAGTGAATTCTTGTCGCCGCGAATCGCCGCGCGAAACATTTCGTGCCAGGCGGCTTGCTCGTCCGGATGCACGAACTTGCGGGCGAACTCCGTGCCCTTGAGGATGCGTACGCCGCCGCAACGCCTGATCATTGGGCAGCCTTCGTCGATGACCAGCGAGTCTTCCGTGATGTTCCATTCCCACACCGACAGGCCGGCGGACTCGTTCGCCATGCGCATGCGGTCGATCATCCGACGATTGTTACTTTCAGCGGCTTCGGCGCGTTCCAGTGCGGTGCGCAGCTCGGCCGTCTCGTTGCGAGAGCGCATTGCTTCGGCGAGCGCCAATGTTTCAGCCTGAGATTTACGCAGGTTGGCCGCGCCGAAGAACGCGGTGACGAAGATTGCAAACACCGCGACTGCGTGGCTCTCGAGGTAAGCCCACCAGCCGCCGTGATAGGGCGAGATGATCGGCGACACGAGCAGGCACACCGCACTCACGAAACCGATGACGCTGACATGCCAGTGACGGCTCGAAGAGAGCGCCAGCATCACGGCCAGCACGTAGCCGATGCCGATGGCGGAATCCATTACATTGGCCAGGTCGGCCGCGAATACCACGGCGCAGATCGCGAACAGCCAGGGCAACCGATTGCGACGAGGCGGCGCGCCGTCGAGGCCCTTCATCAGGATGCGCCGGCGCTGATCTTCGGGTAGCGCGATCAGATTACGCAGGTAGAAGCGCAGACCGAACACGCCCAACAGCAACAACCCGACCAGGATGTAACCGAGAGCGCTGGACGACAGATACGACTGACCGAAGAAACGTTGAATGGTCGCCTGCTCGCGCTCCATGGTCAGATCGATCAACAGCGCGCCGCCGGCTCGATCCGGCACGCCGTAGAACAGATGCGGCGTTCCGGCCAGGTCCTGGAAATGAAGATACGGCTGCGCGGCGTTCTTGCGCAGGGCTGCGATTGCGTCAGCCGCAACAGCGTCGGCTGGTGCGGCCTGGCCCTTGCTCAATGCGCCAGGAAAATGACGGGCGTTGAACGCCGGGTTGAACGTATCCAGCGTCTGTCCCGGCGCGCGATGGGCCAGCAGGGCCTCGGTGAGCGCATAAGCCTTGGTGACGGCCACCTCGGCGCCAATGTTCTTCGCCACCACCTGCTTCTGCTGCAGGAACGGGGCGCCCGCGATCGACAGCACCAATACCAGCACCAGTATGGCGACGACCGAGCTCTGTCCTGCAATGACGGCGAGTAGGTTTCTCGATTGTTTCATCGCCACTCCAGGCGATCTTCCTCCCAAGGCGCGCAGTACATGCAGTGGGAACAATTGCGGCAAGTACGAACGTCGCGTTATGACCGACAGTCACATCCAGGATGTGGATTTGTGACGCGACTCGCACTCCACGCTGCCTCCGGCGAGACCCTTTCGGGCCAGAAGACCCACCCCCTAACCCCCTCCCGTGGCCGGGAGGGGGAACCAGATTTTTAATATTTGTGCTCGCCTGCGGCGAGCCGGCCGGGATATGCCACTCACGTTGATGCGTCGTTCGAGGTCACCTCGGACGGCGCGAACCACCGACGCGTCTTCCTCTGAAGCTCGCCGCAGGCGAAAAAAATAAAATTTGAAGTTCCCCTCCCGTGCACGGGAGGGGGTAGGGGGTGGGTCTTCAGGCCAAAACGGAGAGTCCGGTTACTTCGCCAGGAAATCCGTCGTGAGAGACAGCATGGCGCGAATGCCGGTCAGCATTCCTGACTCGTCCAGATAGAACAGCGGCGAGTGGTTGAAAGGCACGGCGGACGGGTCTTTGTCGGGCGGCGTGATGCCCACCCAGAAATACAGCGACGGCATCTGCGTGCCGAAAAACGAGAAATCGTCCGCCACCGTTTGCAGCCCGATCAATTTCACCTTCTCTTTACCCACCAGCTGCTCGAACAACGGCAGAGCGCGATTGGTGAGATCGGCATCGTTGATGACCGGCGGCAACGACACTTCCGGTCGCATCTTCAATTCGGCTTTCGCGCCGCTCGCTTCGGCGATGTTGCTGGCGGTGGTCTGCATGCGTTTGACGATGTCCTCTCGCATGCCGCGATCGAACGTGCGGATGGTGCCGATCATTTCCACCGAGTCTGGAATGATGTTGAAACGGATGCCGCCTTTGATCGCGCCCACGGTGATCACCGCTGGCACCTGAGTGATATCGATCTGACGCGAGACGATGGTCTGCAGTCCAGTGATGATCTGGCCCGACACCGTGATGGGATCGATGCCCGCCCACGGCCGCGAGCCGTGAGTTTGCGAGCCGGTGACGACGATCGAGAACGCGTCGGAGCCGGCCATCAGCGGACCGGGTTTGTAACCGATGACGCCGCTGTTCAACGAGGCCATGACGTGCAGGCCGATCATCGCGTCCGGCTTGGCGATATTGAACAGGCCTTGTTCCATCATCAGCAGTGCGCCGCCGCGCTCGCCGTCCGGCGGGCCTTCCTCGGCTGGTTGGAACACGAACAGCACCTGGCCGGCCAACGAGTCCTTCATCTTCACCAGCGCCTCGGCCACGCCCAGCAGAATCGCGACGTGCGCGTCATGGCCGCACGCGTGCATGACGCCGACTTTCTCGCCCCGGAACTCGGTGGTGACCTTGGACTTGAACGGCACATCGGTCTGCTCGGTGACCGGCAGCGCGTCCATGTCGGCGCGCAGCGCGAGGGTGCGGCCGGGCTTGCCGCCCTTCAGTAGTGCAGCGACGCCGGTGATACCGATGCCGGTCTTCACTTCCAGGCCCATCGCTTTCAATCGTTTCGCGATGAACTCCGCCGTTTTGGTTTCGCGATTGCTGAGCTCGGGATTGGCGTGGAGGTGGCGGCGCCATTCGATCACATGCGGCTCGACCGCCTTGGCCGCGGCGTCCACCGACGCCACGTCGGCATCGGCCAGCACGGGCATCGAGAGCGCCAGCGCGCCGCCGGCGAGAATGGATCGGATTTTTTTATTGCGGTCGGAACGATGCATGCGGACCTCCGTTGAGCTCGGAGCAGTGTACAAGCCCGGCCAGGAGGGTGGTATTTTTCCGGCATGCGCGTCCTTGCCCTCAATTGTGGCAGCTCTTCGGTCAAAAGCGCCCTGCTCGATACGTCGAGCGGCCGGCGCCTGCAAGAAGTGCACGCCGAGAATGTCGGGTCGGATCTAGATTCCGCGGTCGATCTTTTGCTCGCGCCCTACCGAGCGGATCAGGGTGCGATAGAAGCCGTCGCGCATCGCATCGTTCACGGTGGCGAGAAGTTCGTCGAGCCGGTGCGCCTGGACGATGCCGTGCTCGCCGAGATCGAGCAGCTGAGTCACCTGGCTCCTCTGCACAATCCACCCGCGCTGGCGGCCATTCAGCATGCACGGGCGGCGCTGCCGGGTCTTCCTCACTTCGCGGTGTTCGATACCGCCTTTCATTCGACGCTTCCGGATCATGCGCGCGAGTACGCACTGCCAGCCGACGTGCGGCGGCGTTATGGAATCCGGCGCTTCGGCTTTCATGGCATCAATCACAGCCACGTCGCTCGCAGTGTCGCGGCGCATCTGGAGATCGACCCGCAGAAGCTTCGCATCATCTCGTGCCATCTCGGCAATGGCGCGAGCGTGACGGCGATAGAGCAGGGCCGCAGCGTCGACACCAGCATGGGCATGACGCCGCTCGAAGGCTTGGTGATGGGCACGCGCGCCGGCGACGTCGATCCGGGCGTGCTCCTGCAGCTCCAGCGCTCCGATGATCTCGACGCTGATGAGCTGGACGATCTTCTTAACAAGCGTTCGGGTTTGAAGGGCCTGACGGGAACGAACGACATGCGCGAGATCGAGCAGCGCGCGAACGCGGGCGATCAGGATTGCGTGCTCGCCATCGACATGTATGTCCATCGCGTCCGGAAATACATCGGCGCGTACGCCGTCGCGATGGGCGGCGTCGACGTAATCGCATTCACGGCCGGCGTCGGCGAGCATAGCGCGCTGATACGCCGGCGTTGTCTGGAGCGACTCGAATTCATCTGCGCCGTGCTCGATCCGACACGCAACGATAGTGCGAAGCTCAGCACCGAACATCCGATAGCGAATCTCGGCGCACCCAGCTCGCGAGTTCACCTACTCGCCGTGCGCGCCGACGAAGAATTGGCAATGGCGCGCGCCGCTGCGAGCGCGCTCGGCAAATAATCAATTTCCTAACACGGCGCTCGCGTTGACGACGGCTTTTACGAGCTGCTGACTCGTTACGATGTGGCAGCTTCGCCCAGCGTCGTCGCCTTCAGCCAATCGATCACTCTGAGCAGCGCCTGCAAGCTCTCTTCGCCGGCGGCGCGGCTGTCGTTATAAATCTTCAGCTGCTGATGCGCGCTCGTGCCCTCGCTCAGGATCTTATCGATAGGCGCCAGCGCTTCGGCGCAATCGAACCGATCGATCTGCTCGGCGCAAGTGTTCATCAAATCGCGCACCACCTTCGCGACCGGCACGACTTCGTTCGTTGTTTCCAAAATGAACTCGGCCTTGACGCCATCGCGCTTCGCCCGCCAGCGGTTCTCGTCGATGAGCCGGCGCGTATGAGTGCTGCGCGCCTTGCCCATCTCTGGATTGGCCACTAACTTCGCCACCAAACAGCGATACAACGCCGCGATTGCAAGCGCATCCTCGAGCCGCGTGCACATATCGGCGATGCGCATTTCCAGTGTCGGAAAGCGCAGCGCCGGACGAATCGCCCACCACAGCTGACTGGAATCTCCAATCGCGCCGGCCGCCTGCATCCGATCCACGAAAGCCTGATAGTCCGCCTCATCGTGAAAGAAATCCGGAATACCGCTGCGTGGCCACTCGTCATAGAGCGCCTGGCGATAACTCAGCAGTCCGGTGACGCGGTGATTCCAGAACGGCGACGACGTGCTCAGCGCAAGAAACACGGGCAGCCAGTGCATCGCGCGGTTCATGACGTCAATGCGATCGATGGTTTCCGGAACGGCGACGTGAATGTGCAGCCCGCACACCAGATTGCGCTGAGTGACGATGCGAAAGTCCGCGATCAATCGGTCATATCGCCGCTTCTCCGTGATGAGCTGCTCCTGCCAGACACCCAGTGGGTGCGTGCTCGCGGCGACAAGCTGCAAGCCATGCCCAGCGACCACCTCGCTCAAAGAACGACGCGTGCGGGACATGATCTCGCGCGCTTCGTCATGGCTGCGCAGAATGGGTGACGCGATCTCGATCTGCGATTGCAGCAGCTCCGTAGTGACAACGTCGCCCAGCTTGCCGCGGGCGTCCTGCAGGAGCCGATCCAGCGCCGGCGAGCCGAGCGCTCCGGTAGTGGCATCGATCAGAAAGAATTCTTCTTCGATGCCGAACGAATGTTCGAACGAAGCCATGGCTACTGCGCAGGTAAGGGCGGGACCACGGGCGGCACGGTCTGCAGCCACCGTAGCACTTCGCTGACGCCGCCGAGTCGATGCTTCGCGCGAGTGGCGACCGCCTGCCCGACCCGAATCGACACGCCGCCCATGTCATTCACGACGGCGAACGCGTCTTCGTCGGTCACGTCGTCGCCGATGAACACCGGCTTGCGCCCGATGAAGGGCGGTTCCACCATGAACGACTCGATCGAGCTGCCCTTGGTCCACGCGCCAGGCCGCAGCTCGAGCACGCTCTTGCCGGCTTGCAGGGCGAAGGTGGGGCCGAGCTGTCTCAGCACGTCGTTCATGACGCGATAGACCTCGTCCTTCATTTCCGGTGCGCGTCGGAAGTGCATGGCGACCGCATAGTGCTTGTCTTCCAGCAGCAGGCCCTCGTGCCCGCGAACGAACTCGGCCAGCTGATTACGCACACGCGAGATGGTCGCCGCATCCACTTCGGGCCGCAGCACGTGGCCATCGGCGGTGCGACGCTCGCAGCCGTGAACGCCCGACGCTATGAACTGCAGCGGCGAGAACAGCTGATCGAGATTGGCCAGGCTACGGCCACTGACGAGCGCCAGCGCCCCATCGAGGCGCCAGCGGACATCTTCGAGTAATTGCTTGAGGGCGGGGGACACGTGCACTCCCTGCGGCGTCTCGGCAAGTTCCAGCAGCGTGCCGTCGACATCCAGGAATAGCGCCCACCCGTCCCTGCTGTGAAGGGCGGAATCCGGCATGAGTGGACCTTACGTGGCTTTGCCTTTCGGCTCAACTCGTCGCAAGTTTCACTGCAGGCGGGCGGGCTCCAGCAACTGCACGCTGAACTGCTTGTTCGGATCCATCCACACGCGCTTCACGGCCAGGCCGGCGGTCGCGGCCAGCTCGCTGAAGCTTTCCAGCGTGTACTTGTGGCAATACTCGGTGCGCAGATGCTCGCCCTGCCCGAAGCGCACCTTCTCGCCGCCCAGATGCACCACTTGATCGCGCTTGCTGACCAGGTGCATTTCGATGCGGCTCTGGTCCTCGACCCAGACCGCCAGATGATCGAAGGCGTCGAGATCGAAGTCCGCGCCCAACTCGCGATTCACGTGCCGGAGCGCGTTGAGATTGAACTCGGCGGTGACGCCCGCTGAATCGTCATAAGCCCGCTCCAGGATGCTCGGATCCTTACGCAGGTCGATGCCGATCAGGATCGCGCCGTTGGCGCCGACGAGCTCGCGCATGCGAGCCAGCAGTTCGCGTGCTTGCGGACGAGCGAAATTACCCAGCGTCGAGCCCGGGAAATAAACGATGCGACGCTGTGCCGCTCGGATGAATTGCGGCAGCTCGAAACTCTGAGTGAAGTCCGCGCACACCGGCACGATGTGCAGATTCGGATAGTCCTTCGCGAGCGCGCCGGCCGCCGTAAACAAGTGTTCGCGCGAAATATCTACCGGCACGTACGCGAGCGGACTCTCCAGGCGATCCAGCAGCAACCGTGTCTTGAGGCTGGTGCCGCTGCCGAATTCGATCACCGCCGCCTCCGGCCCGATGTGATGCGCCATCTCGACCGCGTGACCGTGCATGATCTGCAGCTCGGTGCGCGTGATGTAGTACTCCGGCAGCTCGCAGATGTTGTCGAACAGGAACGAGCCGAGCTCGTCGTAGAACCAGACCGGCGACAGTTCCTTGGGCTCTTTCTTCAGACCTTCCAGCACATCGTTGGTCAGCGTGTCTTCAGTGGATTTGGCGGGAGCCGTACTCGGATGCTTTGCCATCGTTCTTCCTTCAAATTACAGGTCACGCGCCAGGCGCACGCCCATGAACTGCCAACGCGCCTGGGGATAAAAGAAATTGCGGTACGTGGCGCGCACGTGATCCGCCGGCGTGACGCATGAGCCGCCGCGCAGGACCAGCTGATTGCACATGAACTTGCCGTTGTACTCGCCCAGCGCACCTGATACGGGGCGATAGCCCGGATAGGCGGCGTAGGGCGACGCTGTCCATTCCCAGACGTCACCAAACATTTGTTTCAATCCGTGCGTGTCGCCGGCGGGCAACGGCCTGAGCATCTCGCTCTTCAGCAGATTGCCGCGCACTGGCAGCGATTCGGCCGCCAGCTCCCACTCCGCTTCGGTCGGCAGGCGTGCATGCGCCCAGCGCGCGAACGCGTCCGCTTCGTAGTAACTCAAGTGACAGACCGGCGCGTCTTTGTCCAAAGATTGCAGCCCTCGCAGGGTGAACTCCGCGTCCAGCGTGGGCGTCCAGTAGAACGGCCGCGCCCAGCCTTCCTGATTCACCGTGCTCCAACCGTCCGACAGCCAGAACTCGGCGCGGCGATAGCCGCCGTCGCGGACGAATTCGAGAAACTCGCCATTCGTCACCAGGCGGTCGCCGAGCGCGTACGGTTCCACCAGAGTGCGATGACGTGGGGTCTCGTTGTCAAAACAAAAGTGCTTGCCGGTCGCGCCGATCTCCCGCACGCCGCCTTCGAACGTCAGGAACTGCATGGGCCCGGAGGTGCGCACCTCCGTCGCCGGCTGCGGCTTGCGGGTGTAGGCGGGCAGCAGCGGGTTGCGGGAGAGCAGGTGCTTGATGTCGGTGAACATCAACTCCTGATGCTGCTGCTCGTGGTTCATGCCCAGTTTCACCAGCGGGGCGAGTTGCTCGTCATCGTCGCTGCGCGCGTCGAGCAGCTTCAGCATGTGCTCGTCGACATGCCGGCGGTACGCGAACACTTCCTGGACCGTCGGCCGGGTCAGCAAGCCGCGCTCGGGCCGCTGATGCATGGGGCCGACGCTCTGGTAATACGAGTTGAACAGGTACTCGAAGCCGGCCTGGAACGGCTGATAGCCGGGCAACAGAGGCCGCAACAGGAACTGCTCGAAGAACCAACTGGTGTGCGCCAGGTGCCACTTGGCCGGGCTTGCGTCCGGCATGCTCTGGACCACGTAGTCCTCGACCTCGAGCGGACTGCAAATCGCCAGCGACGCCTCGCGGATGCGGGTGTAGCGACAGGCCAGGGGCTCGGGCGATCGATCGTTGACGGGAGTGGCTGCCGGGTATACCGCTGCCATGAGAACGGACTCCTTGATAGCTGTGGCCTAAGGTCGCGCGCCATCCTTGTCCCAAGGAGTCGCCCCAGGTAACGCCCGGCCGCACCGAAAAGTTGCAAACCCAAGCAAACCGTGGGGTTAGCCGCGCGTCAGGCAAGGACCCGGGAGTATAAGACCGCAAACCTGACAGGGCGCGCCGGCATTTTCGTGCGATTTTGTGGCCGTCGCGGCGCCGGGTTGTTCGGCCCCGGTTGGGATACAGGGGCCGCTCTCGCGACCCCCTTTCCCTTAAGCACCGGTTTTTCTTGACGCCTTGCCGACGCCCCGCTCTAATACGCGCCCGCTCCGGTGCATCCCGCCGGCGCACTTCTAAAGGCCCCGACCTCGTCCGGGCCACCCCTGCCTGGCCAGGTAGCTCAGTTGGTAGAGCAGCGGACTGAAAATCCGCGTGTCGATGGTTCGATTCCGTCCCTGGCCACCATTTCTTCCAAGCACTTACAGCTCGTACGCCGACCTGCTCTACAGGTGACGTAACGCGACTCTCGCCGCCGCGAGGTCCCAACTTGCGTGACCCACAGATTTGAACGCATACGAGCCTGACTGCGGAGCGACCTCACGCTCCAGCAGCTGCGACAGTTCAGTGACCTGGCTCCAATCAACGCCCGCCTGCAGCAGATCGCCTGCCTCGTGTTCAGCGCCTTTCAGATGATCGACCACGATGCGTCGCGTTCTCAGCAGTTCCTCTGGCAGCTCTGCCATCTCAGGTCGAAATGCTCCGACGCCGATTGCCAGCGTGCAGGCAGGCAGGTGCGGCGGGATCACGGGAGTTCGCGACGTCGTGAGCGCAATAACGACATCTGAGCCCACGCCCGTCGGGTCGAGGCTCGAGACCGCGACGGGAGTTGTCTCAACGTCGGGATGAGTGGCGCGCAGCTTCTCGCAAAAGCGGACGGCGGACATCAGTTCTCGACCTGCCACACAGAACGAGCGAATCTGGAAATATTCAAACAGCGCCTCGAGATGAGCCTCGGCCTGAACCCCGGTGCCGATGAGCAGAGCATTCCGCGGTGGCCGGGCTGCGAGTCGCTCGATTGCGAGCAGCGTGACCGCGGCGGTTCGTCGGGCCGTCACTGTGGGACCGTCGAGCATCATGAGTCGGCGGCCTGTGGCCACGTCGAACACGATTACTTCGCCTTGTATTCCCGGCAACCCAGCCCTGGCGTTCTGTTGATGTACCGTGATGATTTTGGTGATGCCGATGTCAGGAGCCACGGCGGGCATGCAAAGAAGCGAAGCGTTATTGCCAAGTGGCACCACGAGTCGCTCCGGCGCGCTCACGGCGCCTGATGCGGATTGACGCGCTACCCTCGCGATCTCGGCGACGAGCTCGGAGTACGGTAGTTTGCGTGCGGTTTCTGCGGCATCCAGTCTCATGAAAGTCTCGCTTCCATACAGGATCAGCGGAACCGGGCGGGCGACAATGCCGCCAGCTCGCCCTGGTGGCGATCATCGACGATGAGATCCGACACGACGCGCGCGGTCTCGGCCGCGAGCGTCACGCCGAGATGACCGTGCCCAAATGCGTAGATGACATTGCGAGCGCGCGGCGAGCGTCCGATCACCGGCAGTGAGTCAGGCAGCGATGGCCGAAATCCCAGCCAGTGCGATCGTGCCTCCGGCAAGCCAGCGAACAGGCGACGGGTCGATTGTTCGATCAGTCTCAGGCGGCGCGGGTTCGCCGCCCGGTGAATCCGCGACAATTCTACCGTACCGGCGGCTCGCAGACGACCGGCCATGGGAGTGAGATAGAACCCGAGGTCGACGGGACACACCGGACGCGTCAGCAACGGTTTGCTCATCGGGAACTCGACGTGATAACCGCGTTCTGTTTCGAGTGGAATGCGATCGCCGAGCTGCCGGCACAAAGACGCGGACCACGCGCCCGAAGAGACGACGGCGGTCCGGGCGCGAACTCGAAAATCCTCACCGCTCACTGCGATCATATTCTTGTCATGGCGCAGAGTGGTGATCTCGGCGCGGACCATCCTGCCCCCTTTCGCAACGAAAGCATGCTTCAGCCTCTGCATCAGCTCGAACGGATCGGTGAGGTGGGCCGCCTCGGGAAACAATATTCCCCTGGTGTATTCGGCGGGCAGCGCGGGCTCCAGCGACTCGAGCTCGCCTCTGTCGAGAAGCTCTTGTCGAATCCCCAATTCGTGGCGCAGCTCCCGGTGCCATGCGGCGTCTTCGACGTCGCGCTGGCGACGAAACAGATGTAAGGCGCCGTCGCGACGAAGCAGCGAGTGAGCGTTCGCCAAATCGATGAGCGGTGCATAGGCGGAGAGACTGTTTCCGAGCAGGGCCGCCAAGGTCACGGCATGCTGGTGTGCGCGGCCCCCAAGGCTCTCGCGAGCAAATCGCAGCAGCCATGGGGCCAGTTGCGGAAGCGCGGTCACCGAGATCGATAACGGACTCTTGGCGTCGAACAACAACCTGGGCAGCGCCTTCAGCACACTTGGAGTGCCCAGCGGCACGCATTCATAGTTCGCCAGCACACCGGCATTGCCGCGCGAGGCGCCAGATCCGGCTTCGTCACGATCGACGAGCAGAACCTCTCGTCCTTCCGCGCGCAGCCGTAGCGCCGTGCACAGGCCGATAGCGCCGGCGCCGATGATCACGATGTCGGCACATTCAGGAGGCATGAAACGTTCAGAATTCTCTCGATGGGAACTGAAAATCTCTGCGGCTTATGTCATTCGCGCTGCACGCGATACGCAGTCTCAGACGCCGACCTACCATAGACCGGCGGTGCGCCGTCGTTCAGCCCCGTGCGTGAACGCGTCATTACTGACCTCGCGAACGCAGCCTCGTGCTCGCCGCAGACAAAATTTCCAAACCGAGTTTTCGGGGCAAGGGGATGTGAAGCGCGCGACAGGCAGTCATCTAACTAGGACGACGTAAATATCAACTGCCCGAATACAGGCGCAGTGGGGAGCCCAACATGAGGACTACTTACAATATGCTCGCCTGCCGAGTGCTTGCTCTGTTCAGTGTCGCCGCCTACGCCCAACTGCTGAGCGGGGTCGCGCTGGCCGCGGCCGAGGCGACGCGCCAGACAACGCCGGCGCGCGCGCACCAGCGCCCAGGCATTGCTGAAGAGGACGGCTCGAAGCCGGTGGAAGAAGTCATCGTCACCGCGCAAAAGCGTAGCGAGCGGCTCATCGATACGCCGCTGTCCGTGACGGCGTTATCTTCCGACAATCTGGCCAAGATCGGCGCCACCCAATTCCGCGATTTCGCCGATACGGTGCCGGGTCTGAGCTTTCAAACATCGGGACCTGGATACACGCAGATCTCAATGCGCGGCGTGACCGTAGGTCAGGACGCGGGCGCAACGGTCGGCATCTATGTCGACGAAGTGCCGTACGGTTCGAGCACGTCGTACGCACGAGGCGGGCAGGTCACGCTGGATGTCGGGCTGTTCGATCTGGATCGCGTGGAAGTCTTGCGCGGTCCGCAAGGAACCCTGTACGGCGCAAGCTCCATGGGCGGCGTGATCAAGTACGTCACCCGGCAGCCGGACACCTCTCGCTTCGGCATGGATGTGCAGACTGGTGTGTCGAGCACGCACGACGGCGGCGTGGGTTACAACGGCGCGGTCGCGGTCAACGCGCCGCTCGCCGCCGACAAGGCGGCACTGCGCGTCAGCAGTTTCTATTCGCACGAAGCCGGCTACGTCGACAACATTCTTCGCAACGAAGAAGACGTGAACAAATCCAACGTCTATGGCGGCCGCGCCGATCTGTTGTTGATGCCGACCGACGCGGTGAACATCCGGATCAGCGGCTTCGCACAGGATATCGATCGCGACGGCGCGCCGTTCGCCGACTATCGTCTGAACGGCGAACCCGTCGATGGCAGTCTCACTCAGAGGCGGGTGTTCGAGGAGCCGTTCGACCAGAGCTTCCGTCTGCTGAGCGGCACGGTGACCTATGACGCCGGCCCGGTCACGGTCACCTCGGTCTCGAGCTATCAGACGAGCGAGACCGACTTCTGGCTCGACAACACCATCAGCTTTGCCTCCGCGGCGCGCGCGAGCGGTGCTCCGACGGCCGTGGCCACGGGCATCGACGATCACAGCTCCACGGACAAGTTCACTCAGGAAGTGCGAGTCGCTTCGGCGTCGTCGACTTCTTTCGAATGGCTGATCGGCGGGTTCTATACCAACGAGGAATCCGAGTTCACGCAAGATCTGATGATGCTCAACGCGGCCGGGCAGCCGCTGCCCAACAACGTGTTCACGTTCTCGACGCCGACGATTTATGAAGAGTCTGCTGTGTTCGGCGATATCACCTGGTATCTGACTTCCAAGTTGGACGTCACCGCCGGCGTGCGCTATGCGAAGAATCGCAACCGGTTCGAGCAGATCGGCACGGGCACACTCGGGCGCACCTCCCCGCGCTTTTACGCAAGCGACGAGGTGTTCACCTATCTGGGCAATGTTCGGTATCGCGTCAGCGACCACGCGACCGCGTACATCCGTTATGCAACAGGTTATCGGCCCGGCGGTCCCAACGTCGTCTCCGTCGCCACCGACCGACCGACGTTCGAGCCCGACACGCTGAAGAACTACGAGATCGGCTTCAAGATGGAGAGCGAGGATCGACGTTTCGCAGCCGAGGTAGCAGCGTATTACATCGACTGGAACAACATCATCGTCACGTTCACCCAAAGCGGCTTCGCGGCCAAGACCAACGTGCCGGGCGGAGCGGATATTCGCGGCGGCGAGTTGACCTTGTCGGCACGGCCCTTCGATGGTTTGTCGATCACCACGGGTGTCGGTTATCAGGATGCGCAGCTTTCCGAGGCAAACATCCGGCTGCGCGCGGCCAAGGGTGAGCGGCTGCCCACCGTGCCTCGTTACAACGCGAACCTCAACATCGATTGGGAGCTGCCGTGGACCAGCCTGCAGCCATTGGTTGGCGCAACCGCGCGGTTCGTCGACGACCGCACCTCGAGCTACAACGCCAGCACATCCATTCCGCAATACGAGTTGCCTTCGTACACGACGATCGATTTGCGCGCCGGCGTCACACTGGGCTCGGTGTTCACACAGTTCTACGTGCGTAACCTTTTCGACGAGCGTGCGCAGCTCATGCCGCGGCTCACCTCGCCACTCGCCGGGCCGATGCTGCTGTCTATATCGCAGCCACGGACCATGGGCTTGACGGCGTCGGTCAAGTTCTAACGCTCGAAGCCAGGGCTGGTAATCAACGTGACGAAGACTTTCCCGAAGGACCCAGACGTGTCGGAACGCAAGTTCGGTATCGAGTTCGACGAGGCTAAGGTAGAGGCGATTTTCAAGGAGTTCGACCAATGCCAGCTGCCGGGCGTTGCTGTCGGTATCGCGATCCGCGGCAGGCCCGTGTACCGCAAGGGATTCGGCCTTGCCAACATGGAATTGCCGGTCGTGCTGTCGCCCACCATGCGCATGCGCATCGGCTCCGCCAGCAAGCACTTCGCCGCACTTGCTTACGTTCTGTTGTGCGAGGAGCGTCGCGCCGGCCTCGACGATCCGATCGGCAAGTATCTGCCGGAGCTGCACAGTGTGGCGCAGCACGTGACCATGCGTCAGCTGATGTGCAATGTCAGCGGGCTACGGGACGTGTTCGATATCACCTGGCAATTCAGTGGCACGCGCCGTCACATTTCCAGCGCCGAGCTGCTGGCAATGTATCGTGAGATCGACGATGCGAACCGGCCGGCCGGCAAGAATTGGATTTATAACAATGGCGGCTTCCTGATGCTGAGCGTCGCCATCGAACGGATCTCCGGGCAGTCCCTGGAGGACTTTCTGCGTGAGCGCATCTTCGAGCCGGTGCAGATGTACTCGACCCTGTTGCGCCGTTCGGAAACAGGCTTCGTCGCCAACAGCGCGGGTCTGCATATAAAGAACTCGGCTGGCGTCTACGAAAGATCTCCGTTCTATGGAACGGCGTTCGCCGGCGAGGGTGGCATCGTCTCAACCGTCGATGACATGTTGCGTTGGCTGATTCATATGGATGCGCCGGTCGTGGGCAGCGCCGCCACCTGGAAGTTGATGCAAACGCCTCACAAACTCGCCAATGGATGCTCCAGCGGGTACGGCTTCGGCTTACTTCTGGACCAGTATCGCGGCGTTCCCATCATTCATCACCCCGGCGGAGGTATGGGGGCCAATGCACAGATACTGAAAGTGCCCGCAGTGGGCCTCGACGTGGTCGTGATGGTCAACCGGGACGAATCCGGCATGCTGATGGCAGATCGGATCATGGACGTGTGCATCCGAGGGCTGGACCCCGTCCACAGCGCCGCACCGGCGGTCTTTGCAACGGGGACTTTCTATTCGCCCAAGACTGGCCGAGTGGTCCAGATGTTTGCCCAGGACGACAAACAATTTGCCTCCATCGACGGCAAGGACACGTTGATGGAGCCCGATGCCCAGGGCGTTCTCTGGCCGGGCGGCACGTCGCGTTACGCCAAGCAGGCCATGACGTTGGTCGGCGATCCGCAAGCACCGTCCGCGATTCGCCTCAGTGACTTCGGCAACGTCGACGAACTGGTGCGGCAGAGGCCGCCACAGCATTCCGATGTTGCGTCGATCGCGGGACGGTATCGCTCGATCGGCACGCGCACGGATGCGGTCATCGAAAGTGTCAACGGCGTTCCCACGCTCACCACCACCGGACTCTTCGGGACCTGCGTGTACCCGCTCGAGTGCATCGCAGACGGTATCTGGCGAGCGAAGCGCACGCAGGTCTCACCGCCGACCGGCGGAATATTGGTGTTCGACCGTGACGGCGGTTCGTTCCGTTATTCGAGCTATCGGACCTTGGGTCTGGTGTTCACCGCCGAGCGAAGCCGGCGACTCGATAGAGCCGTGGTTGCATGAGCGCCGTCGCAGCCCATCAGGATGTCCATGCCCAAAGCATAGTCATCGACGCGGTTTGTCCGCTGCTGCGCAGGCCGGAATTCCTCGGCTGGTACAAAGAAGGCGGCGTAACGGTCGCTGCCCCCACGGCGGCGGGAACGGTCGACGCCCGAACGGCGATGAGTCGCATCGCCGTCTGGCATCGGTTGCTCCGCGAACGTGACGACTTGATGTGGATCCGGCAGGCCAGCGATGTCGAGCTCGCTAAGCGTAGCGGCCGTCTAGGCATCTATTTGCATTTTCAGGGCACGGACTCGATCGAGCAGGACCTGGATCTGATCGATCTCTATAAATTTTTGGGCGTGGGCATGGTGCAGCTGACGTACAACGTCAGGAACCTGGTCGGGGATGGCTGCGAGGAACGGACCGATGCCGGGCTCAGCCGTTTCGGCATCAAGCTGGTCCAGCGCCTGAACGCAGCGCGCATCATTGTCGATTGCAGCCACACTGGAGTGCGCACTTCCCTGGAAGCCGTCGAGCATTCCACTGCTCCCGTGGTCCTGTCGCATTCGAATGTCAGTCACGTGCATTCATGTCCGCGCAATGTTCCCGATGAGTTGATCGACGCCATCGCGCGATCGGGCGGCGTCGTGGGAGTGGCGGGTTTTCCAGGGATGCTCGGCGGAGACACCAGGCCGTCGCTGCAACAGTTCATCGCTCACATCGATGCGATCGTGCAGCGGGTGGGCATCGATCATGTCGGCTTGGGGATCGATTACTACTCCGGCCAGGCTGGCGTCGCATCGGACGAACAAGCCCGAGTCACTTACGACGAAGCCGTTCGCAGCGGCATGTGGAGCGCGTCGTATCCGCCGCCACCGCACCACTATCCGACTGGCATCGAAACGCCGCGGACCTTGCCGGCTCTGACTCGAGCCCTGATCGAGCTCGGTTACCAGGTAGCGGATGTGAGGAAAATCCTTGGCGGCAACTGGCTCAGGATCATGCGAGCAGTGTGGGGCTAGCTTGAAGCCGGTCGCGTACAAGAATTATCTGCTCGTCCTGCTGGTGCTGACTCTGGCGTCCAACTATGTGGACCGTTTCGTGCTGGGCTTGCTGCTGCAGGATATCAAAGTCGATCTGTCCTTGAGCGACACGCAGTTGGGACTGTTGAGCGGTATCGCGTTCGCGTTGTTCTATTCGGTGATGGGCATTCCAATCGCGCGGTGGGCCGACCGTGGCAATCGCGTCACGATCATTACACTGGCGACGGCGACGTGGAGTGTGGCGGTCGCACTCTGCGGCCTGGCCGGAAACTTCATTCATCTGCTGTTGATCCGCGTATTCGTCGGCGTGGGCGAAGCTGGCTTTGTTCCACCGGCGCATTCGCTAATGGCCGACTATTTCAACCGCGCTGAGCGCCCGAGAGCCGTTGCCATATTCAAGCTAGGTACGCCGTTGAGCCTGGTCATCGGCTACATGTGCGCCGGCTGGCTCGCCGAGATGTATGGTTGGCGTGCCACATTCATGATGCTGGGCTTGCCCGGGCTGGCTCTGGCCGCGGTGACTTGGCTGACGATGAAGGAACCGCGCATTCAGCGGTGGGTCCCTAACAGTCTCAGCGCCGCCGCTGTCATCAACGTGAACGGTAAGCAGGCGCTCGTGGCGACGGTGCAGCCCAGCTTTCGGGAAGTTTGCGCGGCGCTGTGGGCGAATGTGACTTTTCGTCACCTGCTGTTTGCGTACTCGCTGGTATCGCTGTTCGGTACCGGCATCAGCAAGTGGCAGCCGGCCTTCTTCATCCGCAGCTATGGGCTGTCGACCGGCGAGCTTGGCACGTGGCTGGCCGTCGTCGCCGGCGGCGGCGCCCTGCTGGGCACGTATCTGGGAGGAGCGCTGGCTACCCGGTATGCCGCGCATGACGAGCGCTTGCAATTGCGGTCGATGGCCTTGGCTTACACGGGTTTCGGCATCGTGTACCTAGGCATCTTCTTCGCGCCGAATTTGTACTCGGCATTCGCGCTCATGGGCTTGGCCATGATCGGCGGCAATCTGGTGGTGGGGCCGTTGTTCGGGATGATTCAAACGATCGTGCCGGAGCGCATGCGCGCCATGTCCATCGCCCTGGTATTTTTGTTCGCGAATCTCATTGGCATGGGGATTGGCCCATTGGCGACCGGCGCGCTCAGCGATCTGTTGCGGCCCGCGTTCGGAGAAGAGTCGCTGCGCTATGCCTTGGCGGCGCTGTGTCCTGGCTATGCCTGGTGCGGGTGGCATGCCTGGCGAGCGAGCAGAACTGTGGTGCGTGATCTGGAGAGCGCGCAACGTTGAATGCGATGCAAAGGGATATTCGTCAAACACCGAACTACCTCGAGGTCGAGGCTCTGTATCGGGCATTGCTGACCCCCGGGACCGGCCAGATCGGCGATGCAGCCGATATCGACGCAGTTCCGGGTGGCGCGGACATCGTGTTTTCCGGAACTGTGATGGAGCGGCTCGAAGGCACGGCCCCGACTCGGGTCTGTACGACGGAACTGGCCACAGGCCGCACCCGGGTGCTCACGTCAGGGCCGAACAGCGATCGTCAGCCGAGATATTCCCCAGATGCGCGGCATATCGCGTTCATGTCGGATCGTTCCGCGGCGGGTGATTTTCAACTTTATTTGCTCGACTGCGAGACCGGAGCGATACGGCCCGCGAAGCCGGTCGACGGATGGACCGAATATGCTCACTGGTCGCCCGACGGGCGACGCATCCTGCTCGGAGTCGCGGGGCATGGAGCGGATGTTGCGGGCAGCCAAGGCGCCGCAAGCAGCAAACGTTTGCATCAGGAACGCCAAGGTTGGGAACCGAGCGTCGAGACAGGCGAGGAGAGTTTCCGTTGGCGTCGCGTCTGGATATACGACCTGACGACCGACACTGTCGCGCCAGTCGGCGATCCGCAGCGGAACGTTTGGGAAGCGGTTTGGTGCGGCAACGACGCGATCGCGGCCGTGGTGTCACCGGGCCCGGAAGAGGGATTGTGGTACAGCGCCACCTTGCACATCATGGACGCGCGCAGCGGCGTCAGCCGCGAGATCTATCGACCCAGCGATCAGATCGGACTTCCGGCCAGCTCACCGGACGGATCGCTGGTGGCGTTCGTCGAGGCCGTCTGCAGCGATCGTGGCGTGGTCGCCGGCAATCTTCGGGTGCTCGATGTCGCTTCAGGCAAGTTGAGGTCAGTCGATACGCACTCGGTTGATGTGACGTGTACGGTGTGGGCCTCGCAAGATAAGTTGCTCGTCGCCGGGCACCGCAGGTTCGAGACTGTGACGTGCATGTACGATGCGAGGAACGGCTCGACCACGGAGCTGTGGTGCAGCCAGGAGATCTCCAGCGCAGGTCGTTACGTGAGCGTGGCAGCGCTCAACGATGCCGGCGATTGCGCTTTGATCGGTGAGAGCTATACGCGTGCACCGGAAGTCGCTGTGATACAGCGTGGCGCCTACCGCACCATCAAATCTCTCGATCTCGGCTACGCCGATCATGCGAAGGCCATCGCGTCCGTGCGGCCGATGACGTGGGCGGCGCCCGATGGTCTGGAGATCGATGGATGGCTGCTCTTGCCGAGCAGAGGCCGACCCCCGTATCCGCTGGTAATGAATCTCCACGGCGGCCCGGTCTCGCACTGGCGGCCGGCGTGGCTGGGGCGATCCAAAGGTCTCCCGAGTCTCATGTTGCTGAAGCGTGGTTATGCGATCTTCCTTCCAAATCCCAGAGGTAGCGCCGGCCGCGGCGCGGCTTTTGCCCGTCTCGTCGTTGGCGACATGGGCGGCGCCGACACCTACGATTGTCTCAGCGGGCTCGACCATCTGACCACGCTAGGTCTGGTAGATCCCGCGCGACTCGGCGTCATGGGCGGAAGCTATGGCGGCTACATGACTGCGTGGCTCGTCACTCAGGATCGTCGCTTTGCGGCGGCTGTGGCTTCTTCTCCCGTCACGAACCACGTGAGCGAGCACCTAACATCCAACATTCCTCACTTCCAGCGAATGTTCCTTGCGGATAGTTACCGGAATGCGAGCGGCAAGTACTTCACGCGCAGCCCCATAATGTATGCGCACCGGGCTCGTACGCCTACGCTCAATAGCTGTGGTGCGCTCGATCGTTGCACTCCGCCCTGGGAAGCGTTGCAGTTTCATAACGCGCTGCTGGAGAGCGGCGTGACATCGGTGCTGCTCACCTATCCCGGCGAAGGGCACGGGATTCGGAAGTTCCCCGCGGCCATCGACTACGCCGCGCGCGTAGTGGGATGGTTCGAAGAGCACATGCCTGCCGCGGTCAAGGATGACAAACGATGATATCGAGCGCAGCAGACGACGCACGCCTGCAATCTCTTTATCGGCGTGCGCAGACGCTCTACGAGCGGATTCATCGCACCGGCGCTGGCAACGTCAGTGACGTCGCCGAGGTGCATGTTTCAGCGGACGGTGGCCACGTCGTATTCACCGGCTCCATGATGTCGAGCTTGTCGGAGGCTCCTCTCACGCGCGTCTGTTCGATCGATCTGCATTCAGCGCAGATGCGAGTCTTGACGTCCGGGCCGAGGACGGATCGATCTCCCAAGCTCTCACCCGACGGTCGCGATCTTGCATTTCTCTCGGATCGTCATCGAGCTGCGGACTTTCAGTTGTATCTGCGCCAAATGTCCAGCGGTGCGGTCAAGCGCACGATGCCGGTGGAAGGCTGGGTCGAATATCTGAGCTGGTCGCCGGATGGAAGACGAATATTGCTCGGTGTCGCGGGGTACGGAGCTGACACAGCGAGCACCAAGGGCGCGGTGGTCAGCGAATTGGCCGAGCGCGACCTTCCCAGTTGGATGCCCACCGTGAGTACCGGTCGCGAGGCGCACCGGTGGCGACACGTGTGGATATACGATTTGGCCAGCGACAGCGTGCGCCGGGTTTCTGGGGACGGAATGAATATCTGGGAGGCGGCGTGGTGCGGCAACGACAGTGTCGTGGTCAGCGCTTCACCGGATCCCGGCGAGGGCGCATGGTACTCCGCCTGTCTGTATTCGATCCGCGTCGACGGCAACCAGCATGAGAAAATATACACGCCGGAAGATCAGCTCGGCGGTCTGAGCGGCTCGCCTGGTGGGGCGCATCTGGCTTTCATCGAAGCGGTATGCAGCGATCGGATGCTGGTCTTCGGTGAGCTGCGCATCGTGGACAGAGCAACAGGCTCGGTCCGGAGAATCGATACCGACGGCGTCAACGTCAGCACGACGCAATGGCGTTCTGACAAACGGCTGTTGCTCGCCGGTCTGCGAGGCTTCGAAACTGTCGTGGGGATCTACGACACGAGCTCCGGTAAGTTCGAGGAGACCTGGCGCAGCTCGCAAATCTCATCCGCGGGGTCCTACATCTGTGTAGCGGGTATGGGGAGCACGGGCGATTGCGTGATCTTGAGCGAGGGATTCGATCGATCGCCGGAAATCGGAGCGATCCGCGACGGCGAGTACCGCACGATCAAGTCGTTCGATTCAGGTTACTCGGACGAAGCCCGCTGCATAGCGGGCCTGGACCGTCTGACGTGGGAGGCGCCCGATGCGCTGGAAATTCAGGGATGGTTATTGCGTCCGCGTGGCGATGCGCCCCATGCGACGGTAATGGCGGTGCACGGCGGTCCAGTGTCGAACTGGCGCCCCGCCTGGCTGGGGCGTCCCAGAACGCTGCCGTTCTTGATGTTGTTGCAGCTGGGCTATGCGGTGTTTCTGCCCAATCCTCGTGGTAGCTCCGGCCGCGGTCAAGATTTCGCACGCCGCGTGCGCGGCGATATGGGTGGCGCCGACACACACGATTTGTTGAGCGGAGTCGATCACATCGTCGCGCGAGGCTTCGCCGACGCGAACCGTCTCGGTGTGACCGGCATCAGCTACGGCGGATTCATGACCGCGTGGCTGATCACTCACAGCGATCGATTCAAGGCCGCCGTGCCGGTTGCGATGGTGGCCAATCGCGTCAGCCAGCGTCTGACGTGTACACACACACGCTTCATCGATCTTTTTCTCGAGGATACTTATAACAACGCGCAAGGAAAATATTATGGACGCAGCCCGATCATGTACGCACATCGGGCCGGGACGCCCACGCTGAACGTGTGTGGCGCTCTGGACAAGTGCACGCCGCCGGCCGAGGCGCTGCAGTTTCACAACGCCCTGTTGGAAGCGGGCGTCAGATCGGCCTTGGTCACCTATCCCCAGGAAGGTCACGGAGTTCGCGGGTTCCCGGCGTCCATCGACTATGCCGCACGGCTGGCGGGCTGGTTCGTCGCGCATCTGTAAACATCGGCGCACCGATATTTTACACAAGGCCATTCCGGCGCTCTGTCGTTTCCTAAATACTCCAGTTTTCCATGACTGGAACTCGGTGTTGCCGAGCGCTTCAGATCGCCCTCAGACGCATAGCTATCAAGCAATTCCCGAAGCCCCGGCCGCGGGCTCCGGAGGATTCGAGCTGCCCAGCGTCAAATTGCGCTGCTAGATAGCGCGATACGCCGGAGCGCCAAGGACCCCTGTTCCTTACACAGGGTTGCTCCGAGCCTACCACGAGGCAACAACCACGGATGTGGAACCATGCAATGGAATGCGACGAGCAACGAAGCCAGGGAACTCGTGTCGAGCCGGCACGATGAGCAGGTGAGCAACAGCGCTGAGAGCAGATTGATTCATGAGCTGTTCGAAATACAAGCGGACGCCGCGCCGAATCGCTGCGCGGTGAGTTGCGCCGGCCAGTCGCTGAGCTACGGCCAGCTCAATGCACGGGCCAACCAGCTGGCGCACTACCTGTGTGGCGCCGTCAGATCGGGGGCTCTGGTCGGACTGTGCGTCGAGCGCGGGCTCGACATGGTCGTCGCCCTGCTGGGAATCATGAAGGCAGGTGCTGCGTATATTCCGTTGGACCCCAACTATCCCGCTGACCGGTTGCGTCACATGCTGGAGGATGCATCGCCGGCTGTATTGCTCACACAGTCGGCGCTGCGATCGCTGATTCCGGAATGCGCGGCACGGGTAGTGGAGCTGGATCGCGAGCAGTGGCAGATCGCCAGACGGCCAATTGGGAATCCGTCAGCGTCGCACGTCGGAGTGTCCACCGCGGATCTGGTGTACGTCATATATACATCGGGGTCCACCGGCAGACCGAAGGGCACGGCGATGCCCCACGGCGCCGTGTGGAATCTCATCCAATGGCAGCGACGGACGTTGCCGCTGACCAGCGGGCAGCGCGTGCTGCAGTTTGCAGCGCTCAGCTTCGATGTCGCGTTCCAAGAGATCTTCGGTGCGCTCTGTGACGGCGGCACGCTGGTGCTGTTGAACGAGAAGGTGCGCAGGGATGCGCAGGCTCTGCTGGAGCTACTGGTGAATGAGCGCGTGGAGCGGATGTTCATGCCGCCCTTGATGCTGCAAGCCCTGGCGGCGCAGTTCGTACAATCGGAGCGCACTCCGCAGTTGTCCCTGACGGATGTCATCACTGCCGGAGAGCAGCTGCGCATCAGCGTGGAGATCAGGGAGATGTTCCGGCGGCTGCGTGGATGCCGCCTTCACAATCACTATGGTCCGACGGAAACACACGTGGTCACAGCGCTCACTCTGTCGGATGAGTTGGACGAGTGGCCGCAGTTGCCGAGCATCGGCTACCCGATCGACAACGCCGACGTCCACGTTCTCGACGCTTCGCTGCGACCCGTGCCGCCCGGAGTCACGGGAGAGATATACATAGGCGGCATCGCTGTCGCGCGAGGATATCTCGATCGGCCCGCGCTTACGATGCAGAGATTCATAGCGGATCCATCCAAGGCGCCGGGGAGCCGCATGTACCGGACCGGCGATGTCGGGCGTCGGCTAGCCGATGGCAGTCTGGAATATCTCGGCCGCAACGACGACCAGGTGAAGATTCGCGGCCATCGCGTGGAGCTCGGCGAGGTCGAGGCGCTGCTCGCCCGCCATCCGCAGGTGAGAGAAGCGGCCGTCGTGGCGCGAGAGGAATCCCCAGCGACAAAAACGCTGGTCGCCTATGTCACCAAGCGAGGACGAGGAGACATTCGCGTCTCGGAACTGCGCAGTCACGCCAAAGCCTCGTTGCCCGACTATATGGTGCCCAGCGCGATTGTCGTTCTGGAGCGATTTCCACTGACTCCCAACGGCAAACTCGACCGGCGCAGCCTGCCAGCGCCGGATTTCGACGCCTACGAGGTTCGCGAGTATGAGCCGCCCCAGGGGTGGGTGGAGGATCGTCTGGCGGTTGTGTGGCGAGAGCTGCTGAAGGTGCCTCTGGTGGGGCGCAACGACGATTTTTTCGCGCTGGGCGGACACTCACTGCTACTGGTGCAGATGACCGGGATGCTGCGTCGAGCGGATTTGCCGACCGATGCAAGCTGCGTGTTTCAACATTCGACGCTGGCCGGGATGGCGCAGGCACTGACGGCGGGCACGCGCGAGCAGTTCAGTGCGCCGCCAAATCGCATTCCGGAGAATTGCGCCAGAATCGCTCCGGACATGCTGCCCCTGGTCGAGCTCGATCAGCGTTGCATAGACCTGATCGCCCAAAGCGTGCCAGGTGGCGCAAGGAACGTTCAGGACATTTATCCACTCACGGCGCTGCAGGAGGGTGTCCTGTTCCATCATCGGCTCGATAGCAGCGAGGGGGACATCTATGTTCTGCCGATCCTGCTTACGCTTGCCTCGCGCAGCAAGCTCGATGACTTCGTCTCGGCTTTGCAGAGAGTCGTCGATCGTCACGACGCCTTGCGCACGCTCATCCTGTGGGAGCAGTTGCCTCATCCGGTACAGGTGGTTTGCCGGCGCGCCGAGGTGCAAGTAGAAACGTTCGAGCTGCAAACGGACCGCGACGCACTGGAGCAACTGAACGAGCGCATGGATCCTCGTCGTCAGCGGCTGGATCTGGGGCGCGCTCCTTTGTTGCATGTGGCTGTGGCAGCGGACCCCGCGGGTGCGAACTGGTACGCATTACTTCAGCTGCATCATGTGATCTGCGATCACGACTCGCTCGAAACCATGATGGTCGAGCTGGGCGCGCTCATCGACGGCAAAGTCACCGAGCTGGCCGAGCCGGGCCCGTTTCGAGATCACGTGGCGTACACGCGGGCGCATGCGAACGCGACCGAGGTCGAGCGGTTCTTTCGCGAGAAGCTTGGCGATGTCGACGAGCCTTCGGCGCCTTTCGGTCTGCTCGACGTGCGAGACGGTGCAGAGCGGATCGAGTCGGCCCGACTGGGCATGGATCCGTTATTGGCGGATCGGGTACGCCTGCTGGCGCGCCGGCTGGGCATGAGTGCCGCCATCTTGTTTCATGCGGCGTGGGCGCTCGTTGTGAGCAGAACCGGCGGCCGGGACGAAGCTATTTTCGGAACCGTGTTGCAGGGGCGGCTGCGAGGCGGCTCCGAGGGTAAATTGGGGCTGGGCCTGTTCATGAACACGCTGCCTGTGCGCTTGCACCTGCATGGCATGAGCGCGAGGCAGTTCGTCGAGCACGCGCACAGCGAGGTTCTGGCTCTGCTGGAGCATGAGCATGCGTCATTGGCGGTTGCGCAGCGGTGTAGTGGAGTCAACGGCGCCGTGCCGCTGTTCAGTACGCTGCTGAACTATCTGCACAGCTCCATGCACGTCGAGACCGAACAGCCGCACCTCGCGCCCGGCGTGCAAGTGTTGGCGTTGCGCGAGTGGACCAACTATCCGCTCTCGATCACGGTCGACGATCAAGCCGACAAGATCGTCATGACCGTGCAGGCCAGCAACAGCATCGATCCGCACCGCGTGCTTGGCTATCTGTCCACGGCCATGAGCTCACTCGCGGATGCATTGGAGAATGCCGCGGCGATGCCCGTCACCGAACTATCGATCCTGCCCGAGAACGAGCGGCTACAGGTGTTGCAATCTTTCAACTCGAGTGACGCAAAGTATCCGACGGACCGGCTGGCCCACCAGCTGTTCGAAGAGCAGGTCAGACGCGATCCGCGGGCCGTGGCAGTGACTTGCGGCGCGAGAGAGCTGACCTATGCGCAGCTCAATCGTCGCGCCAATCAACTGGCCCGATATCTGAGAAAGTGCGGCGTCATGCCCGATCAGCGGGTGGCGATATTCCTGGATCGCGGCATCGACATGATCGTCGCGCTGCTCGGGGTCCTGAAGTCAGGCGCGGGTTATGTGCCACTGGACGTGAGTTATCCAAAGGAACGTCTTGCCAATACAGTTGCAGACAGCGCGCCGACGGTCGTGTTGACTCAGCGGCGTGTCCGCGAGCTGCCGTTCGCGGTCGAGCAGGCAGTAGTGGATCTGGACCAGCCGGAAATAGCGCTGCAGTCGGGTGACGATCTCGATAGCGCCCTCGTCGGCCTGAGACCCGAACATCTGGCCTATGTCATTCACACGTCGGGCTCGACCGGCGTTCCCAAGGGAGTGATGGTCGAGCACCGCAGCCTGGTGAACCTGATTCACTGGCACTGTTCGGCTTTCAACCTGACTCGGGAAAGCCGCAGCTGCGCTTTAGCGGCTGCTGGATTCGACGCCGCGGTGTGGGAGATCTGGCCGCCGCTGAGTGTCGGCGCAACTCTCGTCGTGGCGTCTCCAGACGTAGCTCGGGATGTGGATACGATGCTCCACTGGTGGGCACGTCAGCCGCTGGATATCACGTTCCTGACGACGCCGGTGGCGGAGTGGGCCTTCAACGAAGGCGTTCATAACTCAGGCATGCGCACGTTGCTGGTCGGGGGCGACCGACTGCGATCCCAGCCGCGACCGAGGTCGTTCCGACTCGTAAACAATTATGGTCCCACCGAGGCGACCGTCGTCGCGACCTCCGGTGAGGTGTGTGAAGAGAATGCTCTGCCCGACATAGGACGTCCGATCGCCAACACGCGCATTTACATCCTGGACAGGCATGGCCAGGTCGTTCCCATAGGCGTGACCGGCGAGATCTACATCGGCGGTGCGGGCGTCGCGCGCGGCTATCTGAACAAACCCGCCCTGTGCGCGGAGCGGTTCGTCGCCGATCCCTTCGGCGGAAAATCCGGGCAGCGCATGTATCGAACCGGAGACCTGGCTCGATGGCGCCCGGACGGGCGCATCGACTACGTGGGCCGCAACGATCATCAAGTGAAGATTCGTGGCTTCCGCATCGAGTTGGGCGAGATCGAGGCAGCGCTGCTGAAGCAGCCTGAGATCAAGGACGCCGTTGTCGGAGCTCGCGAGCAGCGTGCAGGAGAGAAACATCTCGTCGCATACATGGTCGCTGCCGCGCCAGGCAAGCTGGATGTCCAGAAGTTGCGCGACAGATTGAAAACGATTCTGCCGCAGCACATGGTGCCTGCCGCGTTCGTGCTCATGGACGCGCTGCCACTGACCGCCAACGGCAAGGTCAATAGAAACGCATTGCCGGCGCCCGATCTGTCCGGGTTCGGCACGCAGCAGTTCGAGCCGCCCATGGGCGAGCTCGAGCAATTGATCGCGAGCATCTGGCAGGAGGTGTTGCGCGTCGAGCGCGTCGGCCGCTCCGACAATTTCTTCGATCTTGGCGGACATTCCTTGCTCGCCACCAGGGTGGTGGCGCGCATCAGCGAGGCGCTGGATTTCGAGGTGCCGGTTCGCTCGTTATTCGAAGCGCCGACCGTGCAGACCCTGGGCGCCCGCATCGTGGAGGAGGCGACGGCGCTGGAGCCGCTCGCAGAGGCATGAAGGAGCATCAGCAGATGGCGTATTCGCAGGAGCAGTCCGTCCAATTGAGCCTGGAGCAGATCAGACAGTTGCGCAGGCAATCCGGTGGTCGCGCACGCGGAGCTCGCATTCCCGCGCTGGCGCCGCAGGAGCGCGGCGAGCGGTCGCCGATGTCACATGCCCAGGAACGATTGTGGTTCTTGGAACAGCTGGGGCTGGTGGGCGGCGCGTACAACATTTCGATGGTGCGAAGCCTGCGCGGCAGACTGCAGATCCAGGCATTGGAGCGCAGTCTCGGCGAGCTCGTGCGCCGGCACGAGAGCCTGCGAACGCGCTTCGTGTCAATGCACGGCACTGCTGTGCAAGCGATCGATCCTCCCGGAGGCGTGACTCTCGAGATTCGCGACCTGTCCGGCATCGACGAGAGTCTGAGGATGCGCAAAGTGCGCGATATCGGCCGCGAGGAAGTGAATCGACCGTTCGATCTGGAACGCGGTCCGTTGCTGCGGGCCTTCCTGTTGCGATTGAGCGAGCAGGAGCACGTGCTGCTGCTGGTCTTGCATCACATTGTGTCGGACGGCTGGTCGCTCGGTGTGTTGAACCGCGAGCTCGGGGCGATCTACAACGCGTACGTCCGTGGCGAGGAGTCGCCTCTGCCGGAGCTGATCGTGCAGTACGCCGACTATGCGCTCTGGCAGCGCAAGTGGCTGGAGAAGGAAGTCATCGACGAGCAGTTGCGGTACTGGAAGCAGCAGTTGCAGGGCGCGCCGCCCTATCTGCAGTTGCCTGCCGATCGGCCACGCCCGGCGGTGGAGAGTTTCAACGGAGCGTTGTTTGCATTCGCATTGCCTGCCGGGCTGACCGAAGCGTTGCGCAACCTCGCACGTCGCGAAGGCGCCACGCTGTTCATGGTATTGCTGGCGGGTTATCAGGCGCTGTTGTCGCGCTGGACCGGTCAGGAGGACATCGTGATCGGAGCGCCGATCGCGGGGAGGACTCATCCGCTGATCGAGCAGCTGATCGGCTTCTTCGTCAACATGCTGGCGCTGCGCTCGGATCTTTCCGGCAATCCGAGCTTTCGCAGTCTGCTGGCACAGGTGAAGGAAACGACGCTCGGCGCGTACGCGCACCAGGATTTGCCGTTCGAGCTGCTGGTGAAGGAGCTGCGGCCGGAGCGGGATCTGGGTCGCCAATCGCTCATCCAGATGACCTTGGCCTTGCAGAATTTCCCACAGGAGGATCTGCAGCTCGAGGGACTCACCTGGAAAGCCATCGATGCCGAGCATCTGACGACTCGCTTCGACGTCACCTTGAACTTCTTCGAGGGGGCGGGTGAGCTGCAAGGCCTGTTCGAGTATGCAACGGATCTATTCGAGGAGCAGACGATCCGTCGTCTCTCGGAACAGCTGTGCATGTTGTTACAAGGGGCGGTGAGCGATCCGGACTGCGCGATCGAGCAGTTGCCGCTGTTGCCGGACCAGGAACGAGAGCAGCTGCTGAGACAGTGGCGG
>NZ_DASWTF010000030.1:0-116612 GCF_036402275.1 Steroidobacter sp. | reverse complement strand
TCAACGTCCATGTTGATCCCAATTGCCGGGAGAACACTTCCCCCCGACAGCCACCGCCGATACGTCTGTGGGGCTGGTAAACTTTCGGAATGAGCCATTCAGCTTTCCTTCCTCGTTGGGCCCGCCCGCGCATGCTCGGCGTGGTGGTGTTGCTCACGGCTTTGATGTCGGTGGGCTCGGCGGTCGCGCAGCAGGCGGCGCCGGTTCAGTCTTATGACGTCGAGTTGCTGATCTTCCGCAATCTCTCGGGCAAAGAGACGCCGGAGAACTGGGGCGTGGAAGCCGCGGGCGCGGCGCAGCGGTTGGATATTCCCGAGGACGAGCTCTCATCCTCCGTGCTGGCGGACGTGCCCACGGTAGCCGCGCCGACTGTCACCTTCCCCGCCCTGCCCGCATCGAAGATGAAGCTCACGGCCATCGAAGACACCATGCGTCGCAGCCGGAGCTATCAGCCGGTCGCGCACATCGGCTGGACCCAGCCAGGCTACGCGCGTAACGCGGCTAAATTTCTATCGGTGAGCTCGCTGGTATCAGGAAGCTCCGGCCTGCAAGGTCAGATTGCGCTGTCGCGTGGACGCTATCTGCATCTCACATTGGATCTGGTATTGGATGGAGCGGCGAGCGGCGACGGGCAGCGCTATGTGCTGCGGCAGACGCGCCGCATGCGTAGCAACGAGCGGCACTACATCGATAGCCCGAAGCTCGGGGTGATCGCGGTGATCACACCAAGCTCCGGCACCGATGCTAATTAATCAGCCTCGCGGCTGACGACGCGGTTGCGGCCGAGCTCCTTGGCGTCTTTGAGCGCCTTCAGCGCCAGCTCGTAAATGCGTTCCGGGGCCGCGTCATGCGGCGGCACCAGCGAAACCACGCCGGCGCTGGCGGTCACATAGCGAGACACATTCGAGCGCGGATGATGAATGGCCAGATCCCGCACGCGACCCAGCACGGCCTCGGCTAACTTGGATGCCTGAGCCAGATCGAGCCCGGTGGTCACCGCGGCGATCTGATCCTCGTCGAACCGACCGCACAGGTCGCTGGCCCGACGAAAACATCCGCCGATCACCCGGGCGATGCGCTTGAACGACTGATCCGAGCCGTTCTTGCCGAATGTTTCCTTGTAGGTCAAGAAGCAGTCCAGATCGAACACCAGGAAGCTGAGCCGGCGCGATTCGCGCTGGGCCAGGCCCCAATCGCGCTTCACCAACTCGTCGAAATACGTCCGGCGCAGCAACCCAGTGAGCTTGTCGTCGCGCAGGTACGCCAGCATGGTCTGCGTGCTCAAGGCCGGATCGGTCTTTTCGGCCGACTCGCGCAACCGCAGGCGGTCGCCGCCTTCGCGGTGATAACCTGCGAAGTGCGTCACATTTCCGTTGGCGTCGCGCAGCGGCTGAATGGTCAGCTCGTTCCAGAACATGGTGCCGTCTTTGCGGTAATTGCGCAGCGTCGTGTGGCACGAGGTGCCCTGCCTCAGCGCCGAGCGGATCTTGTCCAGGCCTTCCTGTTCATGATCGTCGCCCTGTAGGAAACGGAGGTTGCGGCCGCGAATGTAGTTGGCGTCGTAGCCGGTCAGCTTCTCCATGGCGGCGTTCACGAACACCACCGGGCGGTCGGCGGCGCGAGCGTCGCAAATGACCACACCGTCTGGGGCGGCTTCTACCAGGCTTTGCAGCAGTGTTGCGTCGACGCTCATGTTCTATGTTTGCTTAGGAATTCAGACGGAGATCCGGCCGCTCCATGCAGCTTTTGACGGCCCCCTCGCAGGTCTGCCACTCGCGCGAAGCGTGTAATGCCTCCCGGGCCAATCCCGGCTTGCCGTGCAGGCGGGCCATGCGAACTTGACTTAAAGGATCCCCGCTCCCCCGCAAAGAATCGATGACCTGGAGCACACCTTGACGATCGTTACATAGCGAAAGCACGTCACAACCGGCCGCGAGGGCCGCTTTGGCCCGGGCCGGCATGTCGCCGATGACCTTGGCACCGGCCATGGAAAGATCGTCGGTGAAAATCGCCCCGTCGAAATTCAGCCGGCCGCGCAGCTCGTTTTGCAGCCAGCGGCGCGAGAAACCGGCCGGTTTGTCGTCCACGTCGGTGAACACGACATGGGCCGCCATGATGGAGGCCAGGCCGTTATCGATCAGCCGACGATACGGTGTCACGTCCTCGTCGATATCGGCCAGCGGCCGCCGGTCCACCGGCATGGCCACGTGCGAATCGGGCACCACGAATCCGTGCCCAGGATAATGTTTGGCGGTGGCGGCCATGCCGGCCTCCCGCATGCCGCCCATGAAGGCGATGGCCAGCTCCGAGACCACGCGCGGATCGCGGTGAAAAGCCCGATCGCCGATGACCGTGCTGGCGCCGTAGTCCAGGTCCACGCAGGGCGCGAAACTCATATCGATGCCCACGGCCCGCAGCTCGGCCGCCATCAGCCAGCCGCACTGGCGGGACAGCAGCTTGCCGGCCGCCGGATCGAGGTCATATTCGCGGCCGATCATCCGCATCGACGGCAGCACGGTGAATCCCTTGCGGAACCGCTGCACCCGGCCGCCTTCGTGATCCACCGTCACCAGCAATGGCGGCGAACGGACGGCGCGAATGTCGGCGACCAGCCGGGTCAGCTGCTCGACGCTCTCGAAATTGCGTGTGAACAGGATCACGGCGCCGACCAGCGGATGGGCCAGCAACTCCCGATCCTCCTGGGTCAGGGTCGTGCCCTGCACGTCGATCATCAGTGGCCCAAGGGTCATATCTGTTTGCTTGCCGGGTTATTTCTTGACGAACAATGCAGCCGATTCCACATGCGCGGTATGCGGGAACATATCCATCACCCCCGCGGCCTGCAGCTTATAACCATGCTCGTGCACGAGAATACCCGCGTCTCGCGCGAGGCTGCCGGGATGACATGAGATGTACAACACGGTGTCGGCACCAGACTTAGCGACCAGCGGTAGCACTTCTTTAGCGCCGGCGCGCGGCGGATCGAGCAAAACCTTGTCGAACTTGCCGGCCCATGAGGCCGACAAAATGCCCTCGTCGGCGAGATTGGCCGTATGAAACCGGGCGTTCGTGAGCCCGTTGCGAGCGGCATTCGCGCGGGCGCGCTCGACCAGAGCGGCCTCGCCTTCCACGCCGACCACCTGCCCCGCCCGGCGGGCCAGCGGCAGGGAAAAATTGCCGAGCCCACAGAACAGATCGAGCACGCGGTCCTCGGCCGTCGGCGCGAGCATCGCGATGGCCCGATCGATCATTTGCAGATTGAGCGGACCGTTCACCTGAACGAAGTCGGTGGGCAGGAACTGCAGCGTGAGATCGAACGACGGCAACCGATATTCCAGCGGCGCCACGTCGTCCATGGGCGCGACCGTCTCGTAGCCGCCGGGCTGCAGAAACATTTGCACCGAGTGCTCGCGACCGAACCTGCGCAGCAGCTCCGTGTCCGCCTCGGTCAACGGTTCGAGCACGCGCACGACCAGGGCAACCGCGTTGTCCGCCACCGCCACTTCGATCTGCGGCACGCGATTCCGGATGCTCAACGCAGTGACTAGTTCGGAGAGCGGAACCAGCAGTTGATCCATGGGCGCTTGCAACACTTCGCAGCGCTGCAGGTCCGTGATGTATGGAGTGCTGCGCTCACGAAAGCCAACGACCGTGCGATTCTTCTTCGGCACCCAACGCGCCGCCAGTCGCGCGCGCCGGCGATAATTCCAAGTGCCCGCTTGCAACGGCGGCAGTGTCTCCTCGGGAGTGACTTTGCCGATCCGGGTCAGCGAGTCCATCAACTGCTTTTGTTTGAATTGCAGCTGCTGATCGACGGACAGGTGTTGCAACACGCAGCCGCCACACATGCCGAAATGGATACAACGCGGCTCGACGCGATCCGGCGAGGGCTCGATCACCCGTAACAGCTGGCCTTCGTCGAAGTTGCGGCCGCGCTTGAGACGCCGCCATTCGACCAGCTCGCCCGGCAGCGCGTCGTCGATGAACACGGTCTTGCCGTCGACGTGCGCGACGCCGCGGCCTTCGTGCGATAAATCGGTGATCTTCGCCGTCTCGGGCTGAGCGGACGGACGACGCGCCCGCGCGTTCAACGCGGCGTCTCCCAAGATGTCATCTCCCAGGCCGACAGGAATTCCTGGAAGTGAGGCTTGCCCTGTGTCGCCAGTACCTCGCGCACTCGCGCAACTTCGGCGTGATATTCCTCTCGTGTGAGATGGCCGCGCATCATTTCGAAGCGCAGATAGATCAAGAAAGTATTCAGCACGTCGGTTTCACAGTAATTGCGGATGACGTCGAGCTTGCCATCCAGATATGCATCCCAGACTTTGTCGCCGCTCATGCCGAGCTTGCCCGGCAGGCCGACCAGCGTGGCCGCGGCTTGCAAGCTCACGCGGGCGCGTCCCTGATAGCTCGACAGCACGTCCATCAGATCGAGATGCCGGCAGTGATAGCGGTTCAGATAATTGTTCCAACGGAACGCCTGGTCCTCGTCGCCGTTCTCCCAATAACGGGGCGCGACGATGCCGTGACGAAGCGCGCGATAGTGCAGCACCGGCAGGTCGAAGCCGCCGCCGTTCCAGCTCACGAGATCGGGCGTGTATTTGTCGATGCCGTCGTAGAAACGTTGGATGATCTCGGCTTCCGACGCCGACGGATCGCCCAGCGACCACACCTTGAACGTATCGCGCGAACGCAGCGCCACCGAGATGGCGACCACGCGCTGCTGCTCATAGGAAAGAAACTCGCTGCCCGACTCTTCGCGGCGCTTGGCCTGCATGACGTAGCCGACCTTTTGATCGCTCAGGTCGCCGAGGTCGTAAATGCGCCGGCCCAACTCGACGTCGGGAATGGTTTCTATGTCGAATACGAAAACAGGCATGGGTTTCCAACTAACTCTGTCGACGCATCAGTATCGCCACCGCCACCACCAGCCCCGCCTCGTCGGTCAACGTGATGTGACCTTCGCCGATACCGAGCCGCTCTCGCATTTCCTGGCCGCGCTCGGACCAGATGATGTCGGGCCGGCCAAACTCGTTCGCGGCCACACCCACGTCGCGGATCCAGAGCCCGTGTCTGAAACCCGTGCCCATGGCTTTGACGATCGCTTCCTTGGCCGCGAAGCGCATGGCGAGAAACCGGGCGGGACGCGACTGCGCGCGATACGCGTCAGCCTCGGCGGGCATCAGCAGTCGTTCGACGAAACGCTCGCCAAATTTCTCATGCAGCCGCTGAATGCGCTCGATCTGCACGACATCGGTGCCAATGCCAAAGATCATTGCCGTAGCGACTCAAACGTCGCGATCAACGTCCCGCTCGAGCCTGCAGCATCAGGCGCTTCATCTCGGAAACGGCCGTCGCCAGGCCATGAATCACGGCGTGCGCCACGATGGCGTGTCCGATGTTCAATTCGACGATCTCTTGAATGCAGGCGATGGGCTGCACGTTGTGATAGTGCAGACCATGGCCGGCGTGCACCGTCAGCCCGAGCTGGGCCGCGTGACGGGCCGCAAGTTCGATACGCTTGAGCTCCTTGGCGCGATGCTGGCCGATGGCCTCGGCATAAGCGCCAGTGTGCAATTCGACGACCGGGGCGCCGACACGCACCGCTGCTTCCAGCTGCTCGGGCTCGGGATCGATGAACAACGAAACGCGGATCCCCGCCTCGCCGAGCCGCGCGCAGATCCGTTTCAACGAATCCTGCTGTCCGATCACGTCGAGGCCGCCCTCGGTGGTGACTTCGGTGCGCTTCTCCGGCACCAGACAAACATCCGGAGGCCGCACGTCGAGGGCGATGCGCACCATTTCGTCGGTGGCGGCCATTTCCAGGTTCAGCCGGGTCTGCAGCGCGTCCTTGCACATGCGCACGTCGCGGTCCTGAATATGCCGACGATCTTCGCGCAGATGAATGGTGATGCTGTCCGCGCCCGCCTGCTCGGCGATCAGCGCCGCGAACAGGGGATCAGGATAGGTAGTGCGCCGCGCCTGACGCAGCGTGGCCACGTGATCGACATTGACACCGAGGTGAAGCATTTGAGAATGCTGTCATTTTCCCTTTCGCAACGCCAGCATGACTTGCCGGCTGCGGAGCTCGCGGCCGTCCAGGCAGCGGTCCAGGGCGGCGCGCAGCAGGCGGCGGGCATCGGCGCACACCTCCGCGTCGGCCAACTCCTCGCGGCCCAACGACAGCAGTGTTGCGCCGGAATAAACCATGGTGCTTTCGGCAACCCCTTCGGCACGCACCGGACCCTGTTCCATCCGGTAGAAATACGAAGCGTCGGGATCGAGCTGCGCGCCGTCGTGCGCGTCGCGATCCAGCGCGAGGCCGTAGCCGATGGCTTCGAGCAAGCGTTTTTCGAACAATCGCAGGGGGCGAATCGCGTCCTGGCGCTTGAGGTCGTCGAGGGTCCGCGCATACAGCGCGAACACGTCGGGATGACTGTCGTGCCGGGCGAACAGCTTCAGTAACAGCTCGTTCAAATAGAAGCCGTGCACCAGCCGATCCGGCGGCAGCGGCGTCATCGCGCCGTCGAACTCGGCCCCGGTCAGCTGCCCTGCCTCACCGCGACCGCTCCAGGACACCAGCAGCCGGTTGAAGGGCTGCAAAATGGACAGCAACGAGGAGTTGGATTTACCGCCGCCGCGCGCGCCGCGTGCAAACACCGAGACGCGGCCGTGATCGCGCGTGAACAGCTCCAGAATCCGGCTCGTGTCCCGATACGGCCGGTGATGCAGCACGTACGCCGGTTGTAATTGAATGCGGCGAGCGTCGCTCACGCCACCTCACATCTCGTAGCCCAGCTGCTTCAGCGCCATTTCGTTGTCCGACCAGTTCTCCTTGACCTTCACCCACAGCTCCAGATGCACGGGCTGGCCGAACAGGTTGGACATTTCGATGCGCGCCGAGCGCCCCACTTCCTTCAGCTGCTCGCCGCCCTGGCCGATGACGATGGCCTTCTGCCCGGTGCGTTCGACCCAGATCACGGCGTTGACCAGCAGCCGGCCGTCTTCTTCCTTGAATTGCTCGATGGCCACGGTCAAGCCGTACGGCAGCTCTTGCCGCAGACGCAATGTGAGTTTCTCGCGCACGATCTCGGCGGCCTGGAATTCCGGGCTGCGATCGGTGACCTGATCCGCCGGGAAATGCGGCGGCGACAGCGGCAGATGGCGCGCGATGATCGACGGCAGCTGTTCGAGATTGCTGTTCTTCAGCGCCGACAGCGGCACGATTTCCACGAACTCGGCCTTCCGGCTCAGCTCCTGGATGAAAGGCAGCAGGCGCTCGCGCGGGGTGACCTTATCGACCTTGCTGAGCGCCACGATGATGGGCCGCTTCTGCTGTTTGAGCGTGTCGAGCACGCGCTGGTCTTCGTCCGTCCAGATCAAAGATTCGACCACGAAGACGTTCACATCCGCGTCCTGCAAGGACGCGAGCGCGGCGCGATTCATGTGACGGTTCATCGCGCGGCGGGCGCCGGAATGTATGCCCGGCGTGTCGACGAAAATGATCTGCTCTTCGGGCCGCGTGAGAATGCCGAGGATGCGATGACGCGTGGTCTGCGGCTTGGGACTGACGATGCTCACCTTGCGCCGGAGCATGGCGTTGAGCAGCGTCGACTTGCCGACGTTGGGCCGGCCGACGATGGCCGCGAAACCGCAGCGATACGTCTCGGGCACGCTGGCGTCGTGGCCTTCGGCGGTCGCTTCCGACTCGTCGGCGTCGAACTCGGGGGATTCTGGGGGCTGCTCGTTCACTCGTTTATCCGGGGCTCGAAAACAATCGCAAATTCATCAGCTGGCCTTTCATCAACTGGACAGTCCCTGGCTCTCGCGGAACGCATTCAGCAGCAGTTGGGCGGCCGCCTGCTCGGCCCGGCGGCGGCTCGCGCCGCTCGCCGAAACCTTCAGGCCCAGCGAGCTCACCGAACAGCGCACCTGGAAGACCTGATTGTGCGCCTCGCCGGAAATGGATTCGACTGCATATGATGGCAACGGCAATCCCCGCGCCTGAAGCGCCTCCTGGAGGCGCGTCTTGGGATCCTTGAGCTCGTCGGCGCTCGGCAACTGGTCCAGCCGCGGGGCCACCAGGCGTTCGATGACGCCGGCCGCGGCTTCGAAGCCGCCGTCCAGATACACCGCGCCGAACAGCGCTTCCAAGGCGTCGGCCAGAATGGATTTGCGTCGGAAACCGCCTGACTTCAACTCGCCCGAGCCCAGCCGCAGCTGGCTGCCAAGATCGATCTCGGCGGCGATCACCGCCAGGGCCTCGCCGCTCACCAGGCTGGCGCGGAAGCGTGACAGGTCGCCTTCGTTGGCGGTGGCGAATTCGTGAAAAACGAGCTTGGCGACCACGCAGTTGAGCACCGCGTCGCCCAGGAATTCCAGCCGCTCGTTATGCGAGCCGCCGGCGCTGCGATGCGTGAGCGCGGACTCGAGCAGAGCCGGGTCGCGGCACTCGTATCCAAGCTTGTCTCGCAGCCATTCGCGCGCGGTCTTCAATGCGGACTAGGTCCCCGATATGGTGCTGGCGCCGACCGGCACGCTCTTATCGAAGTCGGCCACCAGGGAAACGTTCGAAATAAAAGGCACCTCGGCTCGATACCAGGCGCGCATGACGAAGCCGTTGCCGGCCCGTGTGATCTCGATGTCCTTGGGCTCGATGCTCTTGATGTCCTCGATGGTCCAGCGGCGGATCAGCGACGTCCGCAGGGTCTGCTGGTTGGCGCCCGGGTTTTCCTTGGCGGTCTGCTCCATGGCGCGCACCACCGCCATGTATTCCAGGTACATGGGCACCAGGCGGATCACGCCGTAGAGGCCGAAGCCCAGGACGGCGACGATGGTCAACATGCCGAGGAACGTGGCGCCACGCTGACGGGAACGCATATTGGCAACTCCGCTAACGGCCCCGCTGGGCCCCAGTGTTGGAACAGTGCGCGCGAAAGATACTCCAATCACCGGATCGGATCGCCGATCCGGTCCCAGATTGGCGCCGAGGGCAGGTCCCAGTTGAGCCAGATCCGGACCGCCTTGCCCACCAGGTTGCGCTCCGGCACGAAGCCCACTTCGAAAAAGCGGCTGTCCCGGCTGTTGTCACGGTTGTCGCCCATGAAGAAGTAATGCCCCGCCGGAACGATTTCGTCGTAGTCGCGGGCCTCACCGGCGCGCGCCGGCAGGTACAGCACATGGTGATCGACGTTGCCGAGGTGTTCGGTGGCGAGCTGCGCGCCGTCATGGCCGTGCCCGCGATAGGTGCCGTCCATGTCGACTTTGACGCGCTCGCCGTTGATGTACAGGTTCTGGCCGCGCACCACGATGTGATCGCCCGGCAGCCCGACCAGCCGCTTGATGTAGTTGGTGGCCGGATCGCGCGGCAGACGGAACACGATCACGTCGCCCCGCTGCGGCTCGCCGATCGAGACGACCTTGGCGTTGAGCACCGGCAGTCGCAGGCCGTAGGAGAACTTGTTGACGAAAATGAAATCGCCGTCGAGCAAGGTCGGCATCATCGAATCGGACGGAATGCGGAACGGCTCGAACAGGAACGAGCGGATCAGCAGCACGATCAGGATCACCGGAAAAAACGAGCGGGCGTACTCCACGAGCAGCGGCTCGCGGATGTTGTCCGGCGCGACTCCCCTGGCGTTCGCGGCGGCGACCCGTTGCGGCTTGAAGGCCACCGAGTCGATACCCCAGATCAGGCCGGTCAGCAACGTCGCTGCGACCAGGATGAACGAGAAGTCGAAAATCATGCTGTTCCCACTTATTCTTTCTTGGCCTTGCCCACCTGCAGCACGGCCAGAAAGGCCTCCTGCGGGATTTCGACCGAGCCCACCTGCTTCATGCGCTTCTTGCCTTCCTTCTGCTTCTCCAGCAGTTTGCGCTTACGCGAGATGTCGCCACCGTAGCACTTGGCCAAGACATTCTTACGCAGCGCCTTCACGGTCGCGCGGGCGACCACGTGACTGCCGATGGCGGCTTGAATCGCGATCTCGAACTGCTGCCGGGGAATCAGCTCCTGCATCTTATCCACCAGCTCCCGACCGCGGTGGTACGCATTATCACGATGCACGATCAATGACAGCGCATCGACGCGATCGCTGTTGATCAGCACGTCCAGCTTCACCAGCGGCGCGGTCTCGAAGCGATTGAACTCGTAATCGAACGAAGCGTAGCCGCGGCTCACCGACTTCAGGCGGTCGAAGAAGTCGAGCACCACTTCGGCCATGGGCATTTCGTATTGCAGCGAAACCTGGTTGCCGACGTACAGCATCTTGGTCTGCTTGCCGCGCTTCTCGGTACACAGCGTGATCACCGCGCCGACGTACTCCGGCGGCAGCAGAATGTTTGCTGTGATGATGGGCTCGCGCAGGTCTTCGATCTCATTGCTCGGCGGCAGCTTCGAAGGATTGTCGACATTGATGGTCGTGCCGTCGGTTTTCAGAATCTCGTACACCACCGTGGGCGCGCTGGTGATCAGGTCCAGGTTGTATTCGCGCTCCAATCGCTCCTGCACGATGTCCATGTGCAACAGGCCCAGGAAGCCGATACGGAAGCCGAAGCCCAGCGCGGTCGAGACTTCCGGCTCGTAGTGCAGGGCCGAGTCATTGAGCTTGAGCTTGGCGAGCGCGTCTCTGAAGTTTTCGTAATCGTCGGACTGCACCGGGAACAGACCGGCGAACACGCGCGGCTGCACCTGCTTGAAGCCGGGCAACGGCTCGCTCGCGGGACGATTGTCGAGCGTGATGGTGTCGCCCACCGGCGCGCCGTTGATCTCTTTGATGCCGGCGATGACGAAGCCGACTTCGCCGGCCTCGAGCGTCTCGCTCGGTTTCGATTTCGGCGTGAAGCGGCCGAGCTTGTCGACCTGGTGCGCGCGGCCCGTCGACCACATGCGAATCTTCTGGCCCGTGCGCAGCGAGCCGTTCATCACGCGCACCAGCGACACGACGCCGACGTAATTGTCGAACCACGAATCGATGATCAACGCTTGCAGCGGCCCCTCCGGATCGCCCTTGGGAGGCGGGATGCGCGCGATCAGCTGTTCGAGCAGTTCGGGCACGTTCTCGCCGGTCTTGGCGCTGACGCGGACCGCGTCCTCGGCCTCGATGCCGATGATTTCCTCGATCTCCTTGATGACCCGGTCCGGCTCGGCCGAGGGCAGATCGATCTTGTTCAGCACCGGCACCACTTCCAGGCCCTGCTCGATGGCCGTGTAGCAGTTCGCGACGCTCTGCGCCTCGACGCCCTGCGCCGCGTCCACGACCAGCAGCGCGCCTTCGCAGGCGGCCAGCGACCGGGACACCTCGTAGGAAAAGTCCACGTGGCCCGGCGTGTCGATCATGTTGAGCTGATAGGTCTGCCCGTCGCGCGCCTTGTATCGGAGCGACACGCTCTGCGCCTTGATGGTGATGCCGCGCTCGCGCTCCAGATCCATGGAGTCGAGCACCTGCGCCTCCATCTCGCGCTGTTCCAGACCGCCGCACAACTGGATGAAGCGGTCGGCGAGCGTCGACTTGCCGTGATCGATATGGGCGATGATCGAAAAGTTGCGGATCAGCTTCATCAGAAGACTTGTATTTTCTGGCCGGGGAGACTGGGCTGGCCGGAGGTCTGACCGGCGGCGGCGGATTATAGCGGGGTTGAAGCCGCCCGGTGGGCGTATAGCACCGGGGCCCCCCGGCGGCGGTTACGCCCCTTGCGGCCGATGGAGCCGGACGCGCTCCCGATCCAGCCGGTAATCGCAAACGAATTCGCCGTCGGCCAGCAGCACCGGGATCCGGTGACCGTACTTGCGCGCCAGGTCCGGCTCCTGGTCGACATCGACCACCCTCACCTGCGCGGCCTCGGCCGGGCTCAGCTCCTCGGCCAGCTCGACCAGCAGCTGCTCGCAAAGGCTGCACTCGGAGCGGCCGAGCACGGTCCACTGAGTCATAAGCTGCTGGAATACTGCCGCGGAGTTACTGCTGAGGCGGTGGCGGGCCCGGCTGATGGGCCTGCGCCGGCGGCGGCACAGCCTTGGTGTCTTCCTTGGTGACGCCCGCAGCGATGGCTTCGAGAGTCACGGGCGGAACTTCGCCTACAGCGGTGACCTGGTGGTCATCGACCGCGCGCGAGAAAGCAAAGGCGGCGCCGACCTTGGCCAGCCCCTTGATGGGCTCGGCCTGAGGGTTGCGGGGTTCGATGAACACCGACACCGACGCCAGGCCATCCGAATACACCAGGTGCTGCACCGGGACGCTGGAGCCGGCGATCAACTGGATGCGCCACGCCGTCAGCCGGAACCCCGCGGGCAGGCGTATCACGCCCCACCCTCCGACCTGACCCGCGGCCAGCTGCGGCTGCGCGTCCTGACGGATCCAGCGAAAACCTTCGCCCGTGATCGAAGCCTTGAGACTGTCGGCGGGAATGCGATCCCGGAAATTCAGTTCCGCGAACAGGATCTGCTCGATGACCCTGCCTTCGCGATCGCACAGCTGCGACTTGAGCGGCATCGCCGTCTCGTCATCCAGCCAGAGGCGGTAGCCGTAGCGGAACTGGTCGCGCGGCGTCACATTGATCACTTGCGTGCGACGACCCAGCGCCTTGGTGAACGGGCCGCGCTCGATGTTGTAGTGAGCTTCGAGCTCTTCGTTGTAAGCCGGCACGGCGGCCAACAGCGTGCTGTCGTCGGTGCGCTTCTCCACCAGCACCGTGCGACGGTCCGGCAGATAGCAAATCACTTCGGTCTGATTGCGAACGATCTCGCGGCCGCTGCCGTCGAGCGATACGAGGCGCTCGGTCACCTTGCCCTTGTCGACACGGTGATAGATGCGCATCGCTTCGGAGCGGGAATCGCGCAGATGGAAAAAACGACCTTCGTAATTGCGGGTGGCCAGCGCCTCGGACATGCGCTCCAACCACTGGCGGGCTTCGCGATCTCCGGCGTGAGCCGTGGAGACCAGCATCGCTGCGAGAAGGCTGACGGGCCAACGGATGGCGCGTTTCATGAGGGCGGGCGGTTCAGTGGCGCGCAAGGATGCCATCAACGTACCGGAGCACCGTCGTCGCTGATGGAAATTTTGACTTCGGCTTCGCCGTCTTCCAGCGCCTGCGCCTCCGCCTCCTCGTCATCGGCCAGCACGCCGCTCCACACCGAGCGACGGCCCAGCGGCGAAGAATATTCGCCGTGCGCGACCACGTAATTGGTCAGACGCGTGGCCGGAATGAATGCGTTGTTGGAAGTCGAGGTCGGCACCACGTAGCTCGAGTCCTCCGTCGGCGCGACAGTGGGCTCGTTAGCGGCAGGCTGGTTGGCCGCGACCAGCGGCGTATTCAGAGTGCCCACATCCGGCTGACCGACGGGCTGCATGCTGAGCACGGCGACGGCGGCGACACCGGCGGCGATGGCCATGCCGGCGGCGGGCCGCAAGTAACGGATTGCCGCGGGAGAAATTCGGGGAGCGCGCACGGCGGGAGCCGGCGTCTGAACGCTCTTCGAGGGGTTGATCGATTGCTCCGGCGCCGGCTCGGCGGCCACCGCTGCCATGACTTTGCTCGCGAAGCCGCGGGATGCGATGGCGGGACGCTCGGCCCGCATCGCCTCGCCGATGAGCGAATAACGCCCGATGGCGGCGCGCAGCTCAGCCTCCCGCTCCACCCGCTTCAACAGCAGGTCGAGCTCCGCCGGCGGCAACTCGCCGTCCAGACAGGTAGAAAGCTGTTCGTTCAGAGCGTCCGTCATGCTGTCACCGTGATCATCGACAGGCTCACCACATCGGCCAACATTGCCAGTAATCCACAACTCGTTTCAACGCGCCCCCGTTTCCATTCAAAACGGGGCCGGTTCCGTGCAGCTCAATCCAGCAGCGGCTTGAGCTTCTTATCGATGGCCTCGCGCGCCCGGAATATCCGGGACCGCACCGTGCCCACCGGGCAATCCATAGCTTCGGCGATCTCCTCGTACGACAACCCTTCCAACTCGCGCAGCACGATGGCTGTGCGCAAGTCCTCGGGCAACTGTTCCATGGCTTCCTCGACCACCGCGCGGATCTCGTCCGTCAGCAGCACGCCCTCGGGCGTATCGGCTTCCTTCAGTTTCGCCTGCCGGTCGTACTGATCCGGATCCTGCAGATCCAGGTCGAAATCCACCGGCCGCCGCCGCTGCGACACCAGCGCGTTCTTGGCCGTATTGATCGCGATCCGATACAGCCATGTATAAAACGCGCTATCGCCGCGGAACGAGGCCAACGCCCGGTAAGCCTTGAGGAACGCCTCCTGGGCGACATCCTCGGCTTCGGCCGCGTCGTTCACGAAGCGGCCGACCAGCTTCAGCACCCGATGCTGATACTTCAGCACCAGCAGGTTGAACGCGGTCTGGTCCCCCGCCTGTACGCGCCGGACCAGTTCCTGGTCGGTGTCATCCGTTGTCGTGTTCAAACTCCCGCTCCCTGCCTGACAGGCGGAAGCGCACTCAACGGCAACTCCTCGACTGCTTCCATAGACTGACGGGCCGCGCGAAAGTTCGCCGCGACATAAGGTTCCCTGAACATTCGCTGAGCGAATGCGTGACGGCCGTCAACTTTCATCGTTCATGCACCGGCGAATCGCGCATCCGCCCCGCTCGGCTGAGGGGAAACGGATTCCAGGCGCAGGCGTACGCCGAGTCGGCGCAAATCGAGCGCGGGCAGATCGCCCTGGAGAATCAACATCGAGCGGTTCCGCGGGCCGCGAGCCGAGCCGTCGGTGTGCCACCGGAGCCACAGCCAACGACTACCAACGCGTGAGTCGGCGCTCAAGGTGGCGGGAATATTTTCGTGACGGCCGTCGCTCAGAAACCAGCGTCCGTCCGCCAGCCAGCGGAGGTTCGTGACGCGCCGGGCGCGGCCCAGCCATCCTTGCGACCAAAGGCCGGCGACCACGACCAAGCCGGTAAAGACGACAACGGAGATGGCGGCCACGGACGGCACGGGCAACAACGCGCCGACGGCCGGCAGCGACAGCAACGCGAGCACGCCAAGCCGACGCTCGGAGCGTCGACCCCGGACGTCAATCGTTAGAGCTCTGTTCAGCGTTGCGGAGTCGGTCAATGACATGCGCCCATTCCGGATCGTCCGGCACCTCGCGTTGCACTACATAGGCGAACAGCTGCGGGTCTGGCGCTTCCAGCAATGCTGCAAAGGCCTGTTGTTCGGCAGCCGGGGCGGAAGGATACCGTTCCTGGAGATACCGTTCGAGCAGCACGTCCAATTCGCGCATGCCCCGCCGGCAACGCCACTTCAATTGGCCGGCTGACGGCGGAGCATTCATTGCACGAAACCTCTTCAACGAGACCGGCTCAGTGCCGGCGCTCAGCCATCTTCTTCTTGATCTCGGCGATGGCCTTGGCCGGATTCAGGTCCTTCGGACACGCTTCCGTGCAGTTCATGATGGTGTGGCACCGATACAGCTTGAACGGATCTTCCAGCTCGTCCAGACGCTCGCCGGTCGCCTCGTCGCGGGTGTCGACGATCCAGCGATACGCGGCCAGCAGCGCCGCCGGGCCGAGATAACGATCGCCGTTCCACCAGTAGCTCGGGCACGAGGTCGAGCAACATGCGCACAGGATGCATGCCGCCGGACGGTCGATCTTCTCCTGATCTTCCTTCGACTGCAGCCGCTCGCGATCCGGCGGCGCCGGCGTGCGGGTCTGCAGCCACGGCTTCACCGAAGCGTACTGCGCGTAGAAATTGGTGAGATCCGGCACGAGGTCCTTGATCACCGGCATGTGCGGCAACGGGAAGATTTTCACCGTGCCCTTCACGTCCTCGGTGGCGCGCGTGCAGGCCAGCGTGTTCACGCCGTCGATGTTCATTGCGCACGAGCCGCAGATGCCCTCGCGGCAGGAACGACGGAAGGTCAGCGTCGGATCGATCTCGTTTTTGATCTTGATCAGCGCGTCCAGCACCATCGGACCGCACGTGGCCATGTCGACCTCGTACGTGTCGTAGCGCGGGTTCTGACCCGACTCCGGATCGAAGCGGTAGATGCGGAAGGACCGCACGTCCTTCGCGCCCGCCGGCGCCGGATAAGTCTTGCCGACGCCGACAACGGAGTTCTTGGGAAGACGGAATTGCGCCATGGTCAGTACACCCTCGCCTTGGGCGGAACGGGCTCTACGTCGTTGGTCAGTGTGTTCAAGTGCACGGGGCGATAATCCAGCGACACCGCGCCCTGCGGATCCACCCACGAGAGGGTGTGTTTCATCCAGTTCACGTCGTCGCGATTCGGGAAGTCCTCGTGGGCGTGCGCGCCACGGCTTTCCTTGCGATTCTCGGCGGACACGATGGTCGCGACGGCCTGGCTGCGCAGGTTGTCGAGCTCCAGCGTTTCGATCAGGTCGGTGTTCCACACCATGCCTCGATCGCTCACGTTCACCTGCTCGAACGACTGGAAGACTTCCTGCATCTTCACCACGCCTTCCTTGAGCGATTCGGAGGTGCGGAACACGGCGGCGTGGTTCTGCATCACGCGCTGCATGTTCAAACGGATCTCGGCGGTCTTCAGCTCGCCCTTGGCATGGCGGAACTTGTCGATGCGGCTGAGCGCGAAATCGCCCGCGTCCTTCGGCAGCGGCCGATGTTTGGTATTCGGCTTGACGATCTCGGCGGCGTGACGCGCGGCCTCACGGCCGAACACCACCAGATCGAGCAGCGAGTTCGAGCCCAGGCGATTCGCGCCGTGCACCGACACGCAGGCCGCCTCGCCCACCGCCATGAGGCCCGGCACCACCGCGTCGGGGTTGCCGTTCTTCAGCGTCACCACCTCGCCGTGATAGTTCGCCGGGACGCCACCCATGTTGTAGTGAACGGTCGGCAGCACCGGAATCGGCTGCTTGGTCACGTCGACGCCGGCGAAGATCTTCGCGGTCTCGGCGATGCCAGGCAGACGCTCGTGAATCACTTCCGCGCCGAGGTGCTCGAGGTGCAGATAGATGTGATCTTTATGAGGACCGACGCCGCGGCCTTCACGAATTTCCATGGTCATGGAACGGCTGACCACGTCGCGCGACGCGAGGTCTTTCGCATTCGGCGCGTAACGCTCCATGAAGCGCTCGCCTTGCGAGTTACGCAGGATGCCGCCTTCGCCGCGTACGCCTTCGGTGATCAAACATCCGGCGCCGTAGATGCCCGTGGGATGGAACTGCACGAACTCCATGTCCTGCATCGGCAGGCCGGCGCGCAATACCATGCCGCCGCCGTCGCCCGTGCACGTGTGAGCGGACGTACAAGAGAAGTACGCGCGGCCGTAGCCGCCGGTCGCGAGAATCGTTTGATGACCGAGGAAACGATGCACCGTGCCGTCGGCCATGTTGATGGCGACGACGCCGCGGCACTCGCCGTTTTCCATGATCAGGTCGACGGCGAAATATTCGATGAAGAACTGCGCTTCGTGGCGCAGCGCCTGCTGATACAACGTATGCAGCATCGCGTGACCCGTGCGGTCGGCGGCTGCGCAAGTACGCTGCGCGGTGCCCTTGCCGTAATGCGTGGTCATGCCGCCGAACGGACGCTGGTAGATGCGACCGTCATCGGTGCGCGAGAACGGCACACCGTAGTGTTCCAGTTCGATCACCGCACCGGGCGCTTCTTTGCACATGAACTCGATGGCGTCCTGATCGCCCAGCCAGTCCGAGCCTTTGACGGTGTCGTACATGTGCCAGCGCCAATCGTCCTCGCCCATGTTGCCGAGCGCAGCGCTGATGCCACCCTGCGCGGCCACTGTGTGACTGCGCGTCGGGAAGACTTTGGTCAAACACGCCACCGACAGACCGGAGTGCGCGAGGCCGAACGTCGCGCGCAGGCCAGCGCCGCCGGCGCCGACGACGACCACGTCGTACTGATGATCGATGAATTGATAGGCGCTCATGCGGCGCTCCCGAAGGCAATGCGCAGCACGGAGAAAATGCCGAGAGCGCCCAGAATGACATGGATGAACTGCAGCGCGAGCATGGTGACGATCTTGGCTCCGTGATCGCTCACGTAGTCTTCCACCACCTCCTGCACGCCGAGCAGCGAGTGGTAAATCGTCGTGCCCACCAGCAACGACAACATCACGGCGTTGAACGGTTCACGGATCCACGCGGTGACCGTCTCATAGCTGCGATCGGGCAGCGCGATCAGCGCGAACACAAACCAGAGGCCGAGCAGGACCAGCGCCACCGAAGTGACTCGCAGCGTCCACCAGTGAGCGACACCCTCGCCCGCCGAGCCCAATCCCAGGACTCGTCCGACCGGACTACGCAGACTCATACCGCACCTCCGCGCACCAGCAGAAACCAAAGGAACGCGGTGAGCACGATCGCGCCCAGGAACACCAGCCAGCCGCTGGCGCGCGCCTTGGACTTTTCGAAGCCATGACCCGTGTCCCACACCAGGTGCCGGACGCCGTTGAGCAGGTGATAGAAAAACGCGAACGAGAAACCGACCAGCAGAACGCGGGTCAGCGGATGCGCGAACACAGTTTGCGCTTCGGCGTATGCCTCGGGTCCGTTGGCGGCGGCGACCAGCCAGTAAACAAACAGCAGCAGCCCGACGGTGAGCGCACACCCCGTGATCCGGTGCAGGATCGACAGCGTGTTGGAGTACTGCCATCGATACATCATGAACGGCGATAGCGGCCGCTCGAACTTTGGGTTGCTCATGCGAGTAGTGCCTGGCGAGTCATGCCTGCGAAAGTGGCCTTCAAGGGTGCCAAGAGTGACAACGGTCGTGAGAATCAGAAATCGATGCAGCGGCCGGCTTTTTCCCAATCGCCGAAGCGCGTCGGCTCCGGGCCTTCGCGACCGCCGATTTCTTTCACGGCGTGGCTGTCACGGGCCGACGGGGAACCTGCGGCGCCGGCGTCGGTCCCTGTGGGGGTAGCGCTCGAAATATCGGCGGCCGGGCCGACGGCCTCGGGTCGAGAATCTGGCCGCGAATTTGTATCTGCCATTGAACCGGACGATGATGTCGGGTGACCGTTTCGAACGGCCGGTAGTGTGCCAGAAGCACCCCCACGCCGGAACGGTGCGCTTTTCGTTTGTGGCGAGGCTTGATTTCGGATTCCACGAATGTCTGCCCCTATCTTTGTCCCGGCCGGAGCCGGGGTCGATTCTCCCGGCGGAGACGTTGCGCCGCCGGTCCCCGCTGCGATTCAGCTGCCCCGGCTCGCCGCCATTATGGTGAGCGGCGCGGACGCCCGCGCGTATTTGCAAGGTCAGCTGACGGCCGATCTGGACACGCTCAGCTCGAATCGAGTGCAGCTGGCCTGCTGTAATTCCCCGCAGGGGCGCGTGCAGGCGGTCTTCTGGCTATTGGAGCGAAGCGATGGCATCGCCCTCGTCCTCCCCTCCTCGATGGTCGATGGCGCTGTGGTGCGCCTGAGGAAATACGTACTGCGCGCCAAAGCGAAGATCGAGCCGGCCAAACAACTGCAGCTCGGTGTTCTGCCCCGCTCTGCTCTGCCCGCCGATGTGACTTTGCCGGACGCTGGCTCGCATCGTGAGATCGCCGGTGTGAGTTACTTCACGTTGCCCGGTGTCGATGACGCGATGGTCCTCGGTTCTCTGTCCGGTGGTGCTGATGCTGCGCGCGAACATCAGTGGCATTTGTCACAAGTGCGCGCCGGCTTGCCCCAGGTTTATCCGGAAACCCACGAAGCGTTCGTCGCGCAGATGCTGAACATCGATCTGCTCGGCGGCATCAGCTTCGAGAAGGGCTGCTACACCGGCCAGGAAATCATCGCCCGCGCTCATTTCCGCGGCACGGTCAAACGGCGAATGTTTCTTTTTCACAGCACGGGTGCTGTTCCCGCGCCGGGCACTCGCGTGCTGGCTGGCGAGCAGCATGCCGGTGACGTCGTCGACGCCGTCGCCACGGAGGATGGTTGTGACATCCTCGCGGTCATCAGCCTCGCGCAGATCAATGCACCGCTGCACGTCGATGGTCAGACGGCGCTCCTTACTCGGGTGCCGATGCCCTACGCTGTGGAGTAAGCGGTTCGGCTGTCAGCCACTCTCCATCTGCTCTCCATCGCCGGAATAGATGTCGAGCCCGATCTCAATTCCTCGTTCCCCCAAGAGGAGCAGAGACCTCGGTGACATACTCAAGCCCTCGATTTCCTTGTCCATGAACAGGCCGCAAAAGAGGTCCACCTGGAACCGGGAGGCGATGTGCTTCCAGACGGTGAGATCGTCGGTCAGCTTCCCCAGAATGTGACTCACCTGGGCATCCAGATCGCCAGGTTCTGCATCGGGAGCACGCAGTCGCCACATTCCGAATCTGGCGATTCGCACAGTTCCTGTGTTTCGACCGACGATCTCATCGCCCTTTCTTTGAGCCTTGTCAGGCGGATGCCCCAGCAAAGCTGACACCTCTTCGGGGTCAAGCTCCTCACCCGAGATGCGTAGTGTCGCGACCGTCCTGCTAATCACTGCCATTTGGATACCTGACGACGCTAACGTTCAGAGGCGCGTTGCTTCGACGCGTCCTTTGCAGCGTTTTGTTGGGCGCCCGGAGCAATGCACCGCTGTGCTCGATAGGCACCTGATGTCCATCAACATCGCCTTGCGACTTGACGTTTGGTGATAGCTGCCGCCTATGTCATATGTGCATTCCGAACCGAGCACGACATCCGGCCTGAGCTTGCGAATACCATCCAGCAATACAGAGTCAGCAATCCTTTCCGTCCACGGATAAGCATGGCACGAATTCGGCAGGCACGTGCGCAAGCTCTCGCCTGAAGACAACATCCGCAAGTTCGGATGGTGTGCTGCGCGCACAACCGGAAGCAAAGTACATGGGCACCCCGATAGCAAGCATCAATGCTGCTATCAGAACGGCAAAGCCCCTCGGCGCTTCCATTGCTGACCTCTAACGCCGCGCATGAGTGACCTCGGTTAGCAGAACATCACGGCCAGATTACGGAGAAAGCGCGACATCGGCGCTCAAACCGGGTTGGGAGCGGTCGGGTCGCCCTCGGCGATCGCTCACCGAGAACACCCACGGATGCGGACGTGCAGATTTACCGCATCTGGCGCTTGCTGTTTGGGCCGTTACTCCCCGACCGGCCCCGGGTATGCAACATACTGTCGCAGGATCTCAGCCGACAGGAACGGTCGATAGCTCATTGGCGGCGGCTCGGGCCGTCGAAGGTTCTGGTAGCTCATTGCGTAGTCCGCGAAGTACGCGGCCTGCTTGAGCAATTCACGCGGTTCGGCCTCATCAGCTGCGCTTGGCGGATGGAGCATGGCGCGCAGTTCTTGGGCAGGCAGCGCCTTGACCTCCGCGACCCAGCGTGCAACATCCATATCATCGTCAGCGTCGGCATAATCGATGCGGAACGCCGCTGCCTCTGTGTGCCAGTTGTACTCGCTCAGTTGTTCGGCGGTCGCCTTCCCTGCCAGGAACTGCTCCGAGAGTTCGACACCCTTGCGGCTAGCCTCCTGCGGCAAGAGCGGCCAGATGCCGCGGCAGGATGCCAAATAGAATCGATGGAGCGAGCGTGTGAGTCCTTCGCCCGCACCGTTGTACGAGTTACGTCGCTGATGAAACAGGTATTCGAGCATCGCACCGGCATCGTCGCTGCTCAGCCATTCCACTTCGTTCATGCCTCTTGCCTACACCGCTACCACAGCCGAAAGGTTGGCATGAGAGGATGCAGAACGATGTATGCGACTGGCGCAATCAGCCCTGCCGCGAGCACGCAAAACGAGCGAGGTTGTGCTGCAAGCAATGCGACGCCCACCAGAACACATACCGAACTGATGGCGATGATGAAGCACCCTATAAGAAATTCCAGCATATCTGAGGGGCCGTACGGATCGCCTGGGTAAGGAATCCAGCTCGCCCAAACGATAGAACGAAAGGCTAGCGCAACGACTGTCGCTGCAAGCGCGGACCACGCTGCTACTGCTCCTACTCTCTGCAAAGTCTTTCGAGTATCCATTTCAAGCAACCCAACGTCCCGCGTGAGCCGCGAGCAAGGCGCCTCGCCTTTGCGAGTCGGGCGCGCAAGGCGCGCAAACTCGACGCGATCGTTAGAGCTCAGTTCCACAGTCCGTTCCTCCGATAAACAGACACACACGCGATCTCCAGGCCAGTGAATGCAGCCAACCCTAGAGCGTGCGCCAATACAGCCAAAAAGGGCGAATTGAAGACAAGCCAGGTGACCATGGGAACGGCAACGATCAATGGCAAGACCAAACACCAACAGGTCAGCTTGTAGCGAAGCGGAAGCACGGCATATCTATGCGCCTTCGCCGGATCCCGTGCGAACTCGCGCCTCTGCATCAATGCATGCACCGCCGCCGCGACCACATATACAACCAACGCCGGAAGCCACTCCATAGTGAGCCCTAATGCCTGCGCTCAGACGCGTGCGTTGCATCCGTCGCTTGTTCGAGAGGCCAAACCTCGACGACGCCATATGCCACAGCGCAGGGAACTTTCGACACCATCTTTATCGCCTCCTCCATGGTTGGCGCTCGATCGCAGCGTAAGCTCCCCAAATTTATTGGGCAGCACGCTCACGGCCCTGCCCTCCGACCAATGACCTGAGAAAACAACACAACAAAGCTGCTTTCTCCCAAAGTGCTCTCAATCCCGTGAGGCTCCTCGGTATCGATGCGAACCAGCAACCGGCCAGCCGAATCGCGAAACTCACCATTCAGACGACATGCGATGGCGCCCGTGCATGGATACTTAGGGTCTGTCCATAAGCTCTCATCCGTCACGACCGGCACTTTCTCTATAAACGTATGCAATGCGCCTGAAGCGTCGGTGAGCCGGCACTCCACGAAGCCGGGTTGGTGCTCGTCCACGAACCGCACGATCTCCACTTTCACTGCGGGCATGACGTTCGTAATGCCGCGGCCCGATGCGACCACCACAGCAACAGCGCATTCGCGAGCGGAATCGAGAGAAGAACGAGCGATGAGGGAACGATAGCCCAGTGTCTTCCTCCCCCGAGATACACGAGGATTCCCTGCGCAGCCATTATCGCCGCCGCGAGCACCAAAGCGCCATAGCCGAGTGCGAGCAACGCGTATCGGCGTCCAAGCAAGAAACGACTCATTGGAATCAGAAGAATAACTCCGCCCACCATCACCGGGAGGGATGATGTGAGGCGCGATGTCCATGCAGGCATCTGGTTCGAATAAGGAACAAATCCCATGATATCCATCAGCCCGCTGAGTACAGCGAACGAGCCCATGAGCCACGCCGCGAGCCGTACGAGAGTCTGTATCACAAACATCGCGCGCCCCGCCGAACGCCGGGCATCAGACGCGACCGCCAAGTATTTCATTCGCACCCCTGCATTGCGCCCAACGCCGCGAATGATCCGCGCGGCGAGTGGATGTTGGATGAAGCTCCGAGACTGTCACCGCGCCGCCTCCATAGTTTTGTCAGAGGCCGACGCATCCTCGACCAGTCGCGCAATTTTGAAAGCATAGAAATTACTGAGTGGCTCGCCGACATCGAAGCGCTTGGCTTCATCGACCTCTTCTGGAGGAACCAGCCTTGCCTCTCCTCCCAGCACAATTCGCTCCAGGCGTCGCAAATGGCCCTGCATCATTCCCGCTTCGCGAGAGGCGTCAAGCTCGATTCCGCCGTCTACCTCGCGCCACGTCCCTTCGGAGCGACCGTACTCGCCGAGACACCCGACCCACCGTGCGATGTACTTTCCATCCTTACCCAGATTCAACGAGACGTTGTAACCGAGACCGTCACCGCGCTCCCACACTTCTCCAGGGAGACGTTCGGGTGGCAGACCTTGATGAGTCTGCGCGGAAACGATGTACATGGGCACCCCGATCGCAAGCATCAATGCTGCTATCAGAACGGCGAAGTTTCTTGGCGCTTCCATTGCTGACCCCTAACGCCTTGCATGAGTTACCTCGGTTAGTGGAAACATCACGCCTAGATTATAGAACGGAGGAAGCGCGACTTCGGCGCTCGAGCCGGCGCCCCCTCCAGCTGGAGTGCGAACTGTTAAATTCCAGCGCTAGCAAGTAAAGGCGAGATGGGAACGTCACGTTTCTGCGGAAACGCCGAATGTAAAATTCCGTCGAGCCGACCTCTCGCCTACATCGCTACCACAGCCGAAAAGTCCGCATGAGAAGATGCAGGACGATGTTGCGACTGGGGCAATCAGCCCTGCCGCGAGCAAAAGCGCCTCGCTTTTGCGAGTCAGGCGCGCGCAGCGCGCGGACTCCATTCCCTTGTCAGACGCTACGACTGCCACGTATGGCGGATGGTTCTTGCACCGCCTTGGCGTGCTTGTCGCCCTGGGCCGCACCGAGTGCGATGCCGATGCCAGCGCCAATGGAGAGGCCGATGCCAATACCCCATGCTAAGTTGCCTAAGGCGGCCCCGAAACCGGCGCCAATAGCCAGGCCTAGTCCAGAGCCCAATGCCACCCCATTGCCAAGGGAGTGTTCACGGATCTCTCGTTGCTTATCTTCCATGTCGTGGTAGTTCATGCGCGCTCGCCATGCGGCGAGGAAGCGTTCACGGGTCTCAGTTTGATTGTCGCCCACATGCTTCTCCTTGATGCCTAACGTTCAGCTCCGCTTGACCGGGAGAATCTACAGATTCTGACCACCGGGCTATCCTGAACTTTACTTCGAACCCTTGCAATGATTGCAGGGGCTCTTTCCCGCACTATCGCGGCAAGGTCGCGTCGGCTCCATTGTTTGGTTTCGATGTCATTGGCCGGAGTCACTCACGTTTCCTCAGCGCATTTCGCTTGCACGAATACGAGAGATCCCCGCGCGTTGGCTCTTGAAACACGTTGTCAGAGCTCTTTACTTACTGGGAAGCTTTTCCCATTTATCCAGAATGGCCGCGAATCGTCTTTGCAGTTGCTCTTGCTCCGCATACAGTCGTTCTTGTCTATCAAGCAGATTTGCCGTGCGTTCCTGCTGCTGCGCGCTGCGTTCCAATTGCTCCTGGGCCTCTTTTACTTGCCTGTCATACGCATCCATTTGCTGTGTCATTCTGTCCCTCTCCTCGGATGAGGACGAACTGCCGCGATGGCGAGTCGAAAAGCTTGCGATAAAGATCAGGATCAAGCCCCAGACAAGCCCCGAGATCAGTGCAAATGCTATCGACTTGCCAACGAATACCAAGGCGCCTCTGCCGCTCATTGATTACCACACTCCCTTTCATGACTCATGTTGCTTGCTCTAGACAGCACGACTTTCCGCGAGCAACGCGCGCGAACTCCAGCCGGATGTTAGGCACTCGCCACCTGCGCGAGCAAGGCAAGACATCCGCCGGCGCCAAACGCTGGGGCGCATGGAACGCCGACAGCGCCCGCTAGTCTCTAAGCGGCGCAGCCGCGTTGACCCGAGGCCAGAAGAAGAGCACCCTCCAGCTGGAACGTAAGCTGTTAAATTGCAGCGGCTGGCAAAATGATGGGGTCGGGAACATGACGTTTCTGTGGAAACGCCGAATGTTAAATTCCGTCGAGCCGCAAGCTGAGGAGTTCGGCTCCGGACGGTCGGGTCGCCCTCGGCGGTCGTTGACCGAGGGCTCCCACGCTAAGCGCGGACTGGAACGGTCGCGCGCTTACGCCTCGGGCCGCATATAGGGGAACAACAGAACGTCGCGGATCGACGGTGAGTTGGTGAACAACATCACCAAGCGATCGATACCCACGCCCAACCCCGCAGTCGGCGGCAGGCCATACTCCAGAGCGCGGATGTAATCGGCGTCGTACTGCATAGCCTCTTCATCGCCCGCGGTCTTGCGCGCGAGCTGATCTTTGAATCGCTGTGCCTGGTCTTCGGGATCGTTCAACTCGGAGAAGCCGTTGGCGATTTCGCGGCCGCCGACGAAGAACTCGAAGCGATCGGTGATGAAGGGATCCGAGTCGTTGCGGCGGGACAGCGGCGACACTTCCGTGGGGTAGCCGTAAACGAACGTAGGCGCCAGCAAGCGATGCTCGGCGGTCTTCTCGAAGATCTCGATCTGCAGCTTGCCCGGCCCGTCGCCCTGCGAATACGGAACGCCCAACTTATCGCAGTGAGCCCGCAGGTATTCGATGTCACGCAGCTTGGAACGCTCGATGCCCGGATTGAAATGCACGACCAGATCCTCGACCGTGACACGACGGAACGGTTGACCGAAGTCGTACACCTCGTCCTGATACTTGATCTGTCGCGTGCCCAGAATGGTGTCGCACAACCCCTGGCACATCCGCTCCACCAGATTCATCAAATCCGTGTAGTCCGCGTACGCCTGATACAACTCCAGCATCGTGAACTCGGGATTGTGCCGCGTCGACACACCCTCGTTGCGGAAGTTGCGATTGATCTCGTACACGCGCTCGAATCCGCCGACCACCAGACGCTTCAGATAAAGCTCCGGCGCGATGCGCAGATATAAATCGATGTCGAGCTGGTTGTGATGCGTGACGAACGGCCGCGCCACCGCGCCGCCCGCGATTGCCTGCATCATCGGCGTCTCGACTTCCAAGAAATCGAGCGCGTCCAGAAAATCACGCAGGTACTTCACGATCCGCGTGCGCGTCCGGAACGTCTGCCGGCTCTCCGGGCTGACGATGAGATCGACGTAACGCTGGCGATAACGCGTTTCCTGATCCGACAGACCGTGCCACTTGTCCGGCAGCGGCCGCAGCGACTTGGTTAGCAGCCGCAGCTTCTCGACCTTGACTGACAGCTCGCCCGTCTTGGTGATGAACAGCGTGCCTTCGGCGCCGAGAACATCGCCCACGTCCCAGGTCTTGAAGTCGTCATACACCGGGCCGATTGCCGCGCTCTGCACGAACAGCTGAATCTCACCGGTGCGATCCGCGATCTTGGCAAAGCTCGCCTTGCCCATGACGCGCTTGACCATCATGCGGCCGCCGACCTTCACACGCACCGTGTTCTGATCGAACCACTCCGGCGCGCGATCGGCATAAGCCGTCAGCAACTGATCCGCCAGCGCATCGCGACGGAAATCGTTCGGGAACGCGACGCCGCCCCGCAGTTTCTCCAGCTTGGCGCGCCGCTCGGCGATCAGCTTGTTCTCATCGACCGCCTCGGTAGCCGGCGGAGTCGTGTTCTTCGATTGTTCGGACATGTTTTACAGTCCCTGCTTCAGGCTCGCTTCGAGGAACGGATCGAGATCGCCGTCGAGCACTTTGTCGGTCGCGCCGACTTCGACGTTGGTGCGCAGATCCTTGATGCGCGACTGGTCGAGGACGTAGGAACGGATCTGGTTGCCCCAGCTCACGTCGGACTTGGAGTCCTCGAGCACTTTGGCGGCAGCATTGCGCTTGTTGACTTCCAGCTCGTACAGCTTGGCCTTCAACATCTTCATCGCCTTGTCGCGATTTTTGTGCTGGCTGCGCTCGGCCTGGCAGGCCACCACGATGCCGGTGGGCATGTGCGTGATACGCACGGCGGATTCGGTTTTGTTGACGTGCTGACCGCCGGCGCCGCTCGATCGGTACACGTCCGTCTTCAGGTCAGCCGGGTTGATGGCGATCTGGATGTCGTCGTCGATTTCCGGCGAGACGAACACGGACGCGAACGACGTGTGCCGCCGCGCGTTCGAATCGAACGGCGACTTGCGGACCAGGCGATGCACGCCGGTCTCGGTGCGCAGCCAGCCGTAGGCATACTCGCCGCTGAAGTTGATGGTGCAGCTCTTGATGCCCGCGACTTCGCCGTCGCTGACTTCCTCGACCTCGGTCTTGAAGCCATGCTGGTCGCCCCAGCGCAGGTACATGCGCATGAGCATCTGCGCCCAGTCCTGAGCCTCGGTGCCGCCGGCGCCGGCCTGGATGTCGAGGAAGCAGCTGTGCGGATCCATCTCGCCCGGGAACATGCGCTGGAACTCCAGCTTCTTGAGTTGCGCGTCGATGGCGGCGAGATCGCGCTCCACATCGGCCACGGCCGACGGCTCGTTCTCGGCGGCGGCCATTTCGAGCAGCTCGGCGGCGTCCTTCAGGCCGTTGCCGACCTTATCGAGCGTGCCGACGATCTGATCCAGGCGCGCGCGCTCCTTACCGAGCTCCTGGGCGCGGTCGGGCGTGTTCCAGATTGCGGGATCTTCCAGCTCGCGGCTTACTTCCGCGAGGCGTTCGCTCTTGTTGTCGTAGTCAAAGAAACCTCCTCAGCGCCCCGCTGCGCTCGGTGAGGTCTTCGATGAAACGGCGGATGGGATTGATTTCCATGGAATGCGTGCGAATGGGCTGGAAAAAGCGGGACGGCGATGCTAGCACATGAAACGCTGCCCGCGAGGGGGCTCAGAGCACACGCAGATATTCAACGACCAGCTGCAGCCGTTCCGAGCCGTTGTACCGGTTCACGTCCAGCCGGTAGGCCAGCTCCACCCGGGACTCCGGCTCCACGTGCGGCGCGTCGTCGTGATCGAAATGCCGGAACGCGATAGCCTCGCAGCTCGGGCCTACCCCACTCCGGACTTCCAGCTTCAGGTGCCGCTCGCCGAGAATTCGCACGTTGCGGACTTCGAAGCAGCCGTCGAACAGCGGCTCGGGAAACGACTGACCCCACGGGCCGGCCTGCTGCAGCAGGCGTGCGACGTCCAGCGTCAGCTCGTCCTGTTGCAGGCTGCCGTCGGAATGAACCACGCCGATGGTGTCTTCCACGCTCATCCACCGCCGCACCTCGGCATCGAACTCGGCGCGGAATTGTTCCAAGGTTGCCGCGGGCAGCGTCAGCCCGGCCGCCATCGCGTGACCGCCGAACTTCTCGATCAACCCCGGATGGCGAGTCGCGACCGCGTCGAGCACGTCGCGAATATGCACGCCGGACACGGAACGCGCCGATCCTTTCAACATATTCGCATCGGCCCGAGCCAGCGCGATCACCGGCCGGTTGACGCGCTCTTTCACACGCGACGCCACGAGTCCGACGACACCCTGGTGCCACGACTCGTCGAACAAACATAGCCCGAGCGGCAGCTGCGGATCTTCGGCGCGCATGTCCGCGATGGCCATCAGCGCTTCCTGCTGCATCTGCAGCTCGAGCTCCTTGCGATCGCTGTTCAACTGCGTCAAGCGCGCGGCCAGCAAACGGGCTGAGTTCGGATCGTCCGTCAGCAAACATTGAATGCCGATGGACATGTCGTCGAGGCGGCCGGCCGCGTTCAAGCGCGGCCCGATCTGATACCCCAGATGCGCCGCGACCACTTGCGATGGAACGCAGTTCGCCGCTTCGAGCAAGGCATGAATGCCCGCGACACAGCGACCCGCGCGGATCCGACGCAGGCCCTGGTGAACCAGCACGCGATTGTTTCTATCCAGCGGCACCAGATCCGCGACCGTGCCGAGCGCCACCAGGTCGAGCAAATCCGCAACCGGCGGCGGATTGGCGCACAGCTCCCGCTCCTGCATGGTTCGCGTCAGCGCCGCCATCAAATAAAACGCCACTCCCACGCCCGCCAATGCCTTGCTCGGAAACGTGTCGCCCGGCGCATTCGGATTGACGATGGCGTTGGCAGCCGGCACCGACGCGGGCGCCAGATGATGATCGGTGATCAGCGTCTCGATGCCGAGCGCGGTGGCCATAGCGACGCCCGCGTGACTTGAGATGCCGTTGTCGACTGTAACGATCAGCCCAGGCTGCGCCTCCGCCGCGAGCTGCACGATCTCTGGCGTGAGGCCGTAGCCATACTGGAATCGATTGGGCACGAGGAAGTCGACTTGCTTGAAGCCGAGACGCTTCAGCTGACGGACCACTAGAGCCGTGCTGGTCGCGCCGTCGGCGTCGAAGTCGCCCACGACCACGATGCGACTGCCGCGACGGAAATGTTCGCAGAGCAAATTCACTGCCGCATCGACGCCACCCAGACGGCTGACCGGAATCAGTTTCGCCAGGCCGAGATCGAGATCGTCAGCTTCGTTGACGCCGCGATTAGCATACAAACGTCGCAGCAGCGGATGCAGATCGGTGGGCAGAGCGAGCGACCCACCTGCCTCGCGACGACGAATCGTGCGGTTCAACATGCGGCCCATTTCGCCGGCGGCAATTCGCGGCGCCACAGCTTGAACATGGCGGCGCGATCAGTCGTCACTTGCCATTCCTCGAGGATCAAAGTGAGTCGGGCGATGGCGCCGCTCAACAGCGCGCGGCTCAGCGGAGCGAGCCAATCGGATTCGAAAGTTTCAAGATCGGGCGCATCGATGACAGCAAGCACCGGTCCTGCGACCTGCTTCAGCAGCGCAGCGGCATCGACAGGTTTGTCGCTCACGGACTGATCATGCAGGCGATAGACACCTCGCAAATAAACATCGTCGCCGCACGCCGCCGGCAACGACCTCGCCTTCACGTCACTCAACATTCCTTCCCCATGCACCCATATCGCATTCAGCGCCGGCAAGCCTCGGGCCTGTCGCTGCACGTTGACCGGATGCTCGTGTAACAACATCTGCATCTCCGTCATCAAGCGCCGTAGCCCGCCGGCATCGCGACCGCGCGGCAAAATCTGCTCCATCGGATTCGCGGCAGCGAACTCCGGGCTGACGGTCTGAACTTGCAAGGGCTCGCTGCGCAGGAGCCATTCGCCCTCCGCGCCGTCGTGCAATTCGAAACCGGTGGCCTGCAGATGCTCGACGAAGATCGGCGACAGCGCTGCCCGTTCAGCCGCGCTCATGCGAGCGGCGCCTCGCAGCGGCACCGTCGTCAGCCGATCCAAACCCGCCGCGAAGTGTATCGGCTCGGCGCGCAGCCAGAAACCACCAGCGCGCTCGCCACTCATGGCGGTGCGGATCACTGGGGCGCTCGGAAACTTATCGGCAGCATCGCGCAGTTGAAGTGCGTCGAGCACGGCCGCATGCAGGGCGTCGTGGGCCGGATTGCTCGGTCGCTTGCTGACCGAGCCTCGCCCGGCGAGCCGTGCGAGTTGGGGCCAATGAGTGGCACCTTCCTCCTCCCCCGCGCGTAAGGGATTCAGGCCAGGAATGATCAACGTCAACGTGTTCAACATCTTCAGCGCGGCGGCGACAACCTGCGCTATGGTAGCCGAATGAAACTGACCGACGAGAAAATTGGCGGCATCAATCTGATCCGCTCTTATGCCCCCGGCGAGATTCGCATCGGCGAGACTGTCGTTCGCGGCAGCTGCCTGGTGACCGCGGACCAGATCGTCAGCGACTGGCGTCCGCAAACCGTCGCCGATCTGACGCTGGACGATCTGCAGCAGGTGATAGGAATGAAGCCCGAAGTCGTGGTGATCGGCTCAGGTCCGCGCCAGCAGTTCCCCGCGCCCGAGATCATCGGCGCAGTGTTATCGCGCGGAATAGGTTGCGAGGTGATGGATACGGGAGCGGCCTGCCGGACCTATAACATCCTGGCAAGCGAGGGACGCACCGTGGTCGCGGCGCTATTGGCAGGAGAGAGTCACTGACTGATTCAAGAATCTCTCCCGGTCACCCTGATGCCAGGATGACCGGGAGAAGACGCGAGGGACTGAAGATCGTTCGACCCAACTCGCCCGGCCGCTCCACTGGAGTCGTCGCCTGACGGAATATTCTTTTTCTTTTGCTATTTTTCTTCTTCGCGCTGTTTCCTCGAATCCCCCTCCGCCCCCGCGTCTTCTCCAAGTCACCCCAGACGGGTGTGTGTAAGAGCCGACATGTTGGGGGCGGATTTAGACACACGATCGCGCATAGCGCAACTGTTGTTCGCATCGCGAAAGTCCCAGGGGGCCATCGGCCGTCATGACCGTGGCGGGAGCAACGACAGCGGATTGCCCGGCGTGCCGTTGATCCGGATCTCGAAATACAGCAGCGGCGAGCCCTGCGGTCCGTTTCCCATGGTGGCGATGCGCTGCCCCGCCGACACCGCGTCGCCCTCTTTGATCAGGACTGACTGCAAATGACCGTACGCGCTCAGATAGCTTTCGTTGTGCTTAACGATGACTAATTGGCCATAACCCAGCAGGCCCGAACCGGTATACACCACGCGCCCGCTGCCGGCTGCGCGAATGTCTTCACCGAGCCGTCCGACGATCATCAGCCCATGCCCTCCATTGGGGCGAGATGTGAGCGTGGCCTTGCCATCGCTCACTGGCCACAGCCATTTCACGGGCGGGCCTGCGGGAATCGCTGGCTGCCGCGGTGCTGAAGATTTCGGTTTTGGCTTCGGTTTAGCGTTGGCTTTTGGGGGTGCGGCCGGTCTGCTCGCGGTCTTCGGTCCTGGAGTCGAGGCGCGCGCACTGCCGCCGGTCGGCGGATACAAACGCAGGGTCTGCCCCGCATGAATCACATAATCCCGGCCGATGCGATTCCAGCGCGCCAGGTCTTTGTAATCGAGCTTGTGACGAAACGCGATCGAATACAGCGTGTCGCCGCGCTTCACCAGATAAGTCGCAGGACGTTCGGGATTGGAAGCACAGCCGGCGAGCAACGCCAGACCGAGCAGCAGCGGCGCGAGCCATCTGCATCTCACGGCCGGCCTCAGTTCAGGCCCTTCAGCAACGGAACGAAGCTGACCAACCCCAGCGTCTCCTTGTGAAATTCGTCGCCACGACGAGTGATGCGCACCAGCTGCTGACGACCTTCGGGGCCCACGGGCGCGATCAGACGACCGCCCGGCGCCAGCTGCCCGAACAACACTTCGGGAATCGCCAGCGGCGCGGCCGCCATCAGGATTGCGTCATAAGGTGCGTGCCCGCTCCAGCCCTGGAAGCCGTCCCCGTGACGTAAATGGACATTGGAGATATTCAGTTCCCGCAACCGCTGGCGCGCGCGCTCCTGCAAGGCGCCGATGCGCTCGATGCTGTATATGAAACGCACCAGCGGCGACATCACCGCTGTTTGATAACCGCAGCCCGTGCCGATCTCCAGCACTTTGCCCGGCGTGCCCGCCTCGATCATCGCTTCGGTCATGCGCGCGACGACGAACGGTTGTGAGATGGTTTGACCGTGCCCGATCGGCAGCGCCGTGTCCTCGTATGCGCGAGTGGCGAGCGCTTCGTCGACAAACAAATGTCGCGGCACGTTACGAATCTGATCCAGCACCGCCGGATTCATGATGCCCTGATCGCGCAGACGCTGAACCAGACGTTCGCGCGTGCGAGCGGACGTCATGCCGATGCCTGCGCGATCGCCACCGCGACTGGGTGGTTTCTGGGGTGGTGCAGGCGGCTTCATTCAGGACGCCCCTGCAGCCAGTTGTGCATGTCCTCGAGCATCGAATGGCGAGTCAGATCGATCTGCAGCGGCGTGACCGACACATAGTTATTGGCCACGGCATGAAAATCAGTGCCCGGCCCCGCATCCTGACTGCCGCCTGCCGGACCGACCCAGTACACGGGCCGACCGCGCGGATCCGCCATGCGAACGATGGGCTCGGAGCGATGACGAAATCCCAGGCGCGTCGCCTGATAGCCCTGCAGCTGCTCGTAAGGAACATCGGGCACATTCACGTTCAGGATGGTGGCCTGATGCAGCGGCGTGCGCTGAATGCGCATCACCAGCTCGGCGGCAACGCGCGCGGCCGTTTCGAAGTGATTGCCGGAGTTCGGCTGAATGACCAGCGACACCGCCATGGCCGGCAAGCCGAGAAAGCGGCCTTCGATGGCCGCGGCGACGGTGCCGGAGTACAGCACATCGTCGCCGAGATTGGCGCCGTCGTTCACGCCCGAAACGACCATGTCGTGATCGGTCTCGCCCTCGAACAGGCCAGAGATCGCGAGATGCACGCAGTCGGTGGGCGTGCCGTTGACGACCAGGAATTTGCGCTCCTCGAACGGCAGGACCCGAAGCGGCACATCGAGCGTCAGTGAGTTACTGGCCCCACTGCGGTTGCGGTCTGGCGCGACCACGGTAATGTCCGCCAGAGGCGCGAGCGCATGGCCCAGGGCGCGCAAGCCCTCGGCGCGATAGCCGTCATCATTGCTGAGAAGGATCTTCACGAGTTGGCAGGGTCGATGGACGCTGGCGGCGCGGAACTATACTGGAAACCGAGCCTCAACTTCATGACGTGGCTCGATTTATGGAGTAATGGGTGAACGACGATCGGGATCACGACCGGCAGACCTTTCGTGAGGCGATGCGCGACGTGCGCCGCCTGCGGAATACCGACAAGCTTCCGCCTTCCGGGCCGAAGCCGGAGCCGCGTGCCCGCTTTACCAGGGCTGACCAGGCCGAAGTCCTGAAGGAAAGTCTGCTGCCGCCCACCGACGAAGCCGCGCTCGAGAGCGGCGACGAGCTGAGTTTTCGCCGGCCTCACATCCCGGAAGGTGTGCTGACCAAGCTGCGTCGTGGGCACTATACCGTCGATGCCGAAATCGACTTGCACGGCATGACCGGCGCCGAGGCCAAGGCGGCCTTGCGCGAATTCATCACGGAGGCCGTGGTTAGACGCATGAGCTGCGTCCGCATCGTTCACGGCAAGGGCCGTCGCTCCGGACCTCGCGGCCCGGTGCTCAAGAACGTGGTGAATCAGTGGCTGCAACGAATCGACGCCATCCAGGCCTTCGGCTCGGCCCGACAGGTCGACGGCGGCAGCGGCGCCGTGTACGTGCTGCTGCGTGTGAGATAACAGCTCAGACATCTGCTTCCGGCGTCTCCGCCTGAAAAGCGTTGCCGATCAGCTCGTGTAACACCGCGGTGGCGAACGAGCCCCGCTGCAAACGAAACTGCAGATGCAGATCGGCGCCGTCGATGCGCCACTGCAGCTCTCTCACCGGCACGCGCAGCGGTCGACGCTCCGGCTCCATGTTCGCTTTCGCCAGACCATCCGCGAGCACTGCGTAACGCCGGCCGATCTGTGTTTCCAACTCCGCGACCGCGCCCTTCGACAGCAATGAATCGCCGTGCCACATCGGCCCGGTGGGATGCACATCGAGTTGCTCGCATCGCTCACGCAAAGTGTCGTCGATGGCTTCGGGCTGAAAAATGCTGCCGCTGCCGTTGAGATTCACCACGTCGCCATCGAGCAGCTGATTCCAATTGCCCGCCGTCACGCGCTCCGCCAGCACTGCGTTGAAAATTACCGAGCGAGCGGCGGACAAGGCGAAGCCGCGATCGGCGCGCTCGGGCGCGGGACCACCTTCGAACCATGCGACAGCGGTTCCGATGTTGTTGCCGTTGTGACCGAAGCGCTGCGGCCCGAAATAATTCGGCACACCCGCGGATGCGAGCTTTTGCAGACGCTCTTCGAGCACCGCCGCGTCACCATCGAAGTCGCGTAGCACGACCTCGAAGTCGTTACCCTTCAACGCGCCCCGCTTCAGCTTGCGACGAGTGCGCTCGGCGCCGATCACTTCGAAGCCATCGCCAGTGAGCCCGAGCCAGTTCGGCACAGCGGATCGCGCCGGCACGGTGAACGATTGTTCGGCAACGGCATCGCGATCTTTCAAACCCGCGAAGCCCACATCGCGCGGATGGATCTTGCCCATCTTCGCCAGCTGCTTCGCGACCCACATCGTGTTCGCGCCGCGCTTGCGGACCTTCAGTAACAAATGATCGCCATCGCCATCCGCGTCGAAGCCGAGCCACTCGCGCACGACGAAATCTTCGGGCGTGACCCGCAAACGTGCATTACCTGCCGGTCCGCCGTGCGCGCACGGCAGATTCATGAGCTCGACGTAATTCATCCCGAAATGTGCTCGATCAGCGCAATGGCCTGACACGCCAGGCCTTCGGCGCGGCCGATGAAACCCATCTTCTCGCTGGTGGTGGCCTTGATATTGACGCGAGTGATGTTGATGCCGAGGTCCGCCGCGATGTTCGCTCGCATGGCTTCGCGATATTTGCCGAGCCGCGGCGCTTCGCAGATCACGGTCGAATCGACGTTGACGACGACGTAGTCGCGCTCCTTGAGCAGATCGCGAACGTGACGCACGAAGGCGCGACTGTCGGCGCCTTTCCAGCGCGGATCGGTGTCCGGGAAGTGCATGCCGATGTCACCGAGCCCGGCCGCGCCGAGCAGCGCATCGCAGATCGCATGCAGCAGCACGTCGCCGTCGGAGTGCGCGAGAATGCCGTGAGTGTGTGGAATCTTTTCACCGCCGAGCGTCACATGAGCGCCAGCGGTGAACGCGTGAACGTCATAGCCCTGGCCGATGCGCAAATGGGAAGTCATGCAGCGCTCCGTGATTTCAAGATGCGCTCGGCGCGCAGCAGGTCTTCGGGCAAAGTGATCTTGATGTTGTCGGCGTCGCCCGCGACCAGCTTGGGCTGCAATCCCAACGCTTCGACGGCTTGTGCCTCATCGGTGACAGCGACGCCTCGCGAGAGCGCGCCTTCGAGAGCCCGTTGCAGGATGTCACGTCGAAACATTTGTGGTGTCAGTGCACGCCAGAGCTTGTCTCTGGGCACCGTCTCCGCGACCCGGTCACCGCCGTCGGCCCTTTTGAGTGTGTCCACGACGGGCGCCGCGAGCAATCCGCCCACTGCGTCTTGACTCAGCTCGGTCAGCAAATGATTGAGATCTGCCGACGACAAGCAGGGCCTGGCAGCGTCGTGCACGAGCACCCAGTCATCAGCCGCCACACGATCCTGCAACGCTCTGAGGCCGGCGAGCACCGAGTCCATGCGTTCGGCCCCGCCGATAGTCGTCGCGATCCTCGCATCGCCTGCGAGCGCCGTTTGCGACCAACGTTGATCCTGATTCGCCAAGGCGACGACGATGCCAGCCGCGCGCTCATGCGCCAGGAACGGCCCGAGCGACCACTCGATCACGGTCCGGCCGGCCAGCGGCAGGTATTGCTTGGGCACCGCACCGCCCATACGACGGGCACTCCCCGCCGCGGGCACGACGACCCAGAACTTTCTCTCCACTCCCGGGATCCTCGAGCGCCTGAACCAGCCGGCGCTAGTCTTTAATTCGCGGCGCGCGCCTGCATGACGCGGGCCGGTTCGTCTTTGTCCGGCTCGCGTGGCGGGCTCGGCGCAGGCTGGACGGCTGCCTTGGGCTCGACCACCTGATAAAACGTCTCGCCTCTGCCGACCATGCCGAGATCGGTGCGCGCACGCTCTTCGATGGCGACGGTGCCCTTCTTCAGGTCCTGCACTTCCGCCGCCAGCGTGCGGTTACGTTCCTTCAGTCCGCTGTTCTGCTCGCGCTGAACTTCGATCTCGGCGCGCAGCCGATAAACCTCACGCATGCCGCCGTCGCCCAGCCACAGCCGGTACTGCAACAGTACAAGCAAGATGACCAGGGCGGCGGCGAGAAACTTCATGCGTAGTTTTCTAGCACGACATGCCGGGCAGCGGCACGGGCAACGCTTCGATGCCAGCGTACTTCGCCTCGCTGCCCAGCTCCTGCTCGATGCGCAGCAGCTGGTTGTACTTGGCGATGCGGTCCGAACGCGACATAGAGCCCGTCTTGATCTGCGTGGCGCGCGTAGCGACGGCGATATCGGCGATCGTCGCGTCCTCGGTCTCGCCCGAGCGATGCGACACCACCGCCGCGTAACCGGCGTCCGCGGCCATGTCGATGGCAGCCAGCGTCTCGGTCAGCGTGCCGATCTGATTCACCTTGATCAGGATGGCGTTGGCGATGTGCTTCTCGATGCCCTGCTTCAGGAACTTGGTGTTGGTGACGAACAGATCGTCGCCCACCAGCTGCACCTGCTTGCCAATACGATCGGTCAGCAGCTTCCAGCCGTCCCAGTCGTCCTCGCTCATGCCGTCTTCGATGGTGACGATGGGATAGCGGCCGACCAGACCCTGGAGATAGTCGGCGAACTGGGCCGAGTTGAACTTACGATTCTCGGATTCGAGGTGATACACGCCGTCCTTGAAGAACTCGGTGCTGGCCACGTCGAGACCGAGGAAGATCTGCTTGCCGGCCTTGTAACCGGCGCGATCGATGGCTTCCAGAATGGTCTCGAGCGCCGCTTCGTTCGACGGCAGGTCCGGCGCGAAGCCGCCCTCGTCGCCCACCGAAGTCGCGAGCTTGCGCTCGTGCAGGACTTTCTTGAGCGTGTGGAAGATTTCCGCGCCATAGCGCAGCGCTTCGGACAGCGAAGGCGCGCCGATGGGCAGGATCATGAATTCCTGGATGTCGACGCTGTTGTCGGCATGCGCGCCGCCGTTGATGATGTTCATCATCGGCACCGGCAGCGTCTTGGAGTTGCCGAGAAGGCGGAACAGCGATTGTTTGGTTTCCTTCGCCATCGCTTGCGCGTTGGCGAGCGACACCGCGAGCAACGCGTTCGCGCCGAGGCGCGACTTGGTCTCGGTGCCGTCGAGCTTGATCATGGCCTGATCGATCGCGGCCTGATCGCCGGCGTCGCGGCCCACCAGCAGCTTCTTGATCTCGCCGTTGACGTTGGCGACGGCCTTGAGCACACCCTTGCCGAGGTAACGAGCTTTATCGCCGTCGCGCAGCTCGATGGCTTCGCGAGCGCCGGTGGATGCGCCGGACGGGACCGCGGCTCGGCCCATGACGCCGGAATCCAGAAATACATCGGCCTCCACGGTCGGATTGCCGCGCGAATCGATGATCTCGCGGCCGCGGATGTCGACGATCTTGCTCATAACAGGCTTTCCTCATAGGGCCGTGACTTCACGGCTTGGTCCAGTTCCTTCAGCGTTGTCAGCAACGCTTCCATGCGCGCCAGCGGCCAGGCGTTCGGGCCGTCGGATAATGCTTTGTCCGGATCGGGGTGCGTCTCCATGAACACGCCGGAGACGCCAGCCGCCACCGCGGCGCGCGCCAGCACCGGCACGAACTCGCGCTGACCGCCGGACGCAGTCCCCTTCCCTCCGGGGAGCTGCACGGAATGCGTCGCGTCGAACACCACCGGCGCGCCGGTCTCGCGCATCACCGCCAGAGAGCGCATGTCCGAAACGAGATTGTTATAACCGAAGCTGAAGCCGCGCTCGCACGCCATGATCTGCTCGTTGCCGGTGGAACGCGCTTTGTCGATGACGTTCTTCATTTCCCAAGGCGATAGGAACTGCCCCTTCTTGATGTTCACCGGCCGCTTATGGGAGCAGACGTTGACGATGAAGTTGGTCTGGCGGCACAGGAACGCGGGCGTCTGCATAACGTCCACGACTTCGGCCACTTCGGCGAACGGCGTATCTTCATGCACGTCGGTGAGCACGGGCACGCCGATCTGACGCTTCACCTCGGACAGGATGCGCAGCCCCTCCTCCATGCCCGGGCCACGGAAGCTCTTGGCCGACGACCGGTTCGCCTTGTCGAACGACGACTTGAAAATGAACGGGATCTTGAGCCGCGCAGTCAGCTCCTTGAGCTTGCCGGCCGTGTCCAGGATCAATCCTTCGCTTTCGACGACACAGGGCCCGGCGATCAAAAACAGCGGCTTGTCCGGCCCGACGTCGAAATTCAGCAGTCGCATGGTGTTTCGCTGGTCCTAATCAGGCGCCGCCCACGGCGACGCGTTTCTCTTCAGGTTGCTGGCTCTGGTGATAAGCGCGCGCCGCCTTCACGAAGCCCGTGAACAACGGGTGCCCGTCGCGCGGCGTGGAGCGGAATTCCGGATGGAACTGGCTGGCCACGAAGAACGGATGTGTCGGCAGCTCGATCATTTCCACCAGGCCGTCGCGCGAGAAGCCCGAGAAGCGCAGACCCGCGTTCATCAGCTTCTGCAGATAACGGTTGTTGAACTCGTAACGATGACGATGGCGTTCCATCACCGTGTCCGAGCCATAGATCTGGTGCGCCTTCGAGCCGTGCGACAGGCGCGCTTCCTGAGCGCCGAGGCGCATGGTGCCGCCCATATCCGACTTCTCCGTGCGCTGCTCGACCTTGCCCTTCTCGTCCTGCCACTCGGTGATGAGCGCGACCACCGGATGCGGAGCCGCCCGGTTGAACTCGGTCGAATGCGCGCCTTGCAGGCCCGCGAGATTGCGTGCGAATTCGATGATCGCCAGCTGCATGCCCAGGCAGATGCCGAGGTAAGGAATCTGCCGCTCGCGAGCGAACTTGATTGCGGCGATCTTGCCTTCGATGCCGCGCTCGCCGAAGCCGCCCGGCACCAGGATGGCGTCGACGCCTTCGAGGCAGCCCGTGCCGTGCTTCTCCACGTCCGTCGCTTCGACGAACTGAATGTTGACGCGCGTCCGAGTCCGCAGGCCAGCATGCGTGAGTGCTTCGGACAGCGAGATGTAAGAGTCGCGCAGGTTGACGTACTTGCCGACCATCGCGATGGTGACCTTGGCGTCCGGATTCGCCTTGGCGTTCACCACCTGCTTCCACTCGCTCAAGTCGGCCGGCGGCACGTCGAGGCGCAGCTTGTCGACCACGATGTCGTCGAGGCCTTGCTCGTGCAGCAACTGCGGGATCTTGTAGAGGTCGTCAGCGTCCACGGCCGAGATGACAGCGCGCTCTTCCACGTTGGTGAACAATGCGATCTTGCGGCGATGCTCGGCCGGCAGCGCGTTCTGCGCGCGGCACACGAGGATGTCCGGCTGGATACCGATGGAGCGCAGCTCCTTCACCGAGTGCTGGGTCGGCTTGGTCTTGATCTCGCCCGAGCTCGGGATGTACGGAATCAAGGTCAGGTGCATGTAGAGCACGTTGTTACGGCCGAGCTCCACGCCCATCTGACGGATCGCCTCGAGGAACGGCAGCGACTCGATGTCGCCCACCGTGCCGCCGATCTCGACCATGCAGATGTCGGCGTCGCCCGCGCCCATGCGGATGCAGTGCTTGATCTCGTCGGTGATGTGCGGAATGACCTGCACCGTCGCGCCCAGGTAGTCGCCGCGACGCTCCTTGGCGATCACGCGCTCGTAGATGCGGCCGGTGGTGAAGTTCGAATTACGTGAAGTCGTGGTGCGCACGAAGCGCTCGTAGTGGCCGAGGTCGAGATCGCTCTCGTAGCCGTCGGTGGTCACGAACACTTCGCCGTGCTGGAACGGGCTCATGGTGCCCGGATCGACGTTGATGTACGGATCCAGCTTCACCATGCTGACCTTGAGCCCGCGCGATTCCAGAATGGCGCCCAGGGAAGCCGCGGCAATGCCTTTGCCCAGCGAGGAAACTACACCGCCGGTCACACAGATAAAACGCGTCATCGTAAAGCACCGTCGCAAAGAAGGAGGGGATCAGAGTCGGTGACCGCGGCCCGGTCCATATCAAGAATGGAAGCCGCATCACTAGGAATCACGACGGGAGCGCAGTGTATCTCAATGCGCGCTTCGGCGATAGACGAAGTCGTATAGAAATCGTCTATGTCGTTAGCAGGATTGCTAAGTGCGGGGTCGATCTCGGGCGACGATGGTCGGGCGCTCGTCCCACGCGACCGTCATGCCCGGCTCGCCGGGCTCGGTCACGAACTCCGCGGCAATCCACAAATCGCCGACAGCGACGAGCTGTTTGCCCGCGTAAATCAGCGGCAGTCGTTCGCGCCACCACGGCAGGATGTCCGCCGCTTGCAGGAGCTTCTTGAGCTTGTGGTGAAAAGCATGCCCGGCGGGCTGCAAGGTTTCGCCGCCCGCGCGAAAGCGCACTGTCAACTTCGCCGGCAGCTTGGCGGCGTCGAGGCGGCCCGATTCCGCCGGCGCGATGCGTAACGTACCTAGACTGGCCGGCAGGTTGAGAGGCGCATCGCTCGGCCAGTCGATCACCTGCTCCGCGTCGAGTGGCGGCAAATGCTGCTCGCAGTACAACCAACCACGATGGCGACGGATTTCCCATCCATCCCAAGCCACACAAGGCACGCGGTCCGCGCTCGCGGCGAGCATGTCGTGCTCGATGGCCGCCAATTTGCGCGTGGACGGCGGTCGAGCGCCGCGTCGACGGATCCAGTAGCGAAGCAGATTGCGACGACGCTCGGGGTTCAGCGCCCCCAGCCGGGCGACGTCGACGCACTCTTCAACGATGATGCCGTCGGCATCGAGCGCGGCCAGCTGATCCAATGTCCGCCAGGCTTCCTGTAAGTGTTGCGTGGAGCGTAGCGCCGTCTGCGCAGCAGCCGGCCATCGCTCACGAAGTGCGGCGACGATGCGATGGCGGACGAAATTGCGATCGAGCGCCAGATTGTCGTTGGAAGGATCGCTGAGCCAACGCAAGCCCTCTGCCCTCGCCCACGCTTCCAACTCGGCTCTGGTGAAATCCCACAGCGGTCGGACCAGCGCGCCGGCGGCGAACGGCTCGTAGACCTGCATGCCGCTCAGTCCCAGCACACCCGCGCCACGCATCAGCGCGAGCAGCAACGTTTCCAATTGATCATCGGCGTGATGGCCGACCAACAGATATTCGCCAGGACGCAGCTCGTTCGCGAACGCGTTGTAACGAGCGTCACGGGCCGCGGCTTCCAGACCGAGCTCATCGATACCTGTCACCGCGACACGCAAAGACGAAAACTCGACTTGCAGCGCTCGCGCCTCGCGTTCGCAGTGTTCGCGCCAGAGCGCGGAGTCGCTGTGGAGTCCGTGATCGATGTGCACGGCGCGCACTCGATAACAGCCGAGCCGAGCGAACGAATGCAACAACACCGTGGAATCGAGGCCGCCGCTGAACGCGATGCAGAGCGCGGCATCCGCCGGCAGCAGGGCTGTGCCACCGGCGCTTCTTTGCAGACGAGTTTGCAGCTCACGTGGCGAGAACATGAGCCACGGCACCTTTAGCTGACGCTATAAACTCCGTAGCCACGCAAGCGCTGCTCGCGGGCTTTCATCAATTGCTCGAGGGGCTTGGCCTGCAGCTCGTTGAGGTGACGCAGCACCGCGTCCTTCAACGTATCGGCCATGGCCTGCGGGTCGCGATGCGCGCCGCCGAGCGGTTCCTTGAGCACTTCATCCACCACGCCGAGCTTGGCGATGCGCTCGGCGCTCACGCCCATGGCCTCGGCCGCCAGATCTTTCTTATCCGCGCTACGCCACAGGATGCCGGCGCAGCCTTCCGGCGAAATCACGGAATAGATGCTGTATTGGAGCATCAGCAGGCGATCGCAGACGCCGATGGCGAGCGCGCCGCCGGAGCCGCCTTCACCGATGACCACGCTGATGATCGGGACCTGCAAGGTCGACATCTCGAACAGATTACGCGCGATGGCTTCGCTCTGACCGCGCTCCTCGGCGCCCACGCCGGGATAAGCGCCCGAGGTGTCGATGAAGGTGATCAACGGCATCTGGAAGCGCTCGGCCATGTGCATCAGGCGCAGCGCCTTGCGATAGCCCTCGGGCTTGGGCATGCCGTAGTTACGACGAACGCGTTCCTTGGTGTCGCGGCCCTTTTGCTGGCCGATCACCATCACCGGCCGGCCATCGAGACGGGCCACGCCGCCGACGATGGCGTGATCGTCCGCATACATGCGATCGCCATGCAGTTCCTGGAAATCGGTGAACACCGAGCTGATGTAGTCCAGCGTGTAGGGACGCTGCGGATGACGGGCCAGCTGTGCGATCTGCCACTGGCTGAGGTTGGAGAAAATGCTGGTCGTGAGCGCCCTGCTCTTGGCGCGCAGACGTGCGATCTCCTCGCCGATATTCACCTCGGCGTCGCTGGAGACGAACTTGAGCTCGTCGATCTTCGCCTCCAATTCGGCGATCGGCTGCTCGAAGTCCAGGAAATTCATTGCCATGCAAACAGTTGCCTCATCCTTCGGAGGCGCGAACATAGCGGGCGCGCCCGCCGAGGGCAAGCGCGCAGACCCTCAATTGAGAGGATCGACAGACCAGAGCGGTTCGGACGCCGCCGACGTGGGCACCGTACTGCCCAGAGCGCCTCGGTGGCTCGCACGCCGCCGAGGCGGGGGACCTCCTTCCGGCACCGTGCTCCCCCTTGCCCGCGCTATCGCGCGTGCCGCTGGGTCCCGTCCCTGGGCGCACTGTGACGAAAAGGTTCCCTCTTTTTCGACACTGCCGGAAGGAGGTCCCCCACCTCGCCGGCGTGCCGATGCGCTGGGTGGCAGATTCAAACTGAACAGCAGCGCGTCGATGCGTTCAGTGTGTCGTCGAACCGAAGGGCTCCCTCAGGGAGAAAAATAAAAAATTAAGTTCCCCCTCCCGTACACGGGAGGGGGTTAGGGGGTGGGTCTGCCGGCCTAACCCAAAACAACCGATGCACCCGTTTACAGCTGTCAGCCGCCTTGGATGGAGCTCATATGCGCCGTTTTTCGCTATTCATGGCCCTGCTCGCCGCCGCGCTGCCCTGGCAGGCGCATGCCGGGCGTGACTATGCCCCGCCCTATATGCACCGCTGGGCGAAGGTCGAAGTCTTCGATCGGACCGCTGGGCATGCCCTCCCCGTCTATGTGCATCGGGACCGGCTGTACGTGGCGGGCGAGCCGGGGCATCAATATGAGGTGCGGGTCAGTAATCGTTCCAACGAACGGTTGCTCGCCGTCACCAGCGTGGACGGGGTGAACGTCATCAGCGGCAAAACGGCGCATGAACAGCAGAGCGGCTACGTCCTCGATCCGTGGGATGGCGTGGACATCGAAGGTTGGCGCAAGAGCCTGGACGAAGTGGCGACGTTCTACTTCACTCGCTTGTCCAACTCGTACGCGGCCCGCACTGGCCGGCCGGAGAATGTCGGCGTCATCGGTGTCGCGGTGTTTCGCGAGCACCGGCCGTGTTGCCATCACCCTCGGTTCGAGGAGCGAACTACGGAAGCCGCGCCCGCTCCCTCCGCGCAAGCCGACGCGCGAAGCGAGGACAAATCGTTATCGAAACAGGAGCGCGAGCGACTCGGCACCGGCCATGGCCATCGAGAGGACTCACCTGCGCATTACGTCGACTTTCGTCGCGCCTCGACCATGCCGGAAGAAACCATCGTGATTTATTACGACTCACGAAAGAACTTGATGGCGCGGGGCGTGATCCGGGAGCCACGCCACTACGCGGATCAGTCTCGCCCGAACCCTTTCCCGGAGGGCAGCTTCGTACCCGATCCGTAAAACATCATTCGGTATCAGGCGCACCACCCGCCTTGGCGAGATCCTGCTGATTCACCTTGTCGACATTGAACTTCGCCAGCCGCTCTTTCATGGTCTTCAACACTTCCGGCAACGGCGGCGGCTCGTCCTTGATCCAGCGCAACGGATTGATCCGCGCGACCACGAAGGCTCGCAGATACGGACTCACCAGCCCGCGCTTCTTCAACTTGTCGATGACGTCCGCGACCTTCTCGTCCAACTCGAACAACTGATCCGCGTACTTCTGATGGACCTGCAGCGACTTCTGCAACGAGTCCGATGAAAACTCTTCGAGCCGACGCAGAATCGGGTGATACGCGCCGCCCGCAAAGTTGCCCTTGCGCTCGTAACACAAGCCGAGCGTCACCAGCGCCGCCTCTTCCAGATAGAACGAGAAATCGCTTTCCGGTCGCCGCGCATCTTCTTCAATGAGTCCCTTGTAGATACGAATCACCTCGAGCGCGCGCTCGCGCAAGTTGTGCGCCTTCTCGGTGTTGAGCGCGAGGATCTGCCAGGCGATCTCACGCTTGGGCACGACCAATGCGATGATGGATTTCGCGCCCAGCCTGCGCATCGCTTCGAGTCGATGACGGCCGTTGGGCGTCCAGAACCCTTCCTTCGGCGCGGTGATGGCGATCACCGGATCCAGAAACAAACCGGTCTTGTCGATGACGCCAGACAGCTTCTTGTAGTGGGCATCGGACAAATCGCGTTGAAACGGCGTCGGCTCCACCTGATCGATGGGCAGCGCCGCAAGCAACAACGGATTGCGGCCCAGCGGCTCGCAATAGCTGCCGATGACGAAACCGCCCTCCCGTTCGATACGCGAAGCCACATCGGCCGCCTCGGGCGGCAACTGCTCGATGCGACATTCGTTCGGCAGCACGCCACGCGTGCGCGGCGCTGCTTTTTTCGGGGTCTTCCGTCGGGCCGGAGCGCGTTTGCGCTTCGCCGTTGTTTTGCTTTTGGTGGCCATCACAACTCCGGTGAGCTCGGCGCATGCCGTGCAAAGTCTGCATACGGATCTGCCGCGAGCATCATATTGGCGCAGTTCTACTCGGGCAAATCCTATACATCCCAGGGGAACCTGCCCGCAATTCATGGCGTTGTTTTTGCGGACGGGGCGGACGTCTTGCCTGAAGTCCACCCCACGCAGAGAAGTTCCAGGAGGCTCCCCATGAGAAACGGCGCTTTTGATTCCCCTATCCGGCACCTGCGCAAGGATTTGCAGAGCGTTGCCCGGGATGCCGAGGAGTTGCTGCGAGCAACCGCCGATGTCACCAACGATCGTGTCCAGCAGGCCCGCGCGCGCACCGAGAAAACCGTGAAGCAGGCGTTCGATCACCTCTACGACCGCCGGATGCAACGCCGCGTCCGCAAATATGCCCGCGACGCGGATATGTATGTGCGCGATCACTCGTGGGGCATCATCGGCGCCGTGGCCGGCCTCGCGCTGGTGATCGGGCTGCTCGCGGGCCGCCGCGACTGAGGAAACATCCATGAGCCAGACACCCAGCACGCATGAAAGCAAGGTGTGCGACGTCATCAGCGATCCCACCAAAGCTTATGACCATCCCATGGACGTGGTGCGCGACGACCAGCTCGAAGCCGGCGAGAAACTGCGCATTCTCGAATCCTGGAAGAAGGACGCCGAGCTGTTGTCGCGCGCTCAGGATGAAAACATGGCCGGAGGCGAACGTCCGCAGCTGCAGGACGTCGTCCTCGCCATTCAGGAGCTGGAGCGCATCAGCGGCCGGATCAACTAGCTCGCGGGCGTGCGCTTACTTCTGCCCCAGATTGAGCAGGTTCGCCGGCGAATACTGATCGGTCAGGATGCGCGCGCCGCGCTCCCAATCCTGTTTGCGCGAAAACAGCGGCAACAGCTTGCGCGTACTGAAGCCGAAGGAATCGAACGCCTTCTCGAAGCGCTCGCTATTGGCGCGTAACTGCGCCTCGTTGGGCAGCGGCCCATTTGCGGCGATGATCACGCGGTTCTCGCGCTTCAAATTGAAGAACTCGGGAAACACCGACGCGTAGGTGGTCGATTCGTGGTCGTACAGGCGGCTCGATGAGAACGTGTTGGCGGCCAGCACGCCGCCGGGCGCGAGCAGCGCCTTCACTTCCTGCAGGAATTCCTGAGTCAGTAGATGCTCGGGGATGTACTCGTGATCGAAAGCATCCAGCATGATCAGGTCGTAGCGCTGCTGCTGACGAAGCGCCCGCTTCACCTGCACGCGGCCGTCCGCTTCGATCACGTTCACCGAGCTGCTGTCACCCAGATCGAAAAAGCGGCGCGCCACTTTGACGACCGCCGGATCGATCTCCACCACGTCGATGCGCGCCTGAGGTACGACTTCGCGCAACGCGCGTGGAATCGTGCCGCCGCCGAGCCCGACGATCAGCACGGACTTGGGCTCGGGCTTCACGAACAGCGCGCCGAGCATCATCTGCGGATAATTCATCACGATGCGATCGGGCTGCTTCACGTCCTGGCAGGTCTGCCGGCCGATGCGACAGAAGCGTGTAAAGCAGATACACCGCACGTCGCCCGCCTCGTACACCAGCACTTCGCGATACAGCGACCGCTCCGAATGCAATAACTTCATATCGTCCGCGGTCGCCCAGCCGTTTGCGAAAATACCAGCGGCGAACAATAGCAACGTTAACCCTCTATTGCGCATTCGCTTCTTCTCCGCGAGACAACACGGCGGCTGTGCCGAGGCAGCCTGAAATCGCCATCAGTGCGATCAGGATGTGATTCACTTCCAGGATCAGCACCAGATAAAACGACGTGAGCAACGTGCCGGCGGCGCTGCCGAACGTCGACACGAAATACAGCTGTCCGGCATGACGGCCCGAGCTCGAGCGATCCGGCACGATGAGGCGCACCGCGTACGGCGAGATCATCCCGGAGAACAGCGTGGGAATGAAGAACAGCGCGGTCGCGCCCACGAGCGAGCCCCAGCGCGGATCGGGAATGGCGGTGGCGATCACATCCAGCATGGGCACGGCGAACAGCAACAGCGGCAGCACCGTCAGCGCGGCCACCATCAGAATCGCACCAAGTTTGCGCACGCTCGGCTCGTTCATCGACAGACGCCCGCCGGCGAGATAGCCGATCGACAGCGCCAGCATGAACACGGTGATGATGGCGCCCCAGACATAGATGCTGCTGCCGAAGGTCGGCGCCAGCAGCCGGCCGCCGAGCAACTCCACCGCCATCACGAAAAATCCCGACCAGCCCGCAATCGAATAACTTAACACCAGCCGCATGCACCCGCCGTTTCTTGAGTTACCGATCGTTGTCCGCTTCGACCGACGGCGGCGGAATTTCACCCGACGCGGCCACCACCGCAAATGAGTCCTTGACCGTGCCGCGCACGGCAGGCGCCGCGCCTCGCATCCAGACCGAGCTGGAAAAATCGCGCGCCTGTCCGGGAGGAATGGCGAGCGAGATCCAGTGCCGATCCTGCCACAGCACCACGCAACCCGTGGGATCCAACGCGCCTTCGTAGCAGTCGCGACGCGTAACCAGCAGAGTGGTCGACTTCAGCAGCACGTTCGATTTGTTCTCGATGCGCCCGCGCAGTTCGAACGGCGCGCCGCCTCCCGTCATCTTCAAATCCTCGATGACGACCTGATCCGGCGCGATGACCTGCAGAATCGCCGCCGGCGACGTCGGTCGTCCGCGCTGCTGCACTTTGGTCGGCTCCACGTCGTCGTTCACACCCCGTAAGCGCTGTACCACCGCCCATGTCAGCATCGCACCGAGCAGCACGCAGCCGATGACGCCGACGGGACGGAGGCGCGGCACGGCGAGCGCCACGACGATGAAAATTGTAGCGAGTATCCAGTACACACTGAGAGCATACCTCGCCGGCCGCGCCGCTTGCTCAGACACGCGGCGGAACCTCGGTAGCAGGCGGGCGTTTTACCGGGCAGTGACGCTCGCGAATCGGAGGAGCTGACTCATGGGTACACCGCGTAACGAAGGCGAAGGCAACAAGACCGCCGATCGCAATTATCGCGAGGCGACGAAGGAGTTCGTCGAGTCCGAACGCGGCCAGCGCGAGATTCAGAACGCGGGCAACGTATCGCCCAGCGAGGAAAAGGACATTCGCCGCGCCGAAGAGCAAGCCAAGCAACGCGCCAAGGATCACGACCCCGCCGAAACGACTCGTGGCGAGAGCGGTCCGGAAGCCAGCGAGAGCAGGCCCGGCAAATCAGGTTCGTCTCGGGATTCACGATCTGCGCATTAAAGGTCCCGACGGATGGGTATGACTCCGTCGGCCTGACAGACGTGAATTTCGAAGCGGTGCGACGGCATGACTGCAAGCCGTCCACCGCTTCCTTTTATGGCCAGATTTCTTCACCATCCCCGCCGGGACCACTAACAACGCCATAATGTGAACGACAGCGCGGGGATCGCGGCTACTGCCACCACAGCCAGACAGCGATTGCGAGCCATCTTCGGCGGCTCGGTCGGCAACCTCATCGAATGGTATGACTGGTACACCTACGCCGCGTTCGCGATTTATTTCGCGCCGAGCTTCTTTCCCAAGAGCAACGACACCGTCCAGTTGCTGAACACCGCGGCGATTTTCGCCGTCGGCTTTCTGATGCGCCCGATCGGCGGCTGGGCCCTGGGCCGCTATGCAGACCGACATGGCCGCAAGGCTGCGCTCACCTTGTCGGTGACGCTCATGTGCCTGGGCTCGCTGATCATCGCGATCACGCCGACGTACGAGACCATCGGCATCGCCGCGCCTGCCCTGCTACTCCTCGCACGCCTGCTTCAGGGTTTCAGCGTCGGCGGTGAATACGGCACCAGCGCCACATACATGAGCGAAATCGCGACCAGTGGCAGCCGCGGTTTTTACTCCGGGATTCTGTACGTGACGCTGATCATGGGTCAGCTGCTGGCGCTCGCCGTGCTGATGGTGCTGCAGTTCTTCGTACTCGATGCCCAGCAACTCGAACAGTGGGGCTGGCGCATTCCGTTTGTCATCGGCGCGGTGGCGGCGCTCGCCGCGCTTTATCTGCGACGCAATCTGGTCGAGACCGACGCATTCAAGAATAAGAAAGACACGGCCGAAGCGGGTCAACTCACCCTGCTGCTGCGGCATCCGCGCGAAGTGCTGATCGTGATCGGGCTCACCATGGGCGGCACGCTGTTCTTCTACACGTTCACCACATACATGCAGAAGTTCCTGGTCAATACCGTCGGGCTCACCAAGGGCGAATCGACGCTGGTGTCGACCGCGAACCTGTTCATCTTCATGGTCATTCAGCCGTTGATGGGCGCGGTGTCCGATCGCGTCGGCCGGCGGCCCATGCTGATCGTGTTCGGCGTGCTGGCGCTGTTCGGCACGGTGCCGCTGCTGTCGGCCTTGTCACAGGCGCACGATGCCTGGACGGCATTCTTCCTGATATTCATCGCGCTCACGATTTCTTCGCTGTACAGTTCCATCAGCGCCGTGGTGAAGGCCGAATTGTTTCCAGTGGAGATCCGCGCGCTGGGCGTGGGCCTGCCCTATGCAATCACGGTCTCGCTGTTCGGCGGCTCGGCCGAAATGATCGCGCTGGCGTTCAAGAACGCCGGCCACGAATCGTTGTTCTACTGGTATGTGACCGGCTGCGTGTTCTGCTCGCTGCTCGTGTATATCTTCATGCGCGAGCCGCAGCGCGAGTCAAGGATCTAACAATGACGCCAGAAGCCGTGGGCCTTTCCAGCAGCCGCCTGCAACTGATCGACCGTCATCTGCAGCAGCGTTACATCGAGCCGGGGCGCTTGCCCGGCGCATTGACGCTGATCGAGCGTCGTGGCGAGCTCGCGCATCTGAGCCTGCAAGGGCACATGGACGTGGAGCGCCTGCGTCCGCTGCAGCAGGACACCCTCTTCCGGATTTATTCCATGACCAAGCCGATCACCAGCGTCGCGGTGATGATGCTGGTGGAAGAAGGTCTGATCGCGCTGGACGATCCGGTGCATCGTTATATTCCTCAGTGGCGCAACCTCGGCGTGTACGAAGCGGGCTTCATCGGCACGTTTCGTACGCGGCCCACTTCGACGCCCATGCGGATCGTCGATTTGCTTCGGCACACTTCGGGCCTGACCTACGGTTTGCAGCAGAGAACCAACGTCGATGCCGCCTATCGCAAGTTCGGCTTCGGCGATCCAGCCGGCAGCGGCACGCTGGAGGCGATGATCGAAGGCCTGGCGAAAATTCCGCTGGAAGCCTCGCCCGGCGATGTCTGGAATTATTCCGTCTCGACCGACGTGCTCGGCTATCTGGTGGGCAAGATCTCGGGGCTGCCGTTCGAGGAATTCCTGCGTCAACGTATCTTCGCGCCGCTCGGCATGGTCGATACGGATTTCCATGTGCCCGCCGCAAAAGCCGGTCGTTTCGCCGCTTGTTACATGCTCGGCCCCGATGGCCGCATGAAACTGCAGGACGATCCGCAGAGCAGCCCGTACTTGCGGCCACCGTCATTCGTCTCGGGCGGTGGCGGCCTAGTTTCCACCGCCGCGGACTATCTGCGCTTCTGCCGCATGCTATTGAACGGCGGCACGCTGGATGGCGCGCGTCTGCTCAGCCCCAAGACCGTCGAGCTGATGACCGCAAACCATTTGCCGGGCGGCAAGGAACTGCCCGAGATGTCGGTATCGCTGTTCAGCGAAGCGGGCTACTCGGGCGTCGGTTTCGGCCTGGGCTTCGCGGTCACCACCCATCCGGCGCGCACCCTGATTCCCGGCAGCGCCGGCGACTACTCGTGGGGCGGCATGGCGAGCACCTATTTCTGGGTCGATCCCCGCGAGCAGCTGATCGTCATCTTCATGACCCAGCTGATCCCCTCGACCATCTACAACTTGCGTCGCGAGTTGCGCACGCTGGTCTATTCCGCTTTCACCTGAACCGTTCAGAACGCGAAGATTTCCGGGCCCGCTTGCGGCATCATGCCGCCTTCGCGCCCCAGGAGACGAACCACGCATGCGATCCCGAGCGATGCCCTGGACCATGGGCCTGGCGACCCTTGCTTTGACTCTGACGCTGCAATCCGCGCTCAGCTTCGCGGCAGAAAGTGAGTTCCAGGTTCCGCCAGCGCCGGCCCGGAATACCGGCGAAGGTCCCTACTCCCAACTCATTCTGCGCAGCGCCACGGTCATCAACGGCACCGGCGCGCCCGCTTTCGGTCCCGCCGACATTGTCATCGAAGGCAACCGCATCGTCGAAGTGATGTCGGTGGGCGCACCCGGCGGCGTGAAGGAAGATCCGCGCCGGCCCAAGCTCAAGGCGGGTGGCCGTGAGATCGACATGCGCGGTCATTACGTCCTGCCCGGCCTCATCGACATGCACGGGCACATCGGCGGCAAGGAACAAGGCGTGTCGTCCGAGTACGTCTACAAGCTCTGGATGGGCCACGGCATCACGACCATTCGCGATCCGGGCTGCGGCAACGGTGTCGAATGGTGCGCGAGCGAGACGCGTCGAAGCGAACGCAACGAGATCGTCGCGCCCCGAATCTTTCCGTTTGCCTTCCTTCGACCAGACAAGCCGCTGACCACTCCAGAACAGGGCCGCCAGTGGGTGCGAGACATCAAGGCCAGAGGCGCCGTCGGCATGAAGTGCTTCGGTTATCGGCCCGACGTGCTGCAGGCCATGTTCGACGAACTGAAGAAACAAGGCATGCGCAGCGCTTGTCATCACTCGCAGCTCGACGTTCGCCGCGTGAATGTGCTGACCACCGCGCGTTGGGGCCTCACGACGATGGAACACTGGTATGGATTACCCGAAGCGTTGTTCGATGACCGAACGGTGCAGGACTATCCCCCGGCCTATAACTATAACAACGAGCAGGATCGGTTTGGCCAGGCCGGCCGGCTGTGGCGTCAGGCTGCGAAACCGGGGAGCGATAAATACGAGGCCGTGATCAAAGAGCTGCTCGCGCTGGATTTCACTCTCGATCCGACATTCACGATCTATCTCGCGTCACGCGACCTCATGCGCGCACGGCGCGCCGACTGGCATGAGCAGTACACGATGCCGCAGCTGTGGGATTTCTACACGCCGAATCGCGACAACCACGGCAGCTTCTTTTTCGATTGGGGCAGCGAGGACGAGATCGCCTGGCGCGAGAACTATCGCCTGTGGATGGCGTTCGTGAACGATTACAAAAATCGCGGCGGCCGCGTCACTGTCGGCTCCGATTCGGGCTTCATCTATCAGCTGTATGGTTTCGGCACGATCCAGGAGCTGGAGCTGTTGCGCGAAGCGGGCTTCCATCCGCTGGAAGTGATTCGCTCGGCGACTCTCAACGGCGCGCAGGCACTCGGTGCGGAAGATCGCCTCGGCTCCATCGAGCCGGGCAAGCTCGCTGACCTCGCGATCCTCGACGAGAACCCGGTGGCGAATTTCAAAGTGATGTATGGCACCGGGCACGTGCGCCTCGGTGAAGATGGACGCACGCATCGGGTGGGCGGCGTCAAGTACACCATCAAGGACGGAATTATCTATGACGCGAAACGTTTGTTGAACGACGTGCGTGACATGGTCGCCGAAGAGAAGCGCAAGCGCGGCGTCACGCAGCTCGCGCAACCCTGATTTATTTTGGCAGGCCGACACCGCCGATCGGTTCGGTGGTCACGCCATCGCTGAAGCCGGCGATCATGGGTCGCCCTTTGGCGATGGCCGCCTGCACCGCCGGCAGTTTCAGCGAGGCGGCGTGACTTTCCTTGCTGTCCCACACTTCAGTGATCCAGATCGCGTTTTCGTCTTTCACGTCGCGCGCTACGATATAACTCAGGCAGCCGGGCATGCCGCCGGTGCCTTCGAGGAGCACGGCGATCAAAGCTTCACGCTGGCCGGGAGCGGCCGTCATCTTGCCGATCAATCCAAACATGATTCTTTCCTCCGTGGCATAAGTCTTATGCGCGTGATGGCGGGCATCTTACACGCACGCGGCCACGCGCCGCAGTTGCGTCGGCTCACGAAAGCCGCAACACTTTCGCGCCATGAAAACCCAGCCGGAATCCGCCCGCTTCCCATGACGTCTCCCCGCAAGTCGCCGTCCGACGGCGGCGGCATCGTTTATTCCACCGACATCGGCGAGCGCTGCCCCAACTGCCTGCGCGCCGTGCGCGAATGTGTCTGCAAGAAAGGCACGCCCGGCAAGACCACCAGCGACGGCGTGGTGCGCGTCAGTCGCGAGACGCAGGGTCGCAAAGGCAAAGGCGTCACTGTGATCACCGGCCTCGGCCTGCCTGCCGACCAACTGGCGGCGCTCGCCACCGAGCTCAAGAAGAAATGCGGCTCGGGCGGCGCGGTCGACAACGGTCGCATTGAAATCCAGGGCGACCATCGCGACAAACTGGTCCAAGAGCTGACCCAGCGCGGCTTCAAAGCCAAGCGCGCGGGCGGCTAGCTTTTTTTGATACAACCTTTCTACTCAACCTTTCTGCCCTTGGGGGCAGCCCATCTGGAGACTCTTGCATGAAAGCTTCGTCCCTCCTGGTCATGGCGGCCGCTGCATTGACTGTCGGCGCGGTGAGCGCCGCTCCGGTCAAATACAACATCGATCCCAACCACACCTATCCGAGCTTCACCGCCGACCACATGGGCGGCCTGTCGAACTGGCGCGGCAAGATCAACAGCAGCTCCGGCACCGTGACCCTCGACGCCGCCGCGCAGACCGGCACGGTCGACGTGAAGATGGACATGGCGGCCATCGACTTCGGCCACGAGAAAATGAACGCCCACGCCAAGTCCAACGAAATCTTCGACGTGGAGAAGTTCCCCACCGCGACCTACACCGGCAAGCTGGTGAACTTCAAGAACGGCGCGCCCACCGAAGTGGACGGCACGCTGACCCTGCACGGCGTGACCAAGCCCGTGAAGCTCAAGATCAACAGCTTCCTGTGCAAGCCGAACCCCATGAACAAAAAAGAAACCTGCGGCGCCGACGTGGTCGGCAAGATCAACCGCGAGGAGTTCGGCGTGAGCTATGGCAAGCCGTACGGCTTCAAGCAGGAAGTCGAGCTGCAGATCCAGGTCGAGGCGGTGAAGGCGGACTGAGGTCGGCCTTCGTTCGCGTGCAGCGCCTCACCCGCGCTGCGCGCGAGCGACGCCAGTTACGAATTGTTGAGCGTCACGCACTCCAGCTGGAGTGCCGAATGTTAAATTCCCCACGCCGCCCGGCGCTCATCCTAACGACCCAACGAGCCAGGCGCCGGCCGCGAGAAAACTGAGAGCCAGCCACGCCGTGGTGGTCGGAACTATCTTTGCAGTCTCGGGGCTGCGGATTCGCGAGGCAGCGCTTTGACCATGTCGACCAACTCTACGCAGAGCGTACCGGAGTACTTGGCATGGGCGACCACGCGGCCTTTGTCGTCGATCGTGTGCAGGGAGCTGGCGTACTGGGCGGTATTCAGGCCGATGATTATCTCTTTGACTACAACTTTGCCGCCAGTCGTCTCAATGATCGTGGGATCGGCGAATGTTACTAGCAGATGGCGGCCGGAGACCGCCGCGCCGTATTCCAGGTTGGATGTTGCCTCGTCCCATTCCCAGCGGGGAGCCGCGGAATTGAAGTTGGACGACCGCAGGATCTCCAGGGCCTTGGCTTTGAGCTGTTGGGCATCGGCGGAACGCAGCGGCGCTGTGCCCGGATAGCGCAGAACGACCGCCGCTGAATGTTTCGGCAAAGCATCGGCGGCTGCGGCGGAGCCGATGAGCACCACGACAAGTGCAATCAGAGAAAAATTGACCGAGCGCATATGCGATCTCCTTCCGCGTTCTCACGGGCGCACTCCAGCTGGAGTGCCAACTGTTAAATTCCAAACCCTCGATGATCTGGCGCGCCTTGCGTGTTCTCACGCGAGAAGTGATCTAACGCCATGTCGACCGGCACCCACCCCACCCGCTCGGACATCCAGATCTCTCGTGTGGGCCGGACCAGACCGGGTTCATCGAGCGACAGCGTGGTGACTTCGATCTCCTGGGGCGAGTCAGTGTGATGATACGTGAGCTGCGTACCGCACCGGGCGCAAAAGCCGCGCTTCACGGGCGGTGACGATGCAAACAGGGTGGGCTGACCTTTCAGCCAGCGAAACTGAGTGAGCGGCAACACGAACCAACTGACCGTCGGCGCGCCGCTGGCCAGCCGGCAGCTGCGGCAATGGCAGATGCTCACCGAAACAAACGGCTCGTGAGCTTCATATCGAATCGCACCACAAAGACAACCACCGAGCATGGGGAGCGCCTCCTTCTCCCGTCTATGGGGGCGGCGTTCTGGACAACACAGTGCCATAGCCAATGATGTGTGGACCTTCGCGCACCGTAAAGGTTGCGCCTGGCGTCACGTCCTCATAAAGGACATTCGGCTCATGGTAGTACATGAGCCCCATCGTGACCTCCCCCCTGCCCCGGCTCGAAGGCCAGATCGACAGCTCAAGCAGACGCCCCCGCCTCCTTCTGCGCGGCGCGTTCGCCGAGGACGGAGCACGTGAGGGCGCCCAGGACGAAGACGAAGCCGACCCAGCTCATGAAGCGTGGCGGCACCAGTGTCCAGGCGGTCGCGCCGATGCTCGCGCCCACCGCGATGCCCAGGTAGGTCACGGATGAGTTCAGAGCGATGGTGGCGGCGGCCAGCATGGGTGCGACGGCGACGAGCCGAGCTTGTTGAACGGCGGGAAAGCCGGAGCTGCCGAGGCTCCACAGGAACTGGGCCACATAGATGGTGGCCACCCAGAGCGAGAACAGCGGCCAAAGCAGCAGCATGACCGCGGAAGAAATATTGCAGCGATACGCGACGACGGTCGCGCCATAGATCCGCACCATGCGCACGCTGAGCAGATTGCCGAGCAGCGAACCGACACCTGCGACGAAAAGCAATAACGCCAGCGCGGCCCCGGAAATACCTTGCACAGAGCCCACAATGGGCGCGATGTAACTCATCATGACGACACTGCCCACGTTGCTGAGCATCGTAGCGGCAGTGAGATAACGCAGCGCCGGCGAGCGCAGCACTTGAAACCAGCGGTGCCAGTTGAGGGGCGGCACCATCACGTTGGCCGGCAGCGAGCGCCAGATGAAGAACGCGATGACGGCGCTGGAAATGCCGATGAATGCAAACGACATCCGCCACGATGAGACGGATGCGATCAGCACCGACAAGGGATTGCCGAGCACCGCCCCCACGGACCAGCCGACCATCAATTTAGCCAGGGTCGGCGCCCGCTCCTTCTCCGGCATCAGCATGCTAAGCGTGGCAGCCACCTGCGGCGTGTAGACCGCGGAAGTCACAGCCGCGAGCACGCGGGCCAGCAACAAATGTTCGTAACTCTGGCTCAGCGCCGCGAGCAGGTTCGCGATTGCGCACACAGCCATGGAGCCCGTAAGTAACTTGCGGCGATCGATGCGAGACCCGAGAGTAGCCAACGTCGGAGCGCAAACGGCGGCGGCGATGCCGAAGGCGGCGATCAGCAGACCGGCCTGTTCGATGGGCACCTGCAGCGACGCAGAAATATCGCTGAGCAGACCGCCGACGCTCAGAAAGCTGGTGGCGACGAAAAAGTTACCGGCGATGAGGACGAATAGTCGCTGCGGGGGCACGGCAATGGGCGATCATGCATGTTTGACTACGCATCATCTCCGACTCCCGTCGAAGCCGCCAACAAGAATTCTAGTGGCTGCTCGTTGGCGTGCCGTAAATCAGCTTGAACCCGTCATGCCCGCACAGCTGCGACAGCCGTTCCGTGAGCTCGCGGGTCGGTTTGACTTGCCATTCCTGGGATAGCACCAGCTCGGCCCGCGCAGCGGAACCGGTGTAGTAAACCGCGACTGCACAGCGGCCGCCTCGGAACGGTCGCAAGGTTTGCTCGAGCTGTTTGAGAAAGCCACGCTGGCCTTGCGCATCCAGTCCCGGCGGCCAACGGATCGCCAGTCGTTTGGCGTGCAGCTCGCGGGCCTGGTCGATGTCGATGACCTTCTTGGCGTTGAGACGCCAGCCCTCGATGTACTCATCGAAGCGCAGCTGACCTTCGACGATCACGATCGCGCTCTTGGCGATCACCGTGCGGTACTGCTGCCACACATCTTCGAACATGGACGCTTCCATGCGGCCGCTGCGGTCGTCGAGCGTGAAGATCACGCGCTGGCCGCGCTTGCCCACGTCGAACACCATGCCGCCGACGGTCACCGGCTTGCCCTTGAACTGCTGGAAGCCGCCCTCTCCGCCGCTGGGCGCCGGACGATCGCTCGTCAGATCGACGATGCGGCCGCTGGTGATGGGCTTCACCTCGGCTTCGAATTCCTCGAACGGATGGCCGGTGAGATACAGGCCGAGCGTGTCACGCTCGCCATCGAGCCGCACGCGCCGGCTCCAATCCGGCAACACCTCTGTCACCAACGCCGGCGGCGCGGCGGCACTGGTGTCCATCAAGCCGAACATATCGTCCTGGCCCACCGCCCGTGCCCGAATCGTTTGATCGGCCAACTGCATCGCCGAGGGCAGCGAATGCATCAACGTCGCACGATTGGCGCCGAGCGAGTCGACCGCGCCAGAGCGAATCAACGCTTCCAGCACGCGACGGTTCATTCGATTCGCGTCACTGCGCCGGCACATGTCCGCCAGATCGCGATAGGGCTCGCTCTTGCGCGCTTCGACCAGCATCTCCACGACGTTCTGTCCGACGCCCTTGATGGCGCCGAGCCCGTAACGAATCGTCCGCTCATCGGACACGGTGAACATGAACTGCGACGAGTTCACATCCGGCGGCTCGACCTTCAGCTTCATGCGCCGCGCCTCGTCGATGAGGGTCACGACCTTGTCGGTCTTGTCCATATCGGACGACAGCACCGCGGACATGAACGCCGCCGGATAGTGCGCCTTCAACCACGCCGTTTGATACGTCAGCAGCGCGTAAGCGGCCGAGTGCGACTTGTTGAAGCCGTAACCCGCGAACTTTTCCATCAGGTCGAAAATGTGCTCGGCCTGATGCTGATCCACGCCGCGCGCGGTCGCGCCCGTCACGAAAATGGTCCGTTGCTTGGCCATTTCCTCGGGCTTCTTCTTACCCATCGCGCGACGGAGCAAGTCGGCGCCGCCTAGCGAATAGCCGGCGAGCACCTGCGCGATCTGCATCACCTGCTCTTGATACAAGATGACGCCGTACGTCGGCGCGAGCACTGGCTGCAGATCGGGGTGCAGATAATCGATGGGACCGGTCGTGGTGCCGCGCTTGCGCGCGATGAAGTCGTCCACCATGCCCGACTCCAGCGGGCCGGGACGGAACAGCGCCACGAGCGCGACGATGTCTTCGAAGCAGTCCGGCTGCAGGCGGCGGATCAGGTCCTTCATGCCGCGAGATTCCAGCTGGAACACGGCGGTGGTCTCGTAGCGCTTCAGCAGGTCGAACGTCGCCTGGTCATCCATGGGCAGCGCGTTGATATCCAGCGGCGGCTCGCCCTTTTCCGCGCGTTGCGCATTGATGACCTTCAGAGCCCAATCAATGATGGTGAGGGTGCGCAACCCCAGGAAGTCGAACTTCACCAGGCCCGCTTGCTCGACGTCGTCCTTGTCGAACTGCGTTACCACGCTCTGTCCGTTCTCGTCGCAGAACAGCGGCGAGAAATCGGTGAGCACGGACGGCGAGATAACGACGCCACCCGCGTGCATGCCCGCGTTACGCACCAGGCCTTCGAGCGACATCGCCATGTCGAGGATGGCGCGTGTTTCTTCTTCGGTCTGATAGCGACGCCGCAGCTCTTCTTCCTTGGCGAGCGCGTCCTTCAGCGTGATGCCGAGCTCGAACGGAATCAGCTTGGCGATGGAGTCGGCGAAGCCATAGCTCTGACCGAACACGCGCGCCACGTCGCGCACCACGGCCTTCGCCGCCATGGTGCCGTAAGTGATGATTTGCGAAACACGCTCGCGACCGTAGTGACGCGCGACATAATCGATCACGCGGTCGCGGCCGTCCATGCAGAAGTCGACGTCGAAGTCGGGCATGGAGACGCGTTCGGGATTCAAGAAACGTTCGAACAGCAGGTCGTAGCGCAGCGGATCGATATCGGTGATGCCGAGACAGAACGCCACCAGCGAGCCCGCGCCGGAACCGCGGCCCGGCCCGACCGGTACGCCGTTCGCCTTGGCCCACTTGATGAAGTCCGCGACGATCAGGAAGTAGCCGGGAAAGCCCATCTGGATGATGACGCCCAGCTCGATTTCCAGACGTTGCCTGTATTCCTCATCGGCAATGACGCGCCCCTGCACCGGCGTCGCCTTGAGCTGCACCAGACGTTCTTCCAGCCCCTTGCGCGACTGCTCACGCAGGTAGTCGTCGACCGGCATGTCGTTCGGCGTCGGGAACTTGGGCAGCACGCTCTTGCCGAGCTTCAGCTCCAGACTGCAACGACGCGCGATCTCGATCGTGTTCTCGATGGCCTCGGGCACATCCTTGAACAGGTCGGCCATTTCCTTGGGCGACTTGAGATATTGCTGTTCGCTGTAGCGACGCCGGCGCTTCGGATCTGCAAGCAAGGCGCCGTCGTGAATACAAACGCGCGCCTCGTGGGATTCGAAATCCTCACGACGAATGAAGCGCACGTCGTTGGTCGCGACCACCGGAATGCCGCGCTCGATGGCGAGATCCAACGCACCCTGCACGTGACGCTCGTCGCCCTCACGGCCGGTGCGTTGCAGCTCCAGATAGAAACGATCGCCGAACAAGCTGAGCCAGAAATCGAGCGCGCTGCGCGCTTCGTCATCGCGACCATTCAGAATGGCGCGACCGATATCGCCTTCACGCGCGCCGGACAGCGCGATCAACCCTTTCAGGTCCTCGGGATTGAGCCAGCTGCGATCGACGGTCGCGACGCCCTTCTTCTGGCCTTCCAGATACGACTTGCTGACCAGCTTGGACAGATTGTTGTAACCGACGGCGTTCTGACACAGCAGCACCAGCGCCGACGGCTCGACGCGGTCGCCGACTTCGTGGATGCGAAGATCGACGCCGATGATGGGCTTTACGCCGGCGGACTGCGCCGCCTTGTAGAACTTCACCATCGCGAACAGATTGCTCTGATCGGTGAGCGCGACCGACGGCATCTTGGCGGCCGCGACCGAATCCATCAGGCCGGGGATGCCCTCGCCTTCGCTGGTGATGCGCACCACGCTGTCGACCAGCGAATACTCGGTGTGCAGGTGTAGATGGACGAACGAGGACACCGGCTACAGCCCGACGACCATCGATAACTGCCGCTCGCAGGCGAGCCGCACCGGCTCGAAGCTGCGCCGATGAATGGGCGTGGGACCGAGCCGCTCCAGCGCTTCGTAGTGCTGGGGCGTGCTGTAGCCCTTGTGAGTGGCGAAGCCGTAGCCGGGGTAGATCGCATCCAGCTCGACCATCATGCGATCGCGCGTCACCTTGGCGAGAATCGACGCGGCGCCGATGCAGGTCTTGAGCGCGTCGCCGTCGATGATGGCTTCGTAGCTGCACTTCATCGGCAGCCCGAGGAACGACGGGCACAGATTGCCGTCGACCTGAACGTGGCCCGGATGAATATGCAGGCCGATCAGCGCCCGACGCATGGCCAGGTGAGTGGCCTGCAGGATGTTGTGGCAATCGATCTCTTCGACATCGGCCCAGGCGACCGACCACGCCAGCGCCGCGCCGCGGATCTTGATCGACAGCGCCTCGCGCTCCTCGGCCTCGAGCTGCTTGGAATCTTTGATGCCGCGAATCCGGCGACGCGGATCGAGGATGACCGCCGCCGCGACGACCGGACCGGCCAGCGGCCCGCGTCCCGCCTCGTCGACGCCCGCGACCAGGCCGGGCGCCTGCAACGGCAAAGCCATTGTCCGCTGAGATGCTCCCATCGCGTTTCTTCTATCGCCCTCTTATGCGCACGCCAGATAAGCGCCTATGGCGCTATGCTCGACAAACGCCGCTTCACCAACAGGTCCACGATCGCGTCCGCCGCGCGCGCGCTGGCGTCGCGCCGGAGGGTTTCGTGGATGGAGGCGAAAGTTTGCACGAGCTGATCGCGATCGGCACGCTCCAGTTGCCGAAGCACTGCAGGACCAAGCACTTCGGCGCGCACCTCGGCATTGAAGTACTCCGGCACCAGCTGCCGGCCCGCCAGCAGGTTGGGCTGGGCGAAGAACGGCGCCTTGAAGAGTTTCAAATGCTTGAGCAGAAAACTTGTCAGCCACCCTAAGCGATAGGCCACCACCATGGGCCGCTTCACCAGCGTCGCTTCGAGCGTTGCGGTGCCCGAGGCGAGCAGCACCGTGTCGCTGGCGGCCATCACCGCCTGCGCTAGACCGTTGACCAAGGTGACGCGCTCGCGCAGCGCCGGCTGTTCAGCAGCGACACGATCGAGCGCGGCTTCGAAAATCTTTCGGGTCGAGTCGCTGGCCAGCGCCGCGAGGAAGCGCAACTGCGGTCGCTCCTTCAGCAACCAGCCCATGGTCGCGGCGAAATCCGGACTGAGCCGCGACACCTCGCCGTGCCGGCTGCCTGGCAACACGGCGACGTATTGGCCGTCCGCCGGAACACCCAACTGCGCACGCGCGTCAGCGGCGTTCATCTGCATGGGCACTTGATCGGCCAGCGGATGGCCGACGAACTCGGCATGCACCGAGTGCGCGTCGTAGAACGGTTTTTCGAACGGCAACAGACACAGAATCAGATCCACTGCCCTGCCGATGGTGTTCACGCGCCCCTGCCGCCAAGCCCACACCTGCGGACTGACGTATTGCACGGTTGGAATGCCCGCCTCTTTGAAACGCGGCGCGATGCGCAGATTGAATTCTTTGGCGTCGACGCCGACGTACACGGCCGGACGTTCGGCGAGCACGCGCTCGATGAGGTTACGACGGATGCGCAGCAGGCGCGGCAGATGAGGAATGATCTCGAACAGCCCCATCACCGAGAGACTTTCGGCGCGCTCCCAGGGTTCGCAGCCGGCAGCCGCCATGCGCGGCCCGGCGATGCCGGCAAAACGTGCTTGCGGGATGCGCTGGCGGAGCGCGGTAATGAGTTGAGCACCGAGGTTGTCGCCGGAAGTTTCTCCGGCAACTAACACTATGAGCGGTGCTACCTCTGAATGGGCCACGTCGTGTCCAACTCTTCAAAGGGTGGGAGTCGCGGTGGTGCGACTGTAGTACACGCCGAAGGCACTTACTCGTTACCTAACAATACCCACGCGCTCACGCCGCGGCGTGGAGTCGTTGAGGAAGTCGAGCAGCGGCTGCAGTTCGGGCTGGTTCTTCGCGCGCTGTTCGATCTGCTCGGTGGCTTCGATGAGCTTCAGCTGCGAGCGGTACAGGATGCGATACGCATCGCGAATGTTCCGGATCTGCTCGGCCGAGTAGCCGCGACGCTTCAACCCTTCCGAGTTCACGCTGTGCGGTTCGGCGGGACGGCCCACCGCCATCACGAACGGCGGCACATCGCGAGTCACGGCCGTGTTGTTGGCGATGAACGCATGCGCGCCGACCTGGCAGAACTGATGAATGCCGGCGAAGCCGCCCATGTGCACCCAGTCGCCAATGATCACGTGTCCGCCGAGGGTTGCGTAGTTCGCCAGCACGCAATGCGAGCCGATCACGCAATCGTGGCCGACGTGCGAGCCGGTCATGAACAGGTTGTCGCTGCCGATTTTCGTGACCAGCTGATCCTTGGTGGTGCCGCGATTGATCGTGGTGTTCTCCCGGAACGTATTCCGGTCGCCCACTTCGAGCCGCGTCGGCTCGTTGTTGTATTTCAAATCCTGGGGCGCGGCGCCGATCGAGGCGAACTGAAAAATCTTGTTCTCGCGGCCGATGGTGGTCGGCCCGTCGACGACCACGTGCGGGCCGATCCAGGTGCCGGCGCCGATGACGACGTTCGCGCCGATGACCGTATAGGCGCCTACCTCCACATCGGGAGCAAGCTGCGCGCTGGGGTCGATCAGAGCTGTTGGATGTATTGCCATCGTGGCGATTTCCGCATCACTTCCTGGTTTCGCCCGGAGCCACCATCATCTCGGCGCTGCAGGCTTCCTCGCCATCGACTTCGGCCACGGTGGAAAACTTCCAGATGCCGCGGATCGAACGCTCCAGCGTCGCTTTCAAAATCAGCTGATCGCCCGGCTCCACCGGACGACGGAAGCGCGCCTTGTCGATGCCGACGAAATACAGCTGACGGTGCTCGTCCGGGTACACGCCGGCGGTGACGAACGCCAGGATGCCGGCGGTCTGCGCCAGCGCTTCCAGAATGATCACGCCGGGGAACACCGGCCGATGCGGAAAGTGACCGGGGAAGAACGGCTCGTTGATGGTGACGTTCTTGAGGGCGCGGATGGTCTTGCCGGAGGTGCACTCGAGCACGCGATCGACCAGCAGGAACGGATAGCGATGCGGCAGACGGCGCATCACTTCGTGAATATCCATGGTCAGCGAGGTGGGCGCGTCGCTGCCTTTGGTGTCGGTGCTCTCGGTCATCGGAAGCCTTGTTATTCCTCATTCGGGTCTTCGGCAGGCGCGTCGTCCCTTTCAGGACCGGCGCCCCGCTCGCGGCGGACCTCGCGAACGAACTCGTCCAGCCGCTGGAAGCGGGCGGCATTCTTGCGGAAACGCGTCGTTTCGTCGACCGGTATGCCGCTCGAATAGTAACCGGGCTTGCGGATGCTGCTGCTCACGAAAGATTTACCGGTGACCACCACGTCGTCGCAGATGGTCAGGTGGCCGGCCACGCCGACCATGCCGCCGATCATGCAACGCTTACCGATCACGGCGCTGCCGGAGATCCCGGCGCAGCCAGCGATGGCCGTATGGTCGCCGATGCGCACGTTGTGGCCGATCTGAATCTGGTTATCCAGCTTCACGCCGTCGCCGATGACGGTGTCGTCGATGGCGCCGCGGTCGATGGTCGTGCTCGCGCCGATCTCGACATCGTCGCCGACGCGCACCGTGCCGACCTGCGGCACCTTCAGCCATTCGCCCTGATCGGGCGCGAGGCCGAACCCGTCGGCGCCGATGACGACGCTGGGGTGCATGAGACAGCGGCTGCCGATGACGACGCCCTGGCACAGAGTCACATTCGCGGTGAGTCGCGAGTCATCGCCGACCGTCACCTCGTCCATCACCACGCAGCCTGGACCGATGACAGTACGAGCGCCGATGGTGACGCGCGCACCGATGACGGCGTGCGGACCGATTGACGCGCTCGGATCGATCTTCGCAGAAGGATCGACCACCGCAGTCGCGTGCCGCCCTGGAGGCGCAGCCGGCGGCGGATATAACAAAGCCGCGATGCGCGCGTAGGTTGCGTAAGGATTCTTGGCCAGCAGCGCGTTCACCGGGCAGGCATCGGCCAGCTTCGGATCGAGCACCACCACGCCCGCCTTGGTCTGCTGCAAATAACGGCGATAGCGGGGATTCGCGAGAAACGTGACGGACGCGGCGTCCGCGCTTTCCAGCGCGGACACCCGCGTCACGCGGTGATCGGGATCGCCTTTGAGAACAGAGCCAAAGCGGACGGCGAGCTCGCCCAGGCTGAGGCCGGGCTGCGCGGACATCGCCGTCGCCCGGCTCAGACGCGCAACCGTCGGTTGCGGATATTCATGATTACTGCTTCGCCGGCGGAGTGGCGGGCTTGGCGGGCGGAGTGGCCGGCTTCGGGCCGCCACCGCTCTTGGCGCGCGCCTGCAGGGCGCTCAGCACCTGCGGCGTGATGTCGAGCGACTCGTTGACGAACAGCACGCCGTCGCCGACCACCAGGTCGAAGCCGGAAGTCCGCGCGTAGGCCTGCACTTCCTGCAACAGCGAGCGCTGCAGCTTGCCCAGCTCCTCGTTACGACGCACGTTCAGATCTTCGACGTACTCGTTCTGCTTGCGCGCCAGGTCGCGCTGACCTTCGCGCAGGTCCTTCTCGGCGTTGCGCCGCTCGTTCTCGGCCATCACGGCGCCGTCACGCTGCAGCTTCTCTTCCTTGGCCTTCAGGTCTTTTTGCTGAGCGGCCATTTCGCGCTGACGCGGCGAGAACTCGTCTTGCAGGGCCTGCATGGCCGACTTGGCCTGGGGCGCCTCCTCGAGCAATCGGGGAACGTTGACCACGGCGATCTTCAATTGCGTCTGCGCGCCGGCAGCGGGCGCGAGCAGCGCCATCGACAGCGCCAGCGGAGCCAGCAGGAAAGCGGAAATGCTCAAACGTGCCATGTAGCCAACCTCGGAATATGTCCCATTATCTTTAGGATCGAATCGTTGCCCGGAAAGCGCTCTCAAAACGCTTGGCCGATCGAGAACTGGAAGCCCTCGGTCTCGTCGCCGTAATGGTCGACGGTGTCGCCACTGACTTCCTTGAGCGGCACCGCGTAGCTGAACCGGAACACACCCAGCGGCGCCAGCCATTGCACGGCGAGACCGGCCGAGTGTCGGAGCTCATCATAACTGAAGTTGTAGTCCACCGGCTTCGGCGCCACGTTCGGATCGATCTGCGGCCCGAAAAAGTCGATGTTCTGATTCGAGAACACGTTGCCGATGTCGTAGAACAGGCTGAAACGCGCGCTGTTACGCCATTTTTCCGGCATCGGCAGCAGGATTTCGGTCTGCGCGATGGTCTTGATGTTGCCGCCGTAAGGACGGCCGAAATTGTCCTTCGGGCCCAGGCGGCTTTCTCGGAAGCCGCGCACCGAGTCGGGACCGCCGCCGAAATATTGACGGTAGGGCGGCAGCGCCGTCGTGTCGCCGAGCGCTTCACCATAAGCCAGCTCGACGTTGAACATGAGCGTGAAGCTGCGCCAGATCGGGATGAACTGCAGGAAATCGTACGACGCGGTCCAGAATTCCACGTCACTGCCCGGCACTGTGTAACCGATATTGAAACGATGACGCGCGCCGCGATCCGCGAAGATCGCACGATTGCGCGAGTCGTAACGCCAGCCGAGGTTGAGCTCGAGCGTGTCGAACTCGCTGCTGTACAGGAAGTACTCGCCCAATGACGTGTCGCACACGCCATTGTTATTGATGTAATCCACGCAGCGCGTGCGGGCATTGCCGTTCGAACGCACCCAATCGGTCGCCTGCTCGGCGCTGCCGCCCTGGCTGGTGACCAACTCGGCGCGCTGCGCCGTGAGGCCCACGCCGAGATATTGATATTCGGTGATGGGCCAGTCGTAGTTGATGCCGAGCGTGATCGTCTCGGTGTCGAAATCCGACGTCGCCGAAGTGAACTGAGTCACGTCGCGATAGCCCGCCGAGATCGTTCGCTGCACTTCGTCGATCGTGGTGTAACGATCGGTATGCGAGAACGTGAAGGCCTTGGCGTAACGGCCGGAGTTGATTTCCATGGCCACGCGATTGCCCGTGCCCATGAAATTCGAGTGCACGAAGTTGCCGTTCAAGATCACCGACTGCGACTCGGAGTAACCGACGCCGCCGCCGAACTGGCCCGGCAGGCCCTCCTCGATCTCGAAATCCACGTCCACCAGGTCGGCCGCGCCCGGCACCTGGTTGGTTTCCACTTCGACTTTCTGGATGAACGGCAGACGCTGGATACGCTGCTTGGAGCGCTCCACCGCCGAGTTCGACAGATACGAGCCTTCGAACTGGCGCATTTCGCGACGGAACACTTCGTCGTTGACACCGGAAGTGCCGTTGAAATTCACGCGACGCACGTACACGCGATTCTTCGGATCGACCACGAACGTCAGCGAGATTTCCTTGGTCTCGGCGTTCGGCGTCGGCACCGGATCGACCGTGGCGAACGCATAACCGTCGACGCCGAGTCGCAGCTTCATCGCCTCCTGCGTCGCGGTGATCTGCCGCAGCGAGTAGGTGTCGCCGGGCTTGAAGAAAATCAGCCGTCGCAGCTCCGACTCGGGCACGACCATGTTGCCGGCCATTTTGATCTCGGAGATTTTGAAAACATCGCCTTCCTGGACGTTGACCGTGACGAAGATGTCGTCCTTCTCCGGCGCGATCGCCACCTGCGTGGAAGTCACGGCGAAGTTGGCGTAGCCGCGGTCCATGTAGTACGAGCGCAGCTTTTCCAGATCGCCCGATAACGATTCGCGCGAGTAACGGTCGTCCTGTTTGTACCAGGACAGCCAGTTCGGCGTGTTCAGCTCGAACTCTTCGCGCAGCTCTTCGTCGGTGAACGCGGTGTTGCCGGCGACGTTGATCTGGCGGATGCGCGCGCGCTTGCCTTCGTTCACGTCGATGGTCAGCTTGACCTTGTTGCCCGGCACTTCCTCGACCTTGGTGTCGACGCGCACCGCGTACTTGCCGCGCGAGAAATACTGGTCGGTGAGGTATTGCTTGACCTCGTCCAGCACCGACTGGTCGAAGGTCTTGCCGGTGGCGAGACCGACGTTGCGCAGGGACTTCTGCAGGTCCTCGGTCTTGATGTCCTTGTTGCCCTTGATCTCGAAGCTCTCGATCGAAGGCCGCTCCAGCACCGCGATCACCAGCGTGCCGCCTTCGCGACGGATCTCCACGTCGCGGAAAAAGCCGGTGTTGTACATGGCGCGCAGCGCTTCCTGGATACGGCGCTGATCGATCTGGTCGCCGATGTTCACGGGCAGGTAGTTGTACACCGTGCCTTCGGAAATACGCTGCAGGCCTTCGATACGGATATCGCCGACCGTGAAGCGGGACTCCGACGCGGCGACTTGCGCCACGGCCACGCCCTGCCAAACGCCTGGCAACGCGCCTGCCGCTGCGACCGCGAGCGTCGCGTGGATGATGGACTTCAACCGCATCAGCCCTATGCCCCTATGTTCTCGTTGGAAGTGCGCGAATTACTGCAGATGCCGCGCGATGTCGTTGTAGAAGGCCAGCGTCATCATCAGGATCAACATCGCGATGCCGATCTGCTGTCCGAGCAGCTGTGCTCGTTCTGAGACCGGCCGGCCCTTCACCAGTTCCGCCAGCTGATACACGATCTGCCCGCCGTCCAGAATCGGAATGGGCATCAGATTGAGCACGCCCAGGCTGATGCTGATCAGCGCCAGGGTGCTCAGGAAGATGCGCCAGCCCTGCCGGACCGCGAAACCGGTGGTCTCCGCGATGCTGATCGGTCCGGAAATCGCCTTCAGCGACACGTTACCGGTGACGATGCGGCCGACGATTCGCAAGGTGAACAACGAGGTGTCCCAGGTCTTGGTGGCGGCCTCGCCGACGGCGGCGAACACGCCGTATTTCTGCAGCGTGAACAGATCTTCGGTGGTCCGGCCGGTTGCGATCGGCTCGTTCACCGGCACTACGCCGATCATGCCGGTACGCCGGCCGCCCGTCGTGCTCTCTCCAATCGTGATCGGCAAGGTCATCACCTGCCCGTCGCGGCGAATCTCGATGAGCACGTTCTGGCCGGGCCTGGGTCCGACCTGCGCTTTCAACTCGCTGAAGTCCACGATGGCCTTGCCGTCGACTTTGAGAATCTCATCGCCCGTTTTGACGCCAGCGCGGAGCGCGGCAGAGTCGTCCATCACTTTGGCGACCTTGGCGGGCACCTTCGGCTGCCAGATATCGAAGCCCAGTCCCGGGAACAGCGCTTCGGGCTGCGTCAGCTCGCGGGTGCGGTCGCCGGCCACCAGCGCCAGGTCGCGCTCGCCGCCATCCACGCCGCGCACTCGCATCTGAATCGTGCCGTCGTCGGTCACGTCCTCGATGATGCCGAGCGTCGCCGCTTCCAGTGTCTCGGTGGGCTTGCCGGCGACGGCGATGATTTGATCCTCGTATCGCAGACCGGCGCGCGCGGCGATCGAATCCGGCGTCACTTCGCCGATCAGCGGGCGCAGCGCCGGCACGCCGGCGGTGAACAGGATCCAATACAAAAACACCGCGAAAATCAGGTTGAACAGCGGTCCGGCGAGCAGCACGGCGATGCGCTTCCACACCGGCTGACGATTGAAGGCGCGCGGCAGCTCCTCGGCGGGCACGTCGCCCTCGCGCTCATCGAGCAATTTCACATAGCCGCCCAGCGGAATGGCGGCGATCGCGTATTCGACGTTGTCCTTGCCGCCCGTGTGCTGCCACAGCGGCTTGCCGAAGCCGATGGAAAAACGCAGCACCTTGATGCCGAGCCGGCGCGCGACCCAGTAGTGCCCGAACTCGTGCACCGCCACCAGCACGCCGATGGCCACGATGAACGCCAGCGCCGAGATCAACCATTCCAGAGGACTGCTCGGAGAAATCATGCACACACTCCCGCGGCTGCCCGAAGGGCCGCATGCGCCTCGCGGCGCGCCCAGTCATCCGCGCTCAATACGTCATCGAGCGAGCTGGCCGGCAGCGTCGAGTGACGCGCCAGGACGCGCTCGATCACTTCCGGAATCTCTAGGAAAGACAACCGGCGCTGTAAAAATGCTTCAACAGCGACTTCGTTCGCGGCGTTCAGCACCGCGGGCATCGTGCCACCGGCCTCCGAGGCGGCCCGCGCCAGCCCCAGACACGGGAACCGGGCCGCATCCGGCGCTTCGAAATCCAGCCGCGCGGTCCGGACGATATCGAGCGATTCTACACCGGAGGCGATACGCTCCGGCCAGCCGAGCGCGTGCGCGATCGGCGTGCGCATGTCGGGATTGCCCAGTTGCGCGAGCATCGAGCCGTCGATGTATTCAACCAGCGAGTGCACGATGCTCTGGGGATGCACGACCACTTCCACCTGCGCCGGCGGCAACGCGAACAACAGACAAGCTTCGATCTGCTCCAGTCCCTTGTTCATCAGCGTGGCGGAATCCACCGAGATTTTTCGCCCCATGACCCAACGCGGATGCGCGCAGGCTTGTTCGGGCGTCACCGCCCGGAGCGCACTGGCCGGCGTGCGCAGGAAAGGACCGCCCGAGGCGGTCAGCAACACCCGCCGCACATCGGCGCGTGTGACGCCGGCCTGGGTCGCCCCCGGCCCACTCATACACTGAAAAACCGCGTTGTGCTCACTGTCGACGGGCAGCAACGTCGCCCCGCCCTCGCGCACGGCCTGCATGAACAAGGGACCGGACATCACCAGCGCTTCCTTGTTCGCAAGCATGATCCGCTTGCCCGCCCGGGCGGCGGCCAGGCTGGACCGCAGACCGGCGGCGCCGACGATGGCGGCCATTACCGCATCGACCTGCTCGTGGGCGGCGACCTCGCTCAACGCGGCCTCGCCCGTGAGAACGCGGGTTTTGCAGCCGGCGGCATGCAGGTCGGCGCTGAGCTTGGCGCCCGCCGATGCATCGACCACGACTGCGAATTGCGGACAGTGGGCAAGGCATTGCTCACGCAGCTTGGCCACATTGTTGTTGGCCGTGAGCGCGAACACTTCGAAACGATCGGGGTGACGGGCCAGCACGTCGAGCGTGCTCAGGCCGATGCTGCCGGTCGAACCCAGCACTGCGACACGAATACGGGCACTCGTCATCGCAACAACCCCAGCCGCTCCAGGCCGATCAGGAACACCGGCGCCGCGGCGGTCACGCTATCGACCCGGTCGAGCACGCCGCCGTGTCCCGGCAGCAGGCTGCCGCTGTCCTTCAGTCCCGCGTGACGCTTGAACAGACTCTCGGTCAGGTCGCCGACCACCGAGGCGATCGCCACGACCACGCACAACACCATGAACGGCACAGTGTCCATGCTGAACCACCATACGCCGACGGCGGCCATCAGCGCGGCCGCCAGTAAGCCGCCGCCCACGCCTTCCCAGGTTTTACCCGGGCTGACCCGGGGCGCGAGCTTGTGCTTGCCGAACGCCCGGCCGGCGAAATATGCGCCAATGTCCGCCGCCACCACCAGCATCAGCAGAAACAACAGCAGTTGCGGCCCTTGGGCGTGCAGGCGCACCAGCGCGAGCCACACGGGAACCAGCACGAACAGACCGGCGATCGCGGCGGTGGCGCGATTCACGTTGCCGGGAGCGAACGCAATCCACAGCAGCGCCAGCAACCACCACACCAACGAGGCGTACAGCAGCAGGTTCGATTCGACGCTATCGACGCCGATGTACCAGGCGGTGACCACACCGGCAGCGATGAATGCCACGTAGCCCAGTCGGGTCGACGCCTGCGTGAAGCCCGGAAAGGCCGACCATTCCCAGGCGCCGGCGGCCACCAGCAGCGCCAGCACCGAGGCGGTGACCAGATGGGGAACCCAGAGGATGACCAGAAAAACGAAGGGAGCCAGCACCAGCGCCGTGATCACCCGCTGGCGTAGCATCAGCGCGCCCCTGCCTGGCCCGGCGTCAGGCCGAAGCGTCGCTGCCGGCGCGAGAAGTGCTCGATGGCGGCGTCGAGCTCGCGCTCGCCGAAATCCGGCCAGAGCGTGTCGCAGAAGTACAGCTCGGTATAAGCGAGATTCCAGAGCAGGAAGTTGCTGATGCGCTGTTCCCCGCCGGTGCGGATGAGCAGATCGGGATCCGCCAGTCCCTCGGGAACATGGCGGGCCAACTCGAGCTGTGCGCCGAGTGCGGTCTCATCGATTGCGTCGCTCTGCATCTCGCCAGCAACACAGCGGCGCGCGAGCTCCCGAGCCGCGGCCGCGATGTCCCAACGGCCGCCGTACGCCACCGCGATCACCAGGCTCATGCCTGTGTTGTTCGCGGTGAGTTTCATGGCCGTTTCCATGCGCTCGCGCAGCGGTGTCGACAGCTGCGGCAGATTGCCGATGAAGCGCACCCGCAGGCCGTTCTTGTGCAGACCTTCGATCTCGTCGTCGAGCGCCTCGAGGAACCGGTTCATCAGCATCGAGACTTCTTCGCGCGGCCGCTGCCAGTTCTCGCTGGAGAACGCGAACAGGGTCAGCGCTTCGATGCCGCGATTGACGCACATCTCCACGACCTGCTTCACGGTGCGCACGCCCATGCCGTGGCCGGCCGAGCGCGGCAACGCGCGGTTCGCGGCCCATCGGCCGTTGCCATCCATGATCACCGCGATGTGGCGCGGGATGCCGCCGGAGCTTGGATTCTTCACGAGCTGCTGATGCCTTGACTTCAGATCTGCATCAGCTCTTTTTCTTTTTCCGCCAGCACCTGCTCGATATCGGCAATGTGCTTGTCGGTGAGCTTCTGCACTTCTTCGCCGGCGCGACGCTCGTCGTCCTGGGACAGCAGTTTTTCCTTGAGCATGTCCTTGATCTCGTTATTCACGTCGCGACGCACGTTGCGAACCGCGACGCGCGCGTTCTCCGCTTCGTGACGCACGACCTTGGTGAGATCCCTGCGGCGCTCTTCGGTGAGCGGCGGCATCGGCACGCGAATCACGGTGCCCGCGGTGTTCGGCATCAAGCCCAGGTCGGACTTCATGATGGCCTTCTCGATCACCCCCACCATGGTCTTTTCCCACGGGGTGACCGTGATGGTCCGTGCATCTTCCAATGCGATATTCGCGACCTGGTTCAACGGCACTTCGTTGCCGTAGTACTCGACGCGGATGTGCTCGAGCAGGCTCGGATGCGCGCGGCCGGTGCGCAGGCGCTTGAGCTCGTTGCGGAACGCGACAACGCATTTCTGCATGCGGTCGATGGCGTCCTTTTTTACGTCTTCCAGCATGGTCGTTCTCCAGGCTCGAGCTCGAAGCTCAGCCGTTTGTTACCAGCGTACCCACATCTTCGCCACGCACGATGCGCAGCAGCTCGCCGGGGGTGTTCAAATCGAATACGCGCAGCGGCAGGTTGTTGTCGCGGCACATGACGATGGCGGTGGCGTCCATCACGTTGAGGCGGTCCATCAGCACCTTGTCGAAGGTGAGGCGCGCATAGCGCGTGGCGTTCGGGTTCTTCATCGGATCGTCCGAATAGATGCCGTTGACCTTGGTGGCCTTGAGCAGCAGGTCGGCTTCGATCTCGATGGCGCGCAGCGAGGCCGCCGTGTCGGTGGTGAAGAACGGGTTACCGGTGCCGGCGGCGAGAATGCACACGCGGCCCTTTTCGAGGTGCCGCACGGCGCGCCGGCGGATGTATTCCTCACAGACTTCGTTGATGCGGATAGCGGACATCACCCGAGCGTGCAGGCCGAGCGCTTCGACCGCGTCCTGCATGGCGAGCGAGTTCATCACGGTGGCCAGCATGCCCATGTGATCGCCGGTGACGCGGTCCATGCCGGCGCGCGCCAGGCCGGCGCCACGGAAAATGTTGCCGCCGCCGATCACCACCGCCACCTGCATCCCTAAGCTCATCACCTCGCGGATCTCCATCGCCACCCGCTTGAGCATCTTCGGATCGATGCCGTAGTCCTCATCGCCCATCAGCGCTTCGCCGGAGAGCTTGAGCAGGATGCGGCGCAGGCCGTTGCCGGATGAGGAACTGCTAGCTGCCATAAAACCCTTCGTTCAGATAAAACTGCCGGCCATTATAAAGAACCCCGCCGGAGCGGGGTTCACTAAGTAACGTCTGATTCAGCCGACGGGTCACGCCTTCTTGGCGCTCTCCACCTGCTTGCGGACTTCCTCGGCGAAATCTTCCTGCTTCTTCTCGATGCCGGCGCCGACCTCGTAACGCACGATGGCCAGCACTTCGCCGCCCGCCTTCTTCAGGTACTGCTCGACCGTCTGCTTGTCGTCCTTGACGAACGGCTGGCCCAGCAGCGTGATCTCGTTCAGCCACTTGCGGACCTTGCCTTCGACGATCTTTTCCAGCAGATCGCGCGGCTTGCCGGCGTTCTTCGGATCCTGCGCCGCCTGCTCGACGAACACGCCCTTTTCCTTGGCGACCTGATCGGCCGGCACTTCGGCCGACGTGACGTGCGCCGGGTTGATGGCGGCGACGTGCATGGCGATGTCCTTGGCGACCGCGTCATCACCCGACTTCATCGCCACCAGGGCGCCGATGCGGGTGCCGTGCAGGTAGGCGCCGACCACGGCCGGGGCTTCCACCAGGGTGAAACGACGCACGCTGATGTTCTCGCCGATCTTGGCGATCAGGGCGCGGCGGGTCTCTTCGATGGACTGACCGCCCGGAATGGCCTGCTCGCCGAGAGCAGCCACGTCCGCCGGACGCTTCTCGAGCGCGACCTTGGCGACCGCGCTGGCGAAGTTCTGGAAGTCCTTCTCGCGCGCGACGAAGTCCGTCTCGCAGTTCACTTCGACGATGGCGGCGCGCTTGCCGTCGGCCGAGCGCTCCAGAACGATCACGCCTTCGGCGGCGACGCGCGAGGCCTTCTTGTCGGCCTTGGCCAGACCGGCCTTACGCATCGCTTCCGCGGCGGCGTCCAGGTCGCCATTGGCTTCGACCAGCGCCTTCTTACATTCCATCATGCCTGCGCCAGTTCTCTCGCGCAGGATCTTCACTGCTTCAGCTGTAACGGCCATGGATCAATTACTCCGTCGCCGTGCCAGTGGCCGGGGGCGTGCCCGTGCCAGTGGTCGGCTTGCGCTTGGCCAGCGCCGCCTGGCGGCGGGCCATGAACTCTTCGGGGGACACGTCGCCTTCGACGTCATCGACCTCGGCGGCGACCACTTCCTCGACCTGCCCTTCAGGCAGCTTCTCCGGAGCGCGACGGCGAGTCGGAGCTTTCTTCTTGACCGCGGCGGGCTTGCGCTCGCGGCGAGCGGGCGGCGCGCCGGCAGACTTCGGCTTCGGCTTGCCTTCCTCGTCCAGCTCCACGAACTCGTCCTCGCCCGCCGGCACTTCCGGCTGCGCCGAACGGCCGTCGAGCACGGCGTCGGCGACGCCTTCGACGTACAACTGGATGGCGCGCATGGCGTCGTCGTTGCCCGGCACGACGTAGTCCACGTCATCCGGGGTGCAATTGGTGTCGACGATGGCGACCACCGGGATACCCAGCTTCTTCGCCTCGTGAATGGCGATCTTCTCGTGGCCGACGTCGATCACGAACAGCACGTCCGGCAGCGACTCCATTTCCTTGATGCCGCCCAGGCTGCGCTCCAGCTTCTCGCGCTCGCGACGCAGGCCCTGGGCCTCGCGCTTGCTGTGCTGCTCGAGCGTGCCGTTGGTGGCCATCTCGTCGAGATTGCTCAGACGCTTGATGGACTGACGCACGGTCTTGAAATTGGTGAGCATGCCACCCAGCCAACGGTGGCTGACGTAAGGCATGCCGGCGCGTGACGCGGCCTGTTTCACTGCCTCGCGGGCCGAACGCTTGGTGCCGACGAACAGCACGCGGCCGCCGTCCGCCACGACCTGGCGGATGAAGCCCGCCGCCTCTTGATACATGGGCAGCGTCTTTTCGAGGTTGATGATGTGGATTCGGTTACGCTCGCCGAAGATAAAGGGAGCCATCTTCGGGTTCCAGAAGCGGGTTTGGTGTCCGAAATGAACGCCCGCTTCCAGCATCTGTCGCATGGACACGCTGGTCATCGCAAAACTCCTAAGGGGTTGAGCCTCCACCTGCCCCAGGCGACGACCCGTAAGTTCATTACAGGCACCCCGTCGACTGTGTCGGTCAGGTGTGAGAATTCAGTTAAAGAGAGAGATTCGTTGCCAAAAAAACGCGCGCTTTATACCATAAACTCCATGATCGTTCACAATTTTTTCCGGCGAGCCGCAACCCCATGATGCGTGGGCTGTTGCAATCCCTACACCGGCGCACCACCGGTGCTGAAACCGAGCCCGGCTCCGCCGCCCTGACCTCAGCCCCACATGCCATGCAGGTGACGATCAAAACCCCCGCCGAACAGGAACAGATGCGCGTCGCTGGCCGTCTGGCCGCGGACGTGCTGGACATGATCGGCCCGTACGTGGTGCCCGGCGTGACCACCGAGGAGCTCAATGCCCGCTGCCATGACTACATCGTCAATGTGCAGAACGCGATCCCGGCGCCGCTGAACTACCGCGGCTTCCCGAAGTCGATCTGCACCTCGGTGAACCATGTGGTCTGTCACGGCATCCCGAGCCCGGACAAGCGCCTCAAACAGGGCGACATCATCAATATCGACGTGACCGTCATCAAGGATGGCTGGCACGGCGACACCAGCCGCATGTATCCCGTGGGCAAGATCGCCCCGGCCGCGCAGCGGCTCATCGACATCACCCACGAGGCCATGTGGACCGGCATCCGCCAGATCCGTCCGGGCGCCCGCCTCGGCGACCTCGGCGCCGCCATCCAGGCGTTCGTCGAGCCCCAGCACCTGTCGATCGTGCGCGAGTATTGCGGACACGGTATCGGCCGGATCTTCCACGAAGATCCGCAGGTGCTGCATTATGGCGAGCGAGGCCGCGGCGTCGAGCTGGTCCCCGGCATGACCTTCACGGTCGAGCCGATGGTGAACGTGGGCAAGCGCCACGTGCGGCTGCTGCCCGACGGCTGGACCGTCATCACCAAGGATCACTCCTTGTCGGCCCAGTGGGAACACACGGTCTTGGTGACTGACACCGGCTACGAAGTGCTCACGCTCGGCGCGGCCCAGCGCTGAGTATCATTGCGGCCTTCTTTCGTTTGTAGTCGGTGCCATGCCCGTCGTCACGCCGGATGACCTGGAAGAACTCGCCTCCGCGCAGGCGGCGAGCGATCCCTCCTGGGACTATCTCAGCACGCTGCAATCGTCGCTGACCGCCCACCCCAAAGACGTCACTACCTTTCGCAACGCCCTGACCGAGGGCGACAACCGGCTCAAGCAACGCTTTCTGGATGACGAGCCGGTCGAGCGCCTGGTGCGCGACCGCGCACGCCTCGTCGACGCATTGTTGAAAACAGCGTGGTCGATGCACGTCGGCGAGCATGTCCGCGACGTGGCATTGATCGCCGTCGGCGGCTACGGCCGCGGCGAGCTCAACCTCTGCTCCGACATCGACGTCATGATCCTGCTGCCGAAGAGCGAAGCCGCTCCGTGGCAGGGCTCGCTGGAAAAGTTTCTCACCTTCATGTGGGACATCGGCCTGGAAGTGGGCCACAGCGTGCGCACCATCGACGACTGCCAGCGCGAGAGCGCCGCGGATGTGAGCGTCGCGACGACCATGATCGAAGCGCGCCTGCTGCAAGGTCCCGATCAACTGTTCGAAGCCATGCGTCGTGCGCTCGCCCCCGAGCGTGTGTGGCCGACTCGCGATTTCTTCGAGGCGAAGGTCAACGAGCAGACCGCGCGCCATCACCGTTATTACGACACCGCCTACAACCTCGAACCGAATGTGAAGTCGAGCCCGGGCGGACTGCGCGATATTCAGACGATCGGCTGGGTCGCCAAGCGTCACTTCGGCGCCGAGTCGCTGGATCAACTGGTCGAGCACGGCTTCCTCACCCGCAGCGAGCTGCGCAAGCTGAAAACCGCGCAGGCGTTTTTGTGGAAGGTCCGTTTCGCCCTGCACGTGCTGACTGCGCGGCGCGAGGACCGGCTGCTGTTCGATCACCAGATCCGGCTCGCGAAAATGTTCGGCTACGAGGACGCGACCTATACCCTCGCGGTCGAGCAGTTCATGCAGCGGTACTACCGCACGGCCATGGACGTGAGCCTGCTGAATGAAATGCTGTTGCAGCTGTTCCGCGAGGCCATTCTCACGGATCCGAATGTGCCGCCGGTGCCGGTGAACGCGCGTTTCCAGATCAGGAACGATTTCCTCGAAGTCACCAACGAGGACGTGTTCGATCGCTATCCCTCGGCCATGCTGGAGCTGTTCGTCATCATCGAGCAGAACTCCGAAAAGATCCGCGGTGTGCGCGCCGCCACCATCCGCCAGCTCACGCGGCATCTGTGGCTGATCGACGAAGAGTTTCGTCAGCATCCGCGCAACCATCGTTTGTTCTTCGAGATCCTGAGCGCGCCGGTCGGCGTGACGCACGAGCTGCGTCGCATGAACCTGTATGGCGTGCTCGGCCGCTACATTCCGGCGTTCGGCCGCATCGTCGGCCGCATGCAATACGATTTGTTTCATGCGTACACGGTGGATGCGCACACGCTGTTCGTCGTCAGCAATCTGCGTCGCTTCGCGATGCCGAAGTACGACCACGAGTTCCCGGCGTTGTCGCGCATCATGCAGTCGCTGCCCAAGCCGGAGCTCGCTTATCTCGCGGCCATCTTCCACGACATCGCCAAGGGCCGCGGCGGCGATCATTCCGAGCTGGGCTCGGTCGACGCCGAAGCGTTCTGTCTCGAACAGGGCTTGTCGCGTTACGACGCGCGCCTGGTCGCGTGGCTGGTGCGCAATCACCTGGTGCTGTCGGTCACGGCGCAGAAAAAAGATATTTCCGATCCGAAGGTCATCAACGAATTCGCCAAGCACGTCGGCGATCAGACGCACCTCGATTATCTGTACGTGCTGACGGTCGCGGACGTTCGCGGCACCAATCCGAAGCTCTGGAACAACTGGAAGTCGTCGCTGTTCGCCGAGTTCTACGAGCGCACGCGCCAGGCTTTGCGTCGCGGTCTGGAAAGCCCGCTCGACAAAGACGAACTGATCGCCGAGACGCAAGCGCGGGGCAAAGATCTCACGATGCGCGCCGGTGTCGGCGACGTGCTGCGGCAGTCGGTGTGGCAGCGATTCACCGTCGATTACTTCCTGCGCCACACGCCGGAAGAAATCGCGTGGCATACGAAGATGCTGGCGGAGCGAGACAACGACGATCAAACCTCGCTCGTGTCCGTGCAACAGCTCTCTGGACGCGGCGGCACCGGCATCTCGACATACACGCCGCAGACTCAGCACAGCTTCGCGCGCACCACTGCCCTGCTCGATCAGCTCGGCTTGAACATCGTCGACGCACGCATCACTCCGACCGCCGACGGCTTCAGCCTCGACGTGTATCACGTGCTAGAAGACACCGGCGCGGAGATCACCGATCCCGCGCGCATTCGTGACATCGAACAACAGCTCTCGCATGCGCTTTCGAAGCCCGACAACGTGGCCGTCACTGTGACCCGGCGCGCGCCTCGTCAGGTGCGGATGTTCACGACCGCCACGCAGGTGACGTTCAGCGAAGATCCAGTCAACGGTCGCACCATCGTCGAGATCATCGCCGGCGACCGGCCGGGCCTGCTGTCGCAAGTCGCCAAAGTGTTCATGGCCGAACAGGTGAAGATCTACACCTCCAAGATCATGACCGTCGGCGAGCGCGCCGAGGACGTGTTCTATATCACCGACGATGCCGGCGGCCCGCTGAACGAGCAGGCGAAACAGCAGCTGGCGCAAAGAATCACTGAAACACTCGACCGCCGCGTATGAATCCCGCTTTGAACAAGCTGCAGCCGTATCCCTTCGAACGGCTGCGGGCGCTGCTGGCCGGCGCACAGCCGCCCGCGCATCTGTCGCACATCGCGATGTACATCGGCGAGCCTCGTCATCCATCGCCGCCGCTGGTGGTCGACGCCCTGACGAAAAACATGGAAGGGCTCGGCAGCTATCCCCTCACCGCCGGCATTCCTCAACTGCGTGAGGCCATCGCGAACTGGCTGACGCATCGTTTCAAGTTGCCGGCCGGCTCGGTGTCGCCGGAGACCATGGTGTTGCCGGTCAACGGCACGCGCGAAGCGCTGTTCGCTTTCGTGCAGGCCGTGACGGATCCGAGCAAGCAGCCGCTGCTGGTCATGCCGAATCCGTTCTATCAGATCTACGAAGGCGCGGCGTTGCTCGCCGGCGCCGAGCCGTACTTCATGCCGAACGAGGCCGAGGATTCGGCGCTGCCCGATCTGGAGAGCGTGCCCGCCGACGTGTGGAAGCGTTGCCAAATCCTGTTCCTGTGCTCGCCCAGCAATCCGACTGGCGCGGTCGCGAGCATCGAATATCTGCAGCGCGCGCTGGAACTGGCCGAGCGATATGACTTCGTCATCGCATCCGACGAGTGTTACAGCGAAATCTATTTCGACGAAGCGAACCCGCCTGCCGGCCTGCTGCAAGCCGCGGCCGCCGCGGGCAATACGTCGTACGAGCGCTGCATCGTGTTTCACAGCCTCTCGAAGCGCTCCAGCGTGCCGGGACTGCGCTCGGGTTTCGTGGCCGGCGATGCGAAGTTGCTGAAGCCGTTCCTGCTCTATCGCACCTATCACGGCTCGGCCATGCCGCCGCCGGCGCAATTCGCGAGCATCGCTGCGTGGAACGATGAAGCGCACGTGCTGGAGAACCGCAATTTGTATCGGCAGAAGTTCGCCGCGGCGCTGCCCATTCTTCGCGAAGTCATGCCGGTCGAGATGCCCGAGGCGTCGTTCTATTTGTGGCCTAGAGTCGACAACGACGAACGCTTCACTCGCGAGCTCTTCGAGCAGCAGAACATCAAAGTGTTGCCGGGCAGCTACATTGCGCGACCGACCCCGAGCGGCAATCCCGGCAGCGACCGCGTGCGCATCTCACTGGTCGCCAATGTGCCGGAGTGCATCGAGGCGGCATCACGCATTCGCGAGTTCGTGAAGAACCGAAAGTGACCACTGACTTTAGTCAGTGTCATTTGTCTATTTCAGCTACACTTCGGCCATGACTGAGCTAGCTAACATCATCAACGACGCCTTCGAGCGTCGCGCCGAATTCAATCCCAAGAACGCGCCCACCGAAATCCGCGGAGCGGTCGAGCAGGCCCTGACGATGCTCGACACGGGCAAAGCGCGCGTCGCCGAAAAGCGCGACGGCAAGTGGGTCGTGAATCAGTGGCTGAAAAAAGCCGTGCTGCTCTCCTTCCGGCTTTATGACAACCGGCCGATGGAAGCGGGCTTCACTCAGTTCTTCGACAAGGTGCCGCTGAAGTACTCCGATTACGACGAAGCGCGCTTCCGCGCCGAAGGTGTGCGCGTCGTGCCGCATGCCATCGTTCGTCGCGGCGCTTTCGTGTCGCCGAATTCGATTCTGATGCCCTCCTATGTCAACGTCGGCGCATTCGTCGGCGAAGGCACCATGGTGGACACGTGGGCCACGGTCGGCTCGTGCGCGCAGATCGGCAAGAACGTGCACCTGTCCGGCGGCGCCGGCATCGGCGGCGTGCTCGAGCCGCTGCAGGCCAACCCGACCATCATCGAAGACAACTGCTTCATCGGCGCGCGCTCCGAGATCGTCGAAGGCGTGATCGTCGAGGAAGGCGCGGTGATTTCGATGGGCGTGTTCATCGGCGCCAGCACCAAGATCTACGATCGCGAGCGGGATGAAGTGACTTACGGCCGCGTGCCCGCGGGCGCCGTCGTCGTCGCCGGCTCGCTGCCCTCCGCCACCGGCAAATGCGGCCTGTATTGCGCCGTGATCGTGAAGCGCGTCGATGCGCAGACGCGCGCCAAGGTCAGTCTGAACGAGTTGCTGCGCGACTGAGAGTCAACGCGCGTACTTCGTCATTTTTCCGGAGTGCCTGCTTCGGCGTGTTTTTTCTTGTGGCGCACGTCTTCGCCGCTGGACACGAACTCGACCTGCTCGGCGATGTTCTTGGCGTGGTCGCCGATGCGTTCCAGGCCTTTCAGGGCGAACACGGTGTCGATGGTGGCGCCGAGGAAGCGGGCGTCCTGCATGGCGAGGGTCATGATCTGGCGCAAGGCGGCGGCGAATTCGTCGTCGAGCTCGGAATCGCGGGCGCGCACGGCGCGCGCCATGTCGGCGTTGGATTCGTCGAGCGAGCGCACGGCGTCTCGAAGCATACCCGTGGTCAGCTCGGCCATGTGGCGCAGGAAGCGTGCGACCGCAAGCACTGGGCCCTGAGGCTCGCCGGTAGCGACGCGAGCGGCGAACTTAGCGATCTTCTTCGCTTCGTCGCCAGCGCGCTCCAGTTCGATGGTGATGCGCGACGCTGCCTTGGCCATGCGCAGGTCGCTGGCCATCGGTTGATGAAGCGCGATCAGCTGGAAGGCTTCGCGATCCACGAAGCGCTCCAGCTCATTGACGGTCTCTTCGCGGGACAACACCAGATCCGCGATGGAAGCATCGCCGTCCAGCAAGGCTCGAACAGCCAAGGACACCTGATCGATCACCAGCCCGCCCATGCCGACGATCTGAAGCCGCAGATCGGAGAGCGCGGCGTCGAAGGCCTTCGCGGTGTGACCTTCGACCGGATCGGGCAGCTCCGTCATCGCATCATCTCAGCCGTAACGGCCCGTGATGTAATCTTCGGTCGCCTTCTTGCTCGGATTGGTGAAGATCTTGGCGGCCTCGTCGAACTCGATGAGCTCGCCGAGATACATGAAGGCGGTGTAGTCGGACACGCGCGCGGCCTGCTGCATGTTGTGAGTCACGATCAGCACCGTCACCTGGTCGCGCAGCGTCGAGATCAACTCCTCGATCTTGGCCGTGGCGATGGGATCGAGCGCCGAAGTCGGCTCGTCGAACAACAGGATCTCCGGCGTGGTCGCCAACGCGCGGGCGATACAAAGACGCTGCATCTGACCGCCGGACAACGCCAGCGCCGAATCCATCAAACGATCTTTCACTTCGTCCCACAGCGCGGCTCCGCGCAGCGCCTTCTCCACTTCTTCGGCGAGCGTCGCACGATTGCGAACCCCACGCAGACGCAGGCCGTACGCGACGTTCTCGAAAATGGTCTTCGGGAACGGGTTGGGCTTCTGGAACACCATGCCGATGCGCATGCGCACTTCGATCGGATCGATGCCCGGACCGACCAGATTGATGTTGTCCGGATGCAGCGTGATGCTGCCTTCGTAACGGGTGTCCGGCTGCAGATCGTGCATGCGGTTGAAGCAACGCAGGAACGTGCTCTTGCCGCAGCCCGACGGGCCGATCAACGCCGTGACCTGCTTGTCCGCGATGGGAATCGACAGGTTCTTCAGCGCGCGATTCTGGCCGTAGTAGAAGTTCAGGTTATCGACCTGCGCCTTCACGCTGGTGATGGCGCGCGCCTGACGAGTGTCGTCCACCGCGATCGATACCCGAGGCGTCGCCGCCCCCGCCGGAGGTTGACTCGAGCGCGCGGGTTCTTCGTTACGCAAGACAGTCTCCTGGACGATATCGCCGGTGCCCGGTTTGGTCGTGGTTGCCATACGGATCACCAATTAATCTTTTTACGGAAGCGGTAGCGGATCCAGATGGCGACCGCATTCATGATCAAGGTCATGCCGAGCAGGATCGCGCCGGCCGCGGCGGCATTGGCCTGGAAGGCCTGGTCGGGCCGCGACACCCAGTTGAACATCTGGATGGGCATGGCGGTGAACGGATCGTTCAGCCACTGGAACGAAATGAACGGGAAGTCGCTGGTGAACGGCGACGACGGCAGGAACGCGATGAAGCTCAGCGCGCCGATGGTGATGATGGGCGCCGTCTCGCCGATGGCGCGCGACAGGCCCAGGATCATGCCGGTGAGAATGCCGCCGGTCGAATACGGCAGCACGTGATCCTTGGTGACTTCCCAGCGCGTCGCGCCCAAACCGTACGCCGCCTCGCGGATCGACTTCGGCACAGCGCGAATCGACTCACGCGTGGCGACGATCACGATGGGCAGGATCAGCAGCGCCAGCGTGAGACCCGCCGCCGCGATGCTCTGCCCCAATCCAAACTGATACACGAACAGGCCCAGCGCCAGCAGGCCGTAAACGATGGACGGCACGCCCGCCAGGTTGGTCACGTTGATCTCGATGATCGCCGTGAACCAGTTCTTCGGCGCGTACTCTTCGAGATAGATCGCCGCGGCCACGCCGACCGGCACCGCGCAGAACGCCGTCACCAGCATGATCAGCGACGTGCCCACCCACGCGCCCAGGATGCCGGCGCGCTCGGCGCGACGGGACGGGAAGTTGGTGAAGAAGTCCCAGCCGAAACGCTGCGAACCGTCGATCACCAGATCGAGGAACAGCACGGCGAGAATGCCCAGACAGGCCAGCATCAGAATCAGGCCGACGACCACGAACACCTGATCCAGCATTTTCCGGCGCGACAGACCCTGCCGGATCAATTCCGGATTCAGGTACGCCGGCACATTGCCGTGAGGAATGCTAGCCATCAGTACGCCTCGCGGAACTTGCGGGTGAGCGAGAAGCCGATCACGTTGAACACCAGCGTGATCAACATCAGCACCAGGCCGGCGGCAAAGATACTTTGATAACCGATGCTGCCGTGGGGCAGATCGCCGAGGCTCACCTGCACGATGTACGCCGTGATCGTGGCGGCCTGCTCTCGCGGATCGAACGTGAAATTCGGCTGCATGCCGGCGGCGATGGCGACCACCATCGTCTCGCCGACGGCGCGCGAGATGCCGAGAATGAAAGCGGCGGCGAGACCGGAGAACGCGCCCGGCACGACGACGCGCAACGCCGTCTGTAACCGTGTCGCGCCCATGGCATAGGAACCTTCACGCATGTAGCGCGGCACCGCGCGCATCGCGTCTTCGCTCACCGAAGCGACATAAGGAACGATCATCAGACCGATGACCAGGCCGGCGCTCAACATATTGAAGCCCGGCAGCTCGGGGAAAATCTTTTGCAACAGTGGCGTCACGGCCATCAGCGCGAAGTAGCCGTACACGACGGTCGGCACCGCGCCCAGCAATTCCAGAATGGGTTTCACTGTTTCGCGCAGGCGATGTGACGCGAACTCGCTCAAGTAAATCGCGATGGCCGTGCCCACCGGGACCGCCACGCACAGCGCCACCATGGTCGTGGTGAGAGTGCCCGCGACCAGCGGCAGGATGCCGTAGTGCGCGTCCGCGAACAGCGGCGTCCACATCGTGTCCGTGAGGAAGTCTTTCAGCGAGACGTGCTCGAAGAACGCCGCCGACTCGATCAACAGAATGGCGACGATGGCCAGCGTGGTGAACACCGCGACCAGCCCCGACGCGAGCAGCAACGACTCGATGATGCGGTCACGGACCTTGCGATAACGCAAGCCGCTGCGCGAAATCAAGTCTTCGGATTTTGTACCCGCCATAATTACCGCTAATTCCGCGCCCGCGAAAAGGGCGCCATTGTAGTGGCATGGCGCCCCGTAGCCCAGACTTGGGCCCCATTTGGGGCCCATACCCGATTGATTTTTTAGAGCTTGCCTTCGCGCGCCAGCAGGGCGTCGATGGTCACGCCCACTTCCGGCACGCCGCCGAACACCGTGCCCATCTTGCGCTCGGTGAAGTGTTTCAACGCCACCTTGTAAGCCTCGGCCGGCAGCGGGACATAACCCACTTCCTTGGCCAGGTCGGCGCCCTCGGTCAGATAGAACTGGATGAACTCCTTGATCTCGGCGCGGGCAGCGGCCGTGTCACGCACGTAGATGAAGAGCGGGCGGGACAGCGGCTCGTAGGAGCCGTCGTTCACGGCCTCGATGCTCGGTAACACTTCCTTGCCCTTGCCATTCACGATCGGCACCGCGCGCATCTTGTCCTTGTGCGCGATGTAGTACGCGTAACCGAAGTAACCGATAGCGTTCTTGTTGTTCTCCACACCCTGCACCAGCACGTTGTCGTCTTCGCTGGCGGTATAGTCGCCCCGGCTGGCCTTGGCCTTGCCGTTCACGGCTTCGGTGAAGTAGTCGAACGTGCCCGAGTCGGCGCCGGGGCCGAACAGCATCAGCTGCTGCGCCGGATAATCCGAGCGCACCTGATTCCACTTGGTCACGCGCTGCTGGGCCGACGGCTCCCACATCTTCTTCAGATCCGCGGGCGTCAACGATTTGACCCAGGTGTTCTGCGGGTTCACCACGACGGTGAGCGCGTCAAACGCGACCGGCAGCTCGATGTACTTGATGCCAGCGGCGGCGCAGGCAGCCATTTCTTCCTTCAGGATGGGGCGCGAGGCGTTGGAGATGTCCGTCTCGCCACGGCAGAAGCGCTTGAAGCCGCCGCCCGTGCCGGCGATGCCGACGGTGACGCGGACCTTGCCCTTCTTGGAGATCTGGAATTCCTCGGCGACCGCCTCGGCGATCGGGAACACGGTGCTCGAGCCGTCGATCTTGATGACGCTCTGAGCGTGCGCGAACTGCGGCGCGGCCACCGCCGCGAAGCCCGTCAGGAACACTGACGCGCCCAACTTGTGCCACAACTTCATGGACTTGAACCTCGTTAAAGGAAACAGGACTAACACTGCAATTGCTGGTTGCCGCGCAGTGTGAAGACCTTCCATGACAGTCGTATTACAGCCAGCAACATTCCGACCGGAAGCCGTCATGAAGACGTAACACACGCTTCCGGGCGGTCGTAAATTGCTGACACCGTAATGACTTAGCGGACGCACTTGCGAGCCGGGGCAACCCTGGATATAAGACCGCGCCCGCCTTAGCCCTTGTGCTGTTGCCTCTCTGCCCTGGAGTTCACGCCCTTGCCGACGCCCGCCGACGACCCGACGCTGCTCCTGACCCAAGACCTGATCCGTCGTCCCTCCGTCAGCCCCGAAGACCAGGGTTGCCTGCAGCTGATCGCGCAGCGGCTCGAGGCCGTCGGCTTCCGCATCGAGCGCATGCCGTTCGGGCCGGTGGAGAATCTGTGGGCGCGACATGGCAACGAGCGTCCCCTGCTCTGCTTCGCCGGCCACACCGACGTGGTCCCGACCGGCCCTCGCGAAGAGTGGGCGACCGATCCGTTCGAGCCGGTCATCCGCGACGGCATCATGTACGGGCGCGGCGCGGCCGACATGAAGAGCGGCCTCGCCGCGATGATCACGGCCACCGAGCGCTTCGTCACCAAGCACCCCGACCACAAAGGCACCCTTGCCTTTCTGCTGACCAGCGACGAAGAAGGCCCGTCGGTCGACGGCACCCGCCGCGTCATGGAAGTGCTGGAAGCGCGCAATGAAAAAATCGATTACTGCGTGGTCGGCGAGCCCAGCAGCACCGAGCGGCTCGGCGATGTCATCAAGATCGGCCGCCGCGGCTCACTCTCCGGCAAGCTGACGGTTCACGGCGTCCAAGGTCACGTCGCCTACCCGCACCTCGCTGACAACCCGGTGCACGCCGTCGCTCCTGCGCTCGCGGAGCTTGCCGCGCGCACTTGGGATAAAGGCAACGAGTTCTTCCAGCCGACGACCTTCCAGATTTCGAACATCAGCGCCGGCACCGGCGCGCCGAACGTGATTCCCGGCGAGCTCAAGGCTCGCTTCAACATCCGCTTCTCCACCGAGCAGACCGTGGAGAAGCTGCAGTCGACCATCACCGAGATCTTCAACCGGCACAAGGTCAACTACACGCTGGAGTGGTTCGTGTCGGGCCTACCCTTCTTCACCGCACCGGGCGCATTGTCCAAGGCGGTGGTGCAGGCGATTCAGGAGAAGGTCAATCGCACGCCGGAGCTGTCGACCACCGGCGGCACGTCGGACGGTCGCTTTATCGCGCCGACCGGCGCGCAAGTCGTCGAGCTGGGCGTGCTCAACGCGAGCATTCACAAGGTCAATGAGAACGTTCGCGTCGATGATGTCGTCACGCTCTCCGGAATGTATGAGCGTGTGATGGAGCTGATGCTAGCGAAGTGATTATTTCGGCCGGGCGGCGATATTCACGATCGCCGCCGAGGTGCCGAGCACCACCAGCGAGATCAGCACCCACCAGGGCATGGACAGACCGAGCAAAGTCCAATCGACCTTGCCGCACTCGCCCGAGCCGGTGAGCACTTTGTTGATCACTTCGGTGACCGGCAGGATTTCCAGCAGATAATCCAGGTCCGCGCCGCAGGCAGCGACAGAACCCGGCGGCTGCGCCTGGATCCAGATGTGACGGGCGGAAATAGCGATGCCGACCAGCGCCGCCAGGTCGATCAGCACGCCGTACGCGATCGATCCTTTCCCTGACGACGGATTGTGAATCGCGGCGATCAGGAACAACACGCCCACCGCCATCACAGCGACGCGCTGGAAAATACACAACGGACACGGCGCCAGACCGAGCACGTGCTGCGCGTACAGCGCGTAGCCCATGAGAGCCACGCAAGCGAGGAAGCCCAGCGCGTTCGCCGCGCGACGATTGATGGTCAGCATGGATCAGCGGGCGGGCGGTGCGTCTTGGGGCCGCTGCGAACGCGACTGCAAGTGCTTCTCCACGTCTTCCATGGACAGATGGCGAATGTCCTTGCCGTGAACCATGTAGACCACATATTCGCAAACGTTCTTGGCGTGGTCGCCAATGCGCTCCAGCGCGCGCGCCACCCACAGCACGTCCAGCGCTCGGCGGATGGTGCGCGGATCTTCCATCATGAATGTGATGCACTGGCGCTGGATGGCTTCGTACTCCTCGTCGATGAGGCGATCTTTTTTCGCGATGGCCACGGCGCCATTCGGATCGAGCCTGGCGAAGGCGTCGAGCGATTCATGCAGCATGTCGCCGACCAGGCGGCCAAGATGTTTGATTTCGCGATAACGGTCCGCCGGACGCTCCACCGCCGCGAGGCGCGAGCCGATGTAGCCGATTTTTTCCGCCTCGTCGCCGATGCGCTCGAGGTCGGTGATGGTCTTGATGACGGCCACGATCAGGCGCAGGTCGGAGGCCGCCGGGCTGCGTGTCGCCAGGATGCGGCTGCAGTCGTCGTCGATGGCCACTTCCATGGCGTTCACTTTCTGATCGCCGCGCGCCACCTGCTCGCCCAGGCGGCTGTCGCCCTGGACCAGCGCCGCGACCGCCTGCTTGAGCTGCTCCTCGACGAAGCCGCCCATTTGCAGCACGTTGGTGCGCACGCGCTCGAGGTCGTCGTTGTAGCGACTCAGAATGTGGTGCGAAAGATCGGACTTTTCCATGCGGGTCTTGACCGAAATTCAGGCTCGTTTGAGGGCCCTGGCTGTATACCCGTCGCGGCAGCCGGCCGCAAGTTCGCCCGACTGCCGCTCGAGGTGGAGGAATACGCGGTTCAGAACTTCACGTTGAAATCGACCTGCAGACGGTCGTAGTCGATATCCAGCTGGCCCGCGCTCGTCGGTGCGTCGATGTTCCGCTTGTTGAGGAAATACGTCGCATTGATGAGCCAGTTACGCACGGGCGCATAGCCGGCGCGCACCACCCAACCTTCGGAGTCCGACACGCCGTTGGCGAAGTCGGAGTCGATCAGCTGCGCGAACAACGCGTCTTTCTCGATGACCTGATAGAAGGCGCCAAGTTCCCAGGTCCGATAATTGGACGCCTTGCCTAACAGCACGCCGGCCGACCAGGCGGTGTCCAGATCGTCCGCATCCTGGTTCTGCGCTACGTCCGCCCAGACCTGGAACGGCGTCTGGCCGAACATGGTGTTGAACTCGGCGCTGAGATTGACGACTTCGTAGTCATAGCGCAGCACCGCCGTCGACGTGCCGTTGAGCACGACGGTGTCCGTCGTGTTGCCGTTCGAGCCGTTGTAGAACGGCGCGCGCCCCTGCCCGGCGCTCAGATCGTAGTAATGAGCGGCGAGCATCAGACTGTTCTGGCCGATGGGCAGTCGCGTGCCGATCTGCAGACCGTGCAGCATGGTGTCCGCGGTGAGGTTGGTCTCCGGGCCGGAGGTTTCGGTGAGCCAGTAGTTATAGGCGGTGCCGAAGAACATGCCGCCCTGGAAATTCACCGCCAGACCTTCGGGATTGATGTCGTTGTCCCAGAACAGGCTCTGGCCGGGCTTCAGGAACGGCTGCTTCATCTTGCCGCCGATCAGGTTGCCCCAGGTCGCGAACTTCCAATCGAAATACGCGAGATCCAGATCGAGGCTCTTGCGTGAGAACACGCTGGTGAGCGACTGGTTCGACGAACGCGGATCGTTGCCTTCGGCAGTCGCGAAGCCGATGCCGACCGTGATGTCGTCCGTCGCCTTGACGGTCGCATTCAAGCGCGCACGGATGCGATCGCGATAGCGGTCGGCGGTCTGCACGCCGCTGCTGCTCAAGGTTTCGTCGCTGATCATTTCGTAGCGGTAACGCATGTCGCCGGTGATGGCGACCTTGCCGGCCCAGTCGGCGCCTTTGACCTTGCCAACTTCCACCGCCTGCTGCGCGGCTTCTTTCCGCAAGCCTCGTGCTTCCGACTTCAGGTAATCGTCGTTGGCCTGCAATTTCTCGTCGGCCGCCTTCAGGTTTTCATTCTCGGTCTTGAGCTCGGTGTTCTCCTTCTCGAGCTTGTCGACCCGCTGCATGAGCGCTTCGAGCTGCTCGCGAATCTGCGCCAGCTCGTTGGGGCTGGCCGCATGGGCGCCCATGGAGGCCATGGAAAGTGCAGTCGCGACGGCGGCTGCGACGACAAGGTTCTTCACGAGTGCTCTCTCCGTTCGTTGCTAGGGAAAAGGACCCTGCGGATAGGCAGGGATACCCCAGATGAGTTGTTCACGGGGGAGCGTTATACGGAGGAGTTATTACAGTTATGTTTCAGTCGGTGCTTTGCGACGACGAAAATGACAACTCGGTTACCGTGATATTGCAGCCGGAGGTTGGGCGAGCCGCAGGCGCGGCTGCCCGCTCATAAACGAAATTGAGTTTTTAGGCGGTGGCGAGAACGCCGGCGCTGCGTGGAATCACGCGTGAGCGCGGGAAATGACAGGTGAACGTACTGCCCACGCCTTCCTTGCTCTGGATCTGCAGCGTGGCGTCGTGCCGCTGCAAGGCGTGCTTGACGATGGCGAGGCCCAGCCCGGAGCCGCCCATGCTGCGCGCCCGGCCCGGATCGACGCGATAAAAACGTTCAGTCAAGCGCGGAATATGCTCTTCGGCGATGCCGACGCCGGTATCGCGGACCGACAGATGCGCGCCCGCCTCGTCCGTCCACCAGCGCAATTCGATCTCGCCCTCCGGTGGCGTGTATTTGACCGCGTTGGTGATGAGATTCGATGCGACCGAATGCAGCTCCGATTCCACGCCTTTCAGCAGCGCCTCGCTGTCCAGCTGCAACCGAACATTGCGTGGATGCTGATCGAGCGCCATCACTTCCTTGCGCAACAAGGCCAGCATGCCGGCCATGTCCACCGGGTGCTCTTCCTGCGCGTGCTCGCCCGATTCGAGCTTCGACAGCTCGAGCAGATCCTTGATGATGGTCCGCATGCGCTCGGCCTGACGACGCATCTCCAGCACCGGCGTGTTCCAGGTGGGATCGAGATGGTCGTCGTCCGCCAGCGCATCGAGGTAGCCGCTGATGACCGTGAGCGGCGAACGCAGCTCGTGCGAGGCATTGGCGACGAAGTCCTTGCGCATGGACTGCAACTGCTGCTCCTGACTCACGTCGCGAATCATCAGCAGCTGGCGCTCGGCGGTGCCGGTGCGCACGACGTTGAACGCGAGCCAGCGATCGGTTTCCAGATCCTGCACCAGGGCGCCGTCGCTGGGATGACCGGTCTTCAAGTACTCGACGAACACCGGATGCCGCACCAGGTTCTCGATGCGAATGCCCACATCGCGTTTCTTCCGCAGCCGCAGCCAGTCGGCCGCGCGACCGTTGAACCAGAGGATTTCATGATCCGGGCCCAGCAGCACCGCACCCTCGGGCATCGCAGTCGTCAGGCGGCGGAACTCACGCAGCAGCCCGGTCACCCGCGCGCGGTGAAACTGCTTGCGTCGATAAATGCGGCTGATGATGGTCACCACTTCTCCCCACACCCCGCTGATGTCGGGCGGCGATTCGACCCGGCGGTGGCGCAGCCAGAACTCCAGGCGCAGCACGTTCCACAGCTGCACCATCGAATAAATGCCGAAGGTGATCGCCAGCGCCAGGGCGACGCGGCCGGCCATGAGGCCGATCAGAAAGGCGACCGCCAGCGCGATGCCGAGCCGGGTGATCGATTGCCAGCCCGACGGCGAAAAGGCGCTGAGTTCCTTCTTCAACGGCTACTCCGCGCGCGTTGAGAACCTGTACCCCGAGCCTCGCACGGTCTGAATGAAACGGTCGTAGTTAAAAGCTTCGAGCGCCTTGCGCAAGCGACGGATGTGCACATCGACCGTTCGTTCTTCCACATAAACATTGCCGCCCCACACGCGATCGAGGAGCTGAGCGCGACTGTACACCCGCTCAGCATGCGTCATGAAGAAGGACAGCAACCTATATTCCGTCGGGCCCAGTTGCACCGTGCGCTCGCCCACCGTGACGCGATGGCCGGCGGCGTCCAGCACCAGCCCTTCGGCTTCGATGATCTCCTCGCCCGTACCGTTGGTCGACCGGCGCAATACGGCGTTGATGCGAGCCAGCAGCTCACGCGGCGAGAAGGGTTTGGTCACGTAATCGTCCGCGCCGCTGTCGAGGCCCATCACCTTGTCCTGCTCCTCGGCGCGCGCGGTGAGCATGATCACCGGGACTTCCTGAGTCTCCTTGTCCCGCTTCAGTGCACGCGTCAGCTCGAGGCCGCTCATGTCGGGCAACATCCAATCGATGAGCACCAGATCCGGCCGCTGGTCGGCGATGCTGGCGCGGGCCGCGCCTACGTCGGCAGCTTCGCGGACCTCGAAACCACTGCGTCGCAATCCGAACGCAATCATTTCGCGGATCGGCCGCTCATCCTCGACGATCAGAATCTGCTTGTTAGCCATGTAAATTAAGCAAAAATGACGACGGTCCCTGCAGATCCACGCCACAAATTCAAGGACATGGATGAACGGGGCACATTACAGCAACGAAGTATTACAGTCCCATGACGCGCTGGGCGAAAAATGCTCCGGACATGACAGAGCTGCGAACCAAGACCCCCCAGAAGGGGTTTGTTGCGAAGTCTTTACAGTGGCGCCGCCGCTGATTCGGCATGCCGGAAGACCCACCCCCTACCCCCTCCCGCGTACGGGAGGGAGAAATTATTTTTATTTTCTTCTTGAGGCGAGGAAGCGCCACCGCCCCAATAGCGTTCGAGCCCGGTCCCCTCTTTGAGAAAAAAATGAAAAACTATCTTCCCCCTCCCGGACACGGGAGGGGGTTAGGGGGTGGGTCTTCAGGCATGTCAAATCAACGGCGCGCCATTCAAGGGCTTTTGACGTGAGCGACCTGGTCGCGAACATAAACCGGCTCGGCTTCCGCCGCCGGCTTGCCGCGCCCGGCTCGGAACTCTGACTCCGCCAGCAAAGCGATGTCACTCGCCAGGGGTAAGGTCGCTTCATGAACGACACGCCCGGCCGTCGCCAACCGTGATTGCAACCGGCCATAAGCTTTGAAGCCCGTGCCCGCCAGCGTCGTGTAATCCCCTTCCGGTACTGTGTCGGGCGCATCGACCCGCTCCGGCGCGAGCGGCGTGACCAGCTCACTGCCCGCCTCACGAACGAAGCTCGACCAGTACACCTGCTCCATCCGCGCATCCATGCAAACGAGCACTCGATCGCCAGGTCGTGCGACCTGTTGCGCGACTGCCGCCAGATTGGAGATCCCAACAGTCTTCAGCCCCACTCCGAACGCGAGCCCCTGAACGACGCCGACCGCGATTCGCACGCCAGTGAAAGCCCCGGGTCCGCGCCCGTAGGCAATGCCATCCAACTCGCCCAGCTTCACACCACCTTCATTCAACACCGATTCCACCATCGGCAGAACGAGATCGGCATGCCCGCGCGGCTGCTCGCTGACGCGCTCGATGACCCGGCCGTCGAGGCGCAGAGCGACGGAGCAGCGTTCGGTGGCGGTATCGATCGCAAGGAGACGCATTTAGTGAATTACCAATCGATCACGGCGGAAGGATTCATAGCATCCGGATCGGGCGCCAGCCCGATGGCGCTCAGCCTCTCATATAAGAACTGCTGAACATCGACGAGGTTCTCGGTGCGCGGCATGGAAGGCAGGCTGTCGAGGAAGATCCGCCCATAGCCCTTGGTCCGCACGCGTTCGTCGCACAGCATGATCACGCCGAAATCGTTCGGATCGCGCATCAAGCGGCCGACGCCTTGTTTCAACGTGATCACCGCGTGTGGAATCTGCTCTTCGAAAAATGCGTTGCCGCCGCGACGCTCGATGGCTTCGAGACGCGCCTTGAGCACTGGATCGTCGGGCGCGGCAAACGGCAGTTTGTCTATGATGACCACCGACAGCGCGGCGCCTTTCACATCGACGCCTTCCCAGAAGCTGCTGGTGCCGAGTAGAACCGCATTGCCCCGCTCTCTGAACTTGGTCAACAAAACTTCCCGAGGCGCGTCGCCTTGAACCAGCACGGGAAACGGCAACGCCGGCCCCAGCCGCGCGAGTAACAAATCCGCGGCTTCGCGTAGCGCGCGATGACTGGTGAACAACATGAACGCGCGCCCGCCACTCGCTTTCAATACGGGGATCGCGGCGTCCACCACGCTGACGGTATGCCGCGGCGATGACGGTGGCGGCAGTCCCTTCGGCAGATACATGAGCGTTTGCGACTCATAATCGAACGGGCTGCCGAAACGCGCGGTGCGCGCATCCCGCATGCCGACACGCTGCATGAAATGATCGAAGCTCTCGCCGATCGCAAGCGTCGCGGACGTGCACACCCAGGCTGCCGAATTCGCCTGCACCAGATTCCCGAGTTGCTCGGCCACATCGAGCGGCACGAGATGAAACGACACGCCCTGCCCCGTCCCTCGGCCGGTACTTTGCGCCCAACGCACGCTCGGCACTTTGCTCTCGGCGTCGGCTTCGATCATCGAGCTGAGGCGGTTCGCCAGCTCGATACTGCGACGGCGTAGATTCGTGAGGCCAGTGCTGTCCTTGGCGGCCTCCGTGAGCGATTGAGTCAGATCGTCCAGCGTCTGACGCAAGTTGGCGAGCGCATCGAATGTGAGCGACGGCCAGTCCTTGAATTCGCAGCGCTCGCGCTTGGCGCCGAGCGAGTCCTGCAAATCGATGAGTTGCCTGTCGATGGTCTGCGAGAACGCCGCGGACACCGACTGCTGCGGCCCGCTCAACAGCAACTCGCTAGCGAGATCCTTCGCGAGCGATTGCAACTGGCGACTGGAAACGGTGAAACCGAGAAAGTTCGCCGCCACTTCCGGCAGCTGATGCGCTTCGTCGATGATGATGGCGTCCGCGCCGGGCAGCAGATCGCCGAACCCTTCTTCCTTCAGCACCAGGTCGGCCATCAACAGATGATGATTCACCACGACGATATCGGAGCCCTGCGCTTTACGACGCGCATTGACCACGTGGCAACGATCGAACACCGGGCAATCGGGACCCAGACAGTTGTCGCGCGTGGAAGTAACCCATGGCCACACCGGGTCGGACTCGCTGAGTTGCGCCAGCTCCGAGATGTCACCTTCTTTTGTGACATGCGCCCAAGCTCTGACACGGCCCAGCGCCGTCGCCACTTCCCGCCGCAGGCCGCGGTCGGCGGCTTGGTGTTCAGCGAGATCGAGCCGATGCAGGCAAAGGTAATTCGCGCGTCCCTTTAATAAGGCGACTTGTGCCGGCCGCCCGATCGCGGCGGACACCGTCGGCAGGTCGCGATGGAACAATTGATCCTGCAGGTTGCGCGTGCCGGTCGAAACGATCACTCGTCGCCCCGACAACAGCGCGGGCACCAGATAAGCAAAGGTCTTGCCCGTGCCGGTGCCGGCCTCGACGATCAAGCGACCGTTCGAACGCAGCGCCTGCCACACCTGCTCGGCCATCGCGATCTGCTCGTCGCGCGTCGCGAAGCCCGGGATCGCCGTCGCCAGCGGTCCGTCCGAGCCGAAAATTTCTTCGAAGTCCTGCATCAGTTGAAGGTAGCGCGAAAGCGAGCGAGGGCAGTGGCTCCCGGCGCGAGCGGGTTTCGCAGTCGCCATCGGATATGGGTGTAGCGCGCTGGCGGTGCTCGCGTGACGCCATCGGAGAGTTTCAGGTCCTCGGGCCGCGCGAAAGTCTGGCCGCCATCGATGGAGAACTCCACGTCCGCGCCCGGCCCGGCGGCCGACCCGACCAGGTAAGTCGTATTCGCAGGAATCAGCTGACTCACCTGGACCTTATTGGCAAACACCGGCGTTGGGTTGGTGATTCGCACCGTGTAGTAGATGACCTGGCCCTGCGCCAGCTTCGTCGCCGGGACCATGCGAAACGTCGGACGCTCCGCCGTCCCGCCCGTTTCGCGGACCTCCGCGACCAGCTGAGTGCGCAACTCGACCGCTTCGGTGGCGTCCACCACGGTGGCGACCGCTGTCATCAGACAAGTGACTAGAACTAGGAATTTCATTCAGTTACGAGCGATTCCGACACTCATTTCGCAGCCAGACATTGCGTTGCGTCGGCGACTGGCGTCAACCAAATCGACAAGCCATGCAGCGCGAAACGCGCTGGGTATAATCACTACCACTAATACATCTATGAGTTTTCATGAACCCGCGAGGTTGCCGCTGTAATGACCACGTCTAATGCATCGCTCAAACGCTGGGTCGACGAAGTCGCCCGCCTGACCCAGCCTGCATCGATTCACTGGTGCAACGGGTCGGATGCCGAGAACACCGCCCTGATCGATGCGATGCTCAAGAGCGGCGATCTTATCAAGCTCAACCAGGACACCCATCCCAATTGCTATCTGCACCGGTCGAACCCGTCGGATGTGGCCCGCGTCGAGCACCTGACCTTCGTCTGCACGCGCAATAAGGAAGACGCGGGTCCGAACAATCACTGGATGGATCCCACCGAGGCGCACCGGAAGATCGACGATCTGTTCGCCGGGGCCATGAAGGGCCGGACCATGTATGTGATCCCGTACTGCATGGGCCCGATCGATTCGCCGTTCGCCCGTTGCGGCGTCGAAATCACCGATAGCCCCTATGTAGTCGTGAACATGCGCCTGATGACGCGCATGGGCGACGCGGCGCTGAAGCGCATCGAGCGCGAAGACAAATTCGTGAAGGGCCTGCATTCCATCGGCGACCTGGATCCGGACCGGCGTTTCATCATGCACTTCCCCGAAGAGCTCACCATCAAGAGCGTCGGCTCGGGCTACGGCGGCAACGCCCTGCTCGGCAAGAAGTGTCATGCGCTGCGCATCGCCAGCTGGCAGGCGCGCGAAGAAGGCTGGCTCGCCGAGCACATGCTGCTCATGGGCCTGCAGAGCCCCGAAGGCAAGACTCATTACGTAGCCGCCGCCTTCCCGTCCGCGTGCGGCAAGACCAATCTCGCGATGCTGGTGCCGCCCGCCTCCATGCCGGGCTGGAAGATCTGGACGCTTGGCGATGACATCAGCTGGCTGCATGTCGATGCCGAAGGTCAGTTGCGCGCCATCAATCCCGAGTCTGGTTACTTCGGCGTCGTGCCGGGCACGAACCGCAAGACCAACTGCAACGCTTACGACATGATCCAGCGCGACACCATTTTCACCAATGTCGCGGTGACAGCTGACAATCAGCCGTGGTGGGAAGGCCTCGAGAGCGGCACGCCTGCCCTCGATTGGCAAGGCAAGCCGTATAAGCCCGGCAATGGTCCCGCCGCTCATCCGAACTCACGCTTCACGGTCTCCGCGAAGCAGAACCCGATTTACTCGACGCTCGCGGATGCTCCGGAAGGCGTCCCGATCTCCGCCATCCTGTTCGGTGGTCGTCGTCGCGAAGTCGCTCCGCTCGTTTATGAAGCGCGCAACTGGGCGCACGGCGTGCTCGTCGGCGCCGGCATGGCTTCCGAGACTACTGCAGCAGCCGTTGGTCAGATGGGCGTCGTGCGTCGTGACTCCATGGCGATGAAGCCGTTCGCCGGCTACAACTTCGCCGATTACTGGAGCCACTGGCTCAAGCTCGGCAGCGGCAAGAATGCCAGCAAGCTGCCGAAGATTTTCCACGTCAACTGGTTCCGCCAGGACCGCAACGGCAAGTTCATGTGGCCGGGCTTCGGCGAAAACCTTCGCGTGCTGCGCTGGATCACCGATCGCTGCGAAGGCAAGGTCAACGCGATCGAAACGCCGATCGGCTTCTTGCCACGCAAGCAGGACCTCGACGTCTCCGGCCTCGACATGGATCCCTCCACGCTCGAGACCCTGCTGTCCATCGACGCCGGCTCGTGGCGCCAGGAAGTCGACGCCATCGGCAAGTACCTGGACGAGTACGGCAGCCGCGTGCCGAGTGAGCTGCGGGAAGAGCTGAAGGGCGTGGCGAAGAGATTGGAGGCGGCGAACGCGGCGTAACACAGCTTCGTTGCCGACCTAAAGGCGGCGATGCGCAGGTGTCGCCGCCGCTCGATCAACATCGATGACGCCCGCGCATCTCGACTTGGACCCAAGTGTCCTGGAGCGCTACGCATTCCGCGATTTCGAGCGCCCTGCCATCGTGTGGACAGTGCCGAGGCAGCCGCCGACCGGCTCGATGCTCCAGCCTCAAACATCTGCCGAGTCCGCCGCCGGCGTGGCGCCAGTCAATGAATGGCTGCCTGAGGGACACGTCGAGCGTTATCTCACATGGATCGACGCTTCGACGGATTTCACGACAGCGTTTCACAAGGTGGCTGCCGTCGCGAGGCAAAAGCCCGGACTGACGATTCGCTTCACCTCGGGACGCGCATATGCCACCACCGCAATCGGCGGTGCGACGTTGTTCGATTTGCAGGGCGCCCGTGGCATCACCGTCATAGGCAACGGTGCGCGGATCTCTGCGGGGAACGTGAGCTCCGGCATTCTGGACGTGTTCGATCTGAACGGCGCGCAAGATATCCACATCACGGGGCTGCGCTACTCGCAAACGTATCAGAAGCTGGACCCGGCCAATGGTGCGCGGTTTTTCCACATCCGTAACGGTTCCTCGCGAATTCGCATCGAGGACTGCGAACAACTGGGCGGATACTCCGGAATCACGGCGATTGGCGACGTGAGCACCGGCGGCTCGCGCTCCGATCGGATCACGGCGATCAACAATCGTTTCGAGAATGTCTATTACCCTCAGAGTTTCCAGGCTTCGGGAGACTGGTATTTCGCCCGCGGCATCCAGACGATCAACTGCGGCCGCGGGTACTTTCCATGGAACGTGCACGACCACGATGTCGAAATGGTGTCCAGGCAGGGCGGGCCCTTCGACGACGTGCTGCTGAAGGTGTATGCAGATTCGAGATCTGCGTACAACCGCTTGGAAAACATCAGGCTCAAATATTGGTCGGACGGCAAACACCCGAACGGCGTCGACACCAGGAGCAGCGCGATCGTCACGTTCGATGCGAGCCAGAACACGCCCACATCGACGCCGGCACAGTTCGCCAACATCGACGTTCAGATCGTTTTCGACGCAACCCGGGCGCCGGTGGCGCGCAAGTTGCTGCAGTTCAAAAGGTTCACCTCAACGGGAGCCGTCGACCGGGCCGTTCGCGGCCACTCGTTCGCCAACATCTCCATTTCGGGTTTTGTGCGGGGATGGGACAACGCATCCAACGTTTGTCTCGATTTTTTTGGCACTGCCGACGGCTATGCATGGAACGGCGATTCCGCGCACGACATCAAAGTGAAGAACTTCATCGCCATCGGCGACGCCGACGACGTGGCTATCAGCATCAACGCTCAGCCGTTCACGGGCACGGGCGCTATCTCCTTCGAAAATGTGGTGACGGACATGCAATTCGCGTGGTCCAACTGGCCGAAGCGGAAGTCGCTCGATGCAATTCGGAAGATGGAGCGTGCAGCGACGCCAGTCTGGGCGATGGATAGGCCGCTGCGCTGGATACACGGCGAGTCCCCCACTCGAACCATGCCCCTGATGTTGCTCGTCGAGGACCTCGTCGAGCAAAGCCGCATCGGCGGAATCTCGACGATCACCAACTAAACCTTCTGCAAAACAAAAAAGCGGCGATGCCCGATCGAGCATCGCCGCCTGTTTGTGTGCCCCAGACGCTTCGTAGTCGTCAGAAGCTCATCGTCAGCGACGCGGAGAACGTCGTGCCTACGTCGTACTTGTTGTAGAACACGGTGTTGGGGCCACGCTGCTGGAACTCCTTGTAGTCGCGGCCGAAGATGTTGCGAATCTCCAGCTTGGCTTCCAGATCCGTGTTGAACAGGTTCAGCGCCTCGCGCGCCACGAAGTCCACCCGCATGCCGGGCGACTCGTAGATATCCGGCAGACCCGTCGCGCCGCGGCTCGTTACACGATCGCTCGCGTAGGAGAGCAGGATCGTCTGCTGCGACAGCCGGTTCGGGTTTTCCAGGCCGAACTGCAGATTGACCAGGTGGTCCGACTGGCCCGTGAGCTGACTCCCATCGCGGAAGATATTGCTCGCTGCCTGCTCCGCGGCGCCGAACACACGCACCATATCTCCATCCTCGACGTTGATCTTCGAGTCGGTGAAGGTGTAGTTGCCGATCACCACCGCGCGGCGTGAGCCGAGGAATTCGTTTGCGAACAAATCACCCAGCGGGAAGTACTTCTGCACTTCGAGCTCCACGCCGTACAGCTCCGCCTCGGGCGCATTGGCGAAGCTCGTCTCCGGAGTGTTGTCGGTGAAGCCGGTGAAGGCCTCGATCGGGTCGTCGATGGTCTTGTAGAACCCGGCGGCGGAGAAGCGCTGCTCCGGAGCGTAGTACCACTCGTAGCGCACTTCGCCATTGAAGAATTCGCTGTCGGTCAGCAGCGGGTTGCCTCGATAGTAGCGGCTGTACTCAGGATCGAAGTACAGCTGGAACATCAGCTCGCGGAACTGCGGGCGCGCGATCGTCTTCGATGCGTTGAAACGAAGCTGCATGTCGTCGTGGAACTTGTATGTGAGCGTTGCTCCCGGGAGCACATAGTCGTTCTCGATGTTCGTCCCAGCGATAGATCGCGTGACAGTGTCGAACACCTGCAGTGGACGAACCTCCTGCTCGCCCTTCTCATAGCGTGCGCCGGCGCTGAGTTCCAGCCCATCCATCAGTTCCGCCTGGAACTGCGCGTACGCTGCCTCTGTGCGCAAACTTGCGGTGAAGGCAGGATCCGTCTCGGTCGTCTCGATCAATCCGATGCCGTATTCCTCGATGACCGCTCGGCTCAGCAGGTAATCGGGCCGAAGCATCGCCACATAGTTCGGCAACGTCGAGGGAGCGACGATCTGAAACTCACGCCGCGTGGAATCGCGTTGTGTGTCCGTGATGTCGACGCCGCCTGACAGCACCAGGCGCGGCAGAACCTGCGCGGTCAGGTCCACGCCGGCCGACCACAGATCCTCATCCAGATCCGAGAAGGCGATGTCGGCGTAGCCGGTGTTACCGTTGTCCAGGCGGTTGATGAAATATTCTCCATACGGGCTCGTCGCCTGGTTCGTGCGCACGTAGCCGATGCCCAGTTCGTAAGGCGCTTCGCGCTTCGACGTCGAATAGGAGGCTCGCGTGCTGACTGTCAACGGCTCTAGATTGAACCCGCCGGTCAGCTGCGTGCTCATCAACTCACGCTCATACAAAGCAGTGCTCTGGTCGCTGAAGTCCGCTCCGGGCCGCGTGTTGTTTTGCCTGCCTTCGGCGAGACTGGTGCGCTTCAGCGTGTCGTGGATGTACACGTTGGTCCAGCGCAGACTATTGCCCTCGCCGAATTCGTAACCGACGCCCAGCAAGGCGTTGGCGACAGCGCGGTTCTCGGTTGCGACCTGACGGAAATCCCTGTCGATCACGGACAGGTCGGCGCTAGCCGGTGTCTGCTGGATGTTGTCGCGAGTGCGCCAGCCGTTATTGAATCCAGCAGTGGCGATGACGCCGAGCTCGGAATCTCCCAGCTGCCAGGTGTTGCCGCCAGTGAGGGTTCCGGAGAAGTTCGGCGCAACGTCCCCGACCTTCTGCACAAGACCGTTGCTGCGAGTGACGAGTTGGCTGGCGATCTCGCCCGTGTCCACTGCGCCGGTGCTGATGCGCTGACCACTGGCGAAGAAAGCCGCGAGCGCGGGCGGCGTGTCACGATTGCCGTAGCCCGTCCAGTCATATTTGTTGCCATAGTAATCGTAGCCGAGCTGGCCGGTGGTCTCGGTGTCGCCGCTGACGCCGAGATTCACATCGAAGAACGGCTGTCTGGGAATCGCCAGCGTCGTCAGGTTGATCACGCCGCCGCCGAACTCGCCAGGGAAGTTGGGCGAATAGGTTTTTTGCACCAACGAGGAAGCCACCACGTCGGTAGGGAACAAATCGAGAGGCACCGCGCGGCGCATGGGCTCCGGGCTAGGCAGCGGCGAGCCGTTGAGCAACGCGAGAGAATAGCGATCGCCCAGACCGCGAACGTAAACAAATCCACTGCCCACGACGCTCAAACCCGTCACACGTCCGAGCGCGCCCGCGATATTGCCTTCGCCCGTTCTGGCGATGTCTTCGCTCGACAGCACGGTGATGACCTGCGTCGTTTCGCGCTGCACTTCGCGTTCACGGCGGCCCACAACCGTCACGGTGGGAATGCCGCCGGGCATGGCGACATCGACCGATTCTTGAGTGGAAGACGGCGGAGTCGCTGCAGAGTCGGTCGCTTCTGCCGGCTGCGAAGCGTCAACTTCGACCGGCGCCTGAGCAAAGGCCTGAGTGGAGAACGCGGTTGCGGCCAGCAACATGCCCCACGTGCGCGGTTTGGCCATATATGTACCTAACTATTTTCAATGTATCGAAAACTTGAATGCGGCGGATCGCGACTCGTCATCGCAACCCGCCGCACGCCGATGGCTGCTACTTACTCGACGAGCGACGGCAGCGTGGTGCACGCCGTGCTGGTATCGCCGAAGCTCGCGGTCGCCGAGTTGCAGGTCCAACCCGCATACCACGTGTCATTGGCGTCCCTGACCGCGCCGACATAGGTGGTGGTATCGAACAAGGCATCCTCGGACTTCGGATCCGTCGCCGTCATCGCCGCCTCGTTCGCGCCGTTGACGAACACGCCGGTCAACGTCGAGGACAGGGTGGTGTTGTTGTTGGTGCCCGGCGAGGTGAACAGAGCCGCCGCTTGCGCAGCCGGCACGCCGGAACCGTCAACCGTAACAGCGGTGCCACAGGTCAAGCCGACGGAGTGGAATTCCGGCGGGCCGAGCTTGTCGATGGTCGGATCGGTGGCGAGGATGTTCGCGCCATTCAAGCGCAAACACGCCATCGGGGTCGTCATCACGCCGTTCACCAGCGTTGCATCTGCGCCGCCACGCAGCAGCCAGGCAGCCGTGTTCGCGGTCGCCGGATTGCGATGGACAAACGTGAAGTTCGCGATCTTCGCGTGAGTGCGCGGCACCTGAGTCTCGTTCGAATTCGTCGAGTCGAGCTCGATGATCGAGTCCGGGCTGCCAGAGGCCTTCTGAACCGCGATCACATATTGGATCGTGCCCTTGTAGCCGAAATCCAGGTCGATGCTGTCGTCATCGGCGCCGGTGATCACGAGGTGACGCATGCTCGGCGTGCCGCCGAAATTTTCGAAGCCGTCGTCCGAGCTGTTGTGCATCTGGATGTGATCGATCTGCGTGGCGCTGCCCACGCCTTCGAGCGTCAGCGACTGCAACTCGGTGTTGGCCGCGAGTGCATAGCCGGAATAGCGGATCTGCACGTAGCTCATGCGGCCGCTGTTGTCGTTCGCGGTCACGCCGCCGTACAGCGCCGGCTGTGCGGCACCCTCTGTCTGGCGGTCACAGCTGACGGAGCCTGGCAGGCCCGTTCTGCAATCCGTGATCGGGGCACGGCCCATCAGCACGACGCCGCCCCACTGGCCTTGTGAGTCATCGGTCGCGAGGCCCAGGACGTTGTCACGGCTCGTGAATACAATCGGCTGCGTCGCCGTACCCACTGCCTGAATCTTGTTACCGCGGTTCACACCGAGCCACGCGGTGCCGGCTTTCGCGAAGATCACGACACCCGGTTGAATGGTCAGGGTGACGGACGCCTCGCCGGTCGTGAACGTGGGACCGAGATCGGTGCCGACGTCCACACGATCAGGCAGGGCGTAAAGCAGGCCGGGGATGCGAGGCAGGGTCGTGCTCGCGTTGATCACCGGCGGCAAATCGCAAACGCGATATTCGCCCGTCGGTCCCTCGATGGTCCCGGCGTCGTTCAACGGAGTCGAAGCAGCAATCGTGGGGCAGCCAGCGGCCGGGGTCACCAGCACCGGATCTGGATCGGGATCCGGACCCGGATCGGGGTTCTGTGCCGGCGGCGGATTATTAATCGTAATATTGCCGCCCGCGCCGGCCGAGGAAATCTCGTCCGCGCCGCAGCCGGCGAGCGCCATCGCCACCGCGCTCGCAATGATCCACTGATAAGTTCTCATCAAGTCGCTCCCAGAAAGACGACACCGCTGAAGGAATTGGCGCGCAGTCTGGGCAGCGAATGTTTCAGTTACACTACAGTCACATTGCGATTTGGCTTTCTTACAGCGCTGTTACAGGTTTGACATATGTACACAGCACGCAGCCGAAGGGCTTCCCTGCCCGCCTTTCTTGCTGGCCGGTTACGGCTTGACGCCCGCCCAGGCGCGAACCTCGACGCTTGCGTCGTAACGAATGGCTGGATGGCTGCGAGCGATCTGCGTTGCCTGTTCGAAGTCCCGAGCTTCCAGAAACAGTAACGCCGTGACCGGCGCGTCCGCCCCACTCCACTGGCTGGCGGGCTCCAAGATGCGCGGATCGAGTTTGTGACCGGCAGTGTTGAGGGGAGCCGCCCAAATTCGGGTTTGCTCCGAACGTTGTTTCAGGTCGGCTTCGGTGAACTCTCTGGGCGCTTGTCGAAAAATAATGACGAATTGTTTCATGAGTCGAGTGTGCCTACGCGTCGTTGAACGGCGTCACTGTAGCGGCGACACTCACTCGGCTACTTGTAAAAATTCGGCGTTCAGCGACTGAAGTACGATCCGGGCGCCACACCGGTGAAACGTTTGAAGTCGTTGATGAAGTGCGACAGGTCGGTATAACCCGAAGCGTGCGCGACCGTCGTCAGATCCATGCCGCTGTCGACGAGCCGCGAAACGTGCTGGAGACGCACGAGCGAGCTGAACTTCCGGGGTGAAGTTCCTACGACCGCACGAAAGCGCCGCTCCAATGCGCTTTGGCTCAGACCGATCTTCCGCGCGAGATCGCCGATGCGCAGCGTGGCGTGTGTGCTCTCGATCATATCGACCGCTGCCGCGACGAGTGCATCCGGCCTTGCATTACCGACGCGTCCGATGAGGAACTCTTCGACGAGGTTCACGCGCTGTGTGGCACTGTCAGCTTCCTGCATCTGTTCGTGCAACCTTCGCACACCGGCGCGCCCGCTCAGCGCATCGTGAAGGTCGACCGTCGCGTTGGAAAATTCGTGCAGCGGCTGAGGCAGAAATGCCGCCGCGCCGACGGCGGTGAATGAAACGATGAGGACCGCGTGCTCGGCACTATGTTTATGTGTGCGCAACGCCTCCGTTAGTCCGGCGATGGACGCTGGAGGCGCGGGTGCGTCGTGATTCAGGAGACATTGGCCACGCAACTGAAACGCTGCCACCAACCCGGTCTCGGGAAGATGCGTGTCGTCCTGTGCAGCGGTCGCCTCCACCACTAGGAACCGCTTCACGAAAGGCTGCAGCAGTTTGGAAGGCGCTCGCACGAGCACCTGCGCCGGGCGCATTACTCTTCGCAGACGTAGCGAACGGTCAACGACGAATTGTTCTCCGGGACGCGACCGAATCCGATCAGCCCCTCGCCTTTCAACTGCATGGTGTCGCGACGGACGAACGCTTCCTCGCCTTCACGCGTGGTGACGAACGTGCCGTTGGTGCTCTGGTCCACGAGTTGAAATTTGTTACGGACCAGCTCGATCTTCGCGTGCAGACGTGAGATCAGATTGCCCTTGACCACGATGTCGTTTTCTTCGGCGCGGCCGATGGCGATATTGGCGCGGCTCTCGTCGACAACGATCTCTTGCCCTTGGAAGCGCAGACGCAAGCGACGCGCGCGTTGCTTGTCGCGATTCGCGGCCGAAGCTCCGAGGGCGATGGCGGGCAACATGCTGGTGGCGTCTTCCTTCTGCCACAACACTTCGAACAGCTCGTCCTCGCTGGTCTTGCCCTTGAGCGTGGCCACGTCGATCTGACGTACGGCGGACTGCCACTCGGGCGCGAGCCGCTCGACCATGGCGCTGGTGATCATGATCTGCCCGGCCTTGGCCTGGCTGGTCATGCGGTTCGCGGTGTGGACCGCCGCGCCGAAGATATCGCGATTCTCGAGCACCACCGGTCCGAAGTGACCGCCGATGCGAATGGCGATGGGCTGGCCCTCGACCTTCAGCTCGGCATGGCTACGGATGTCGTGCTGCATGCGGCTGCCGGCGTTGATGGCGTCGTTCGCGGTGGGAAACGTGGCCATGATCTCGTCGCCGATGGTCTTGATGACCGTGCCATGGTTCTGCTCGGTGGCGGCCCGCATGATCTCCACGCAGGTCAGGACCATGTCCCGGGCGCGCAGGTCACCCATGACTTCGTAAATTCGCGTGCTGCCGACCACGTCGGCAAACAGGATGGCTAGTTCGATGTCCTTTCCCATGACCTCTTGGCGCTCATCGTCGTCTCCCCGCCTCGTCGCCGCCTCATTGGTATCCTTGCTGTCCGCTTGAGGGTCCGGCCTGCCCCCGAATTCCCGGGGGCGGGCCGCAGTATATACGACAACGCTACATAACCCCGCTGGATACCTTAACCGCTGGGTGCAACAAGGAGTTCGGATGCTCGAAATGGTTCCCCCGACCGCCCCTTCCCGGCGGCGCGACGCCGTCTTTTGCGTCATTTTTTTGGCGGTTTTGACGATCCTGGCGGTCCAGACTCGCCCCGCCTCGGCCCAGTCCGGACCGGTCGCCGACTGGACCGACGCGGACCTCGCCGCGGCCGGGGCCCTGCGCGACCGCGCCCTCAAAGGGACCTCCGCTTATGACCACGTGAGCTCGCTCGTGACCGAGGTCGGTCCGCGACTGGCCGGGTCCGCCGGCGACGAAGCTGCCGTGCGTTGGGCCATGAACCGGCTCGGCAAACTGGGCTTTACGGGCGTACGCACCCAGGACGTGCTGGTGCCGCGCTGGATTCGTGGCAGCACGGAGGTCACCCTGCTCGGCCCCGCGGCTCAGCCCCTCGTTGCGGCCTCATTGGGTGGGAGTATCGGCACGCCCGAAGAAGGCATCGAGGCGCAGGTGGTCGAGTTCGCCTCACTGGATGCATTGGCCGCCGCGCAGGCCGGCGACGTGAAGAACAAGATCGTCTTCATCAACGAGCGCATGGAGCGCACGCGGGATGGGTCGGGCTACGGCAAGATTGTAAAGAATCGTGTGCAAGGCGCGAGCGTCGCCGCGAACCTTGGCGCCGTCGCGGTGGTGATCCGCTCCGTCGGTACGTCGGATGAGCGCTTCGCTCACACCGGCCGGATGCAATACGAAATGAATGCCCCGCGCATCCCCGCTTTCTCGCTGTCCAACCCCGACGCCGAGACGCTCTCGCGTCAGCTCAAAGCAAACAAGCAGGTTCGACTGCGGCTGAAATCCACCGCGCGCGAAATGCCGCCCGCGTGGTCCGCGAATGTGATCGGGGAAATCCCTGGCACCGATCGCGCCAACGAGATCGTGCTGTTGGGCGCGCATCTTGATTCGTGGGACCTGGGCCAGGGAGCGCTGGACGACGGCGCTGGCGTGGCCATCGTCGTCGAGGCCGCTCGCCTGATTTCGCGATTGGACCGCAAGCCCTCACGCACGATTCGCGTGGTGCTGTTCGCTAACGAGGAATTCGGCCTGTCCGGCGCGAAGGAATATGCGCGACTGATCGGCGACGAGCACAACAAGCACGTGCTGGCGATGGAAGCCGACACGGGCATCGGCCCCGTGATCCGCCTGGACACCCAGGTGGGCCCGGAGTCGCTCGGCGCCATCGAGAAAATGCGCAAGACCATGGAGCCGCTCGTCATCGAAGGCGGCATCAACACCGCCTCCGGCGGCGCCGACCTCGGCCCCCTCCGCTCCCTCGGCGTCCCCGTCCTGGACCCCGTCCTCGACGCCACGCTTTATTTCGACTTCCACCACACGATGAACGACACCCTCGCCAAGGTCGACGCGAAGGTGCTCGATCAAAGCGTGGCTGCTTATGCGGTCGCCGCCTATTTGGCAGCGACCAAGCAAGGCAACTTCGGCCGGCTCGCGCCGGTGCCGTTCAACCGTTGATATGGATCAGCCGGAAGACCCGCTCATGGGTCTTCCGGCGGAATCTGCAATGGATGTGCGCTGCCTGCGTCAGGCCGCCTGCACGATGCGCAAAGCGTCCGTTAGCAAGGTGGCTCCCGCATCGGGCCGGCCGGCGCCTTCGGAGATGAAGCGACGCCAGGAACGCACTCTGGGCATGCCGGCGTACAGTCCCTGCACATGCTTGACCATGCTGCGCAATCGATGGCCCTCGGCCAGTCTTGTACGAACGTAGTCCGCGTACTGCTCGATCACCTGCTCACGCGCCGGCAGGCTCCAGTTCGGATCGAACACCACCTGCTGAAGCTGCGCCAGCAGGTAAGGATTCTGATAAGCCTCGCGACCGATCATCACGCCGTCGAATGTTTGTAAATGCGTCTGCACTTCTTCGACCGTGCGAATGCCGCCGTTGAGCACGAACGTGAGATTCGGAAACTCAGCACGCAACGCGGCCACTACGTTGTACTTCAGCGGCGGAATCTCGCGGTTCTCTTTCGGGCTCAATCCTTTCAGGATGGCCTTGCGTGCATGCACGACGAACACGTCACATCCAGCCGCCGCCACCGTCGCAATGAACTCGCGCAGAAACTCGAACTCATCAGCAGCCTGCGGCATCGGCTCGATCCCGATGCGACACTTCACCGTCACTGGCACACTCACCACCGCACGCATGGCACTTACACATTCCGCCACCAGCGCCGGCTCGCCCATCAAACAAGCGCCAAACCGCCCACTCTGCACCCGATCGCTCGGGCAGCCGCAGTTCAGGTTCACCTCGTCATAGCCCGCCTGCTCCCCCATGCGAGCGGCGATCGCCAGTTCCTTCGGATCGCTGCCGCCGAGTTGCAGGGCTACCGGGTGCTCGGCGCTGTCATACGTAAGGAGTCTGGCTCCGTCGCCACGGACTAAGGCGGCCGAGGTCAGCATCTCTGTATATAAGAGAGTGTCGGGGCTCAGCAGGCGCAGGAAATACCGACAGTGTCTGTCGGTGTAATCCATCATAGGCGCCGTCGATATCTTCCTTGAAATGGCCAGCGTTTCTCTATCGACCATCTTGATCGCCTTCAGTCATCAATCCCAGTCCTTCACGTGCATGATCCGGCCTTTGCCCTGGGCCGCACGCATGTAGCGCTCATCTGCCGTCACCAGCACCGTGTCTGCATTCTCCAGGGCAACGGCATGATAGAACGTATCGAACAAGTGTTGCTTGAGCTCAATAGCAAGCTCCGTTCCACGCCTTACGATCAATGGATCGTCTGTCGTGGGGAGTTCGAGCGCGGCGAGCAATGTCACATCGTCTGCCGCAGTCTCCGGACTCACTCGCGCCAAAACCGCTCCGACTTCCAGGATCCAGTGTGTCGGCTGAATTGATGACAGCTCGCCACTGGTAACCTGTTCCATAAGACGAGTCGCCTTTTCGGTGTCCGCCTCGCGCTCAGGATCCTGCAGCAACCACTTGATCACGACGCTCGCGTCGACGACAGCGATCACGGACGTCCCATGGCGCGCGCTGCCCTCGCTTGTTCACCGGACAATGAAGGCCGCTGCGAGCGGCGCTGCGTCAGTTTGCGAAAGATATCTTCCCGCTGCTTGCGCCGACTCGCGTCCGCCACCGCTTTGCGCATCAGATCAGCGATGATTGCACTCTTGTTCTGATCTCCGAACGCCCGGTCGAACGCGACCTTGACGTCGTCGGGAACGCTGAAGTTAACGGTCGCCATGGGGTCAGCTCTCGATTGTTGAAGATTTCAACAAACGGATAATAGGGGCATTCGGCGTAGCGTCAAGCCGGCAGCTGCCGACGATGCACTAACAAAGCCTAATCACCTGATTTTATTGATTATTCCTAGGCCCTCCCACAGCGCGATACTGGCCGGGGGCCCTCGAGGTCGCCTTGCCGACTGATGTAATTGAATGGGCGCTGACTCTGCGGCATGTACTGCCCCACTCCCGCTCGATACTTTGACCATCACCTCGGGTGTACGTTTGACCGTGCGGCGAATCTGCTCGACCTGAGCACGCGATAGCCGCCGGCCTACTCCGCCCCGGCCGTAGCTGGCGGTGTCCAATCACGGCTCGTCGCGCTCAAGGCGAATCGCTGGTGCCATCTCCCGTCCTCCATGAGCGGGCATTCGCCTTCATAAGATCCTTCGTGTGCTCAGGCAGCGCCTCACACGCCTTCAATATCGCGTGCAGATCACTACGGCTGGGGCAGGCCCATCCCCTGATGCGCCAGCCTCGTCAGCTAGTTGAGGTTGCGTCCAATCGCACTCAACTCGGCGACCGACTGCTTGAGTGCCATCAACTCGTCTTTCGGCAGCGGAGATAGGTTTCGCAGATGGGCTCGCACAAGAACAGATATATATATGTCGCTACCGCCATCTGCCGAGATGCCGCCCGCTCACGCAGCAACAGCTTGTCGGCGGGTTGCAGCCGAACCGATGTACGCGCCCCTCTTAGCCGCCGCCCTGACGACTTCACAACTTCGGCATCACCCGCGCCAGCACCACGCATAGCCAAAGCGACTAGCCGTTTCAGCAACGCCGACTCCGACATCTGCTGGTGTTCCGCGAAGCTGCGGAACCGTTCCTTCGTCTCCGCGAGACGCATGCGGCGATGAGATGCTGCCCATGGGCCACATTCTTAAAGCAAGGCGGCCGGGGCATATCCTGCGTATATGGGTTTTTTCGGCGAATCTACCCCTTGACAGACTATTTGTTTCTCTTCGTCCGTTCTTCGATCGTCACTTTCTCGTCGTGGCGGTGCACATCACTGCTCATCAAGGCTGCCGAATCGGTTGCAGTCGTATATCCGGCCTGTTGTTCGAGAACGACATTTTGTCTCTCCTGGCCATTATGAAATCCGCGCGCAGTGAGCCATTCGTTTCGAGGGCTTCCATCGTTTAGGAGCCGTGCAGGATATCGGCTTGCCACTGCGCCGGTTCCGACCGGCTTGCCATGAACAGTTAAACTTTACGCACGACCAGGAACGGTCTTGTGATCATCAGGCTGCTACCAAGCGCGGCGGCCGAGACTCGAAGTCTCGTTGGTACCGCCAGGTGGCCCATAGAATGCGGGCCAGTTTGTTCGCGACGGCCACCGCCGCCTTCTTGACACCACACTTGTCTCGGACGCGTAGGCCCCATGCTCGCAATGGATCCAGCGGCCGCCCGGCACGAACCGCTGCTGCACCGGAATACAGAACGGCACGCGCGCCATGCACGAGCAGCATCCGGAGATATCTGTCGCCACGTTTACTGATTGGCGAATGTTGCCGGAGGAATATTCTCGCGGCGTCAGCCCCAGCCAAGAGGCGAAATGTCGGGCGCTACGGAAGGCGGCGATATCGCCGACGGCGCCGGTGAAGGCCGTTGAGACAATCAATCCGACGCCCGGGATCGTCTGTAGCCGCTGGCAGGTCGTCGAGTGCTTGGCGATCTCGGCCAGCTGAGCCTCAACTTCCAGCAGCCGCTCCTCGAGCTCGTCGATCTCACCCAGCACTCTCTGCAGCGTGAATCTCAGGTACTCCGGGATCCCAACATCATCCTCCGCCAGACGACGACGCAGTTCCGCCACGCCACGGCTGTGCAGCGGCGCGATGACCCCGAGCTCTTTGCACAAGCCGCGCAGCGTGTTGATCCTGGCCGTGCAGGTGGCTCGCCAGCACGATCGAAGTCGATGCAGCCCCTGCAAGCCTTGCTGCTCGACCGACTTCATCCGGACGGGAACGATATCGCTAGCCCGAGCCGCCTCAAGCAGTGCCGTGGCGTCGGCACTATCGGTTTTGTTCCGTCTCACATAGGCCCGAACGTAATGCGGCGGCAGCAGTGACACGCGCATGCCCTGTGCTTCGAAACGCCTTCCCCAGTAATGCGCCGAGCCGCACGCCTCCATGACGACGTGAACGCATTCCCGGTTCTCAAAGTAGCGCTCAAACTAGGCACGATTGAGCCGTCGACGCTCGACTATCTTGCCCGCGCCGTCTGCTGCGGCGAGTTCAAACACCGTCTTGGCAAGATCAACGGCAATGGTCGCGATGGGCATGGCCTCTCCTCTTGTTCAAGTTCTTGTCGAATGACAGGAGCCGATACCGGATGCACCCCCTTACGGCGGCGGCATCCCCAAAAACCCATCTCATCGTTTCGCTCTTTTTTCGGCGATTTCACCACTCGCTGACGGCTAGCGGAGGTGAGAGAATATGCGCGCCCCACCACCTTCATTCATGCGTCCCACGCAGCGCAGGGGGGCCAGAGTTCTTCTTCCTTCGCGGAGGTCGGAGCCCTAATATTAGGTCAAACTAACAACGATGACTCTGCGGGACGCCCTAGCGATATCGTTCTATGCAAATGTCGGGGGATCGCCACAACGGATTAACTGGACTTGTCGCCCCCATCTGCAACAATGCATAGGTCCATACAATCAAAACAGCTGGATGGCATATGGATGTCACAGAGATAAATAGAATCCGCGATCAATACCAGGGCGGCCTTTGGCCTCAGTTTTTGGAACGCGTAGAGATTAGCGGCTTGCGGGGCTGGGGCGGCGAATCAGTCGTCTTCAAGTTTCCAGTCGTCGCCGTCGTAGGCGAGAACGGCGCCGGCAAGAGCACTGTGCTTAAGGTAGCGGCGACGGCATATGATCCCAAGCACACTGCATACTTTCCGTCCGACTTCTTTCTCGACACCCATTGGGACAAACTGCAAGGTATCGAACTCGGTTATCAAATAAGACTGGGCGATGAGAATCAAACGTTCAAGATCAGAAAACCGACCGAACGGTGGAGCTTCCCTGACAAACGCTACAAAAGGTCCGTATATTGGTTTGACGTGGCGCGAACCCTTCCACTAGACGCGACTGCCGGATACGCCAAGGTAGCCCGGCTAGCGGCTGGCGAGATTTCGACAGAAGACGTATCAGTCGAATATCGGACGAAGCTTTCCTACATCTTGGGCCGTGAATACAGCAACGCGCGCTTTGTTAAGCCAGATGTGAACGCCAACAGGCCGGTGGGATTGCTGCAGAGGGAATTCGGCGAGATTTCGCAATTTCATCAAGGCGCCGGAGAAGATACGACTCTGGATTTAATCCGAGCCATTCAGCACGTTCCATCACATGCCCTGGTGGTCATAGATGAAGTTGAAGCGTCACTTCATCCGCGAGCGCAGCGACGCCTTATTCGTTTCCTTCTAGAGTTCAGCAGGCTCAGGCGAGTACAGATCATCCTCTCTACGCACAGTCCGTACATCCTTGAAGAACTACCACCTGAAGCGCGCATCTTGATCGTGCCAACAACAACCGGACCGACCATCGTGTATGGAGCGAGCCCAGAATTCGCTCTCACCAAACTTGACGACCATGTGCATCCGGAAGCATATGTTTACGTTGAGGACCGAACAGCAGAAGTGTTTACGAGAGAAATAATAGCGAGACACCCCCAGGGCGGCGAGATTCTGTCGAGAATAAGGATATCGTCCGTAGGACCTGCCAATGTTGTGAAGATGCTGGCACAACTCGCGGCCCAGAATAAACTCGCGCACCCCGGATTGGGCGTGCTTGACGGCGATCAGCAACTAGCACCCGGCTGCACTGCTCTACCAGGAACGGCCGCGCCGGAGGTGGTCGTTTTTCAGGGCTTGCGAGCCATAAACTGGGGAAATTTGCATGAGAGATTCGGCATCGGCGCAGGCGACCTGCATACTTATCTGGAAGACACCGTCCTAACGCCCGACCATCATCGCTGGCCCTCTTTGGTCGGAGACAGGATTATTAAAAGCGCTTCCAGTGTGTGGGAAACCATGGTCACCGAGTGGTGCAAGCTATGCCTAACTCCGGCACAACGCGATCCCTTGGTCGCAGAAATTGCCGCAAGATTACCGGGCGGCATCCAACTGCACCCCTGACATCCACGAAAGGTGGGGGATCCGACGCTGCTGGCCCGGTAGCGTCGCGCCCGAATGGCAATGTATTCAGAGGCGCCAAAAATCGTGATTCTTGTCGCGGCGCTAGACCTCCATGGAACATCGGCCCGGACGGCAGACCGGCCATGGAACTCGCTCAGCGCTGCCGCCCTGAAGGATTCAGGCAACCCGCGGTACCCAACGAATGCATTGAAGGTAACCGCTGAGGTACCGACAACTGAGCGCCGGACCGCTACGCTGCGACGTGTCTCAACCCTAGCCACACATCATGAGTTCACATCCATCGACCAATCCGCAAACGATCTGTGAAGACATCCTCACCTCGGAGAAGCGCTACAACATCGAGCACAACATCCTGCCCAGCGAGAACATCGTCATAGACCGATTTCTCGCCCGCGGCTCGGAGTTAAAAGACGCCTACGAGGAGTTGTATCGGAAGCTTCACTGGCATCCGCCCGCCCTGCAGGTGTTTCTTCAACTAATCCTTAGCACCGCTGCGTTCTGGAACCCGAACAGAATTTCGGAGGCGCGAGCCGCACGCGACAAGCTGGAAGGCGTCAATCAGGAGATCGCCAGGAAGGCCGCTGAGTTGACGAGCCTGCTTGAGCAACGCTCTGACCTGCATAACACTTCGGGATTCGCTGGCAACACGCACTATCATGTTTGCGAAGTTCTCGAAAAGGCAGCCGAGAATAACCACCGATTTGAACTGTATGTCAGGAAGCCACTTCGAGATCTTCGCTTCCAATTCGACCTGAAATATTGGCCGTCTCTCAGCGACTTCATGCGGGTCCTAGCTAGGGATGCTGACTGCGCCCGCCTGGAAGCCACGGACTCGTTGACAGCAGCCGCCACGAAAGCAATGCGCCCATCACTCGCGGACTACTTCAAGGCACTGTTTACCGCTATCGACGAGAATAGCGCCGAGAACTACGGTCAACTACCGAAAGGCTTAAAGCTCACGGACAACACACTCGCCTCGTTGGCGAATTGTGCATTGGGTCTGGATCCCGACGATTTAGTCGATGGCCCGTATGTAAAGCGCTTGCGCCAACGTGAGCGCAGCCAAACATAGCAACCTTGACTTCCGTGAGCCCATCGCCTGCGTTCATTACCAGACCCGACATACCGATTAACACGCTATAAGCACGACACTAAACGAATGTGCCGCACCAATCGAGTCACCAATTTGACCCGCGGCCACGCCTCTCCGCAGTCGGCGAGCCAGTTTCGCCGGTGTTTCTGCGGCCACGGTTAAAGCCACGTCTTCTCCGCTCGTAAGGCGCGGACAGAAGCGCGGTCTGGCCATTATACTTGCGGTCAATCGTATGTCAGAATTTGACTGCCCGCGTCAATTCAAGAGGAGTCTGCGGCGCACAGAAATTCGAATCACGGCGACCCCATGAGCGCGGTGTGGCCCGGCGCATAGGAGTAGCGGAAGCCGCTACTCCTGCGAAATGAAGAATTGTTCGTGTTGCCAGAGATACTCGGCACCTTCACATTGATCCGTACAGCGGCACCCACCGAGGTCGCGCTTTCTCGTGGGGTTCGGCATCGAGAGGAACGTGATTGTTCCAGGCTAGCGCTTGCGCTCGCAAAAATGCGCAGACGATGTAGGTACTGTCATCAGCGTTAAAGCAGAGCTTCACTCGGCGCGGCTTGCCGTTCTCCATTATCTCCACTGTGAGTTCCATCTCCCGATAGCCGGCAGCGTTCCCAATCGTGATTACCTTAGCTTGCATGTGAGATCCCTCTCGTTCGGCTGGCCCGAAGTTGATCGATATTCATAGCTAGTCCTCCGACTCGCTCAGCACTCACCGCGAGCGCTGTCTGCCGGCTGACCACGCATCGAGCGCAGCCGTGTCAAGGGCGGCCGTCTTCGGCCGTTCACTTGCCCTTGACACGCCGAGCACGGTGCTACGCTCATCAGCAGACAGAGAACGCCCCTCCTCTTCAGGAGCATGGGCATCTACGCCCTCCGTCGATCAAAGAGGCGGCACACACCTGGCAGAATGTGAAATCAGGTATGGGAAAGCGCGCGGGAAGTCGAGGGGAGGTTTCGCCGAAAATTCGGCGAAACCTCGGAACGTCGGTAAGCGGGTGACCTGGGCCGCATTGACGCGCGCGGACAACACGGCACAGAACAAAATTGCTATCGCCGTTGATGCCTAGACGGTCATCTCGTTAATGACGCGATTTTCCACGACAGCTTGCACAACGGCGGCGTCCAGCC
>NZ_DASWTF010000029.1:0-253754 GCF_036402275.1 Steroidobacter sp. | reverse complement strand
ATTGAGAAACAGGGAAGTTTCGCCAATCAGCCCTACAGGGACGTATTCACGCGGCGGTGCCGGAAGGCCCTCCCCCCGGGACCGCTCGCGAGCCACCGGGCCTCTTCAGCTCTTAGCTAGTTGATCGGCCTTAGCCTCATCCGCCTTGGCCTCCGCTTCCTTCCCCATCTCTCGGTAGATATCCGAGCGACGGTAATAGCAATCCGGCTCTTTGGGATCGAGCTCGATGGCCTTATTCGCGTCAGCGAGCGCCGACTCCGCCTTGTCCATCGAAATATAAATCCGCGACCGGTTCAGGTAGCCGAAGGCGTCGCTCGGCTCCATCTCGATGTACTTGTTGGCGTCTTCCAGCGCGCCATCGTACTTGCCCGACGAATCACGCGCCCTCGAACGCAGCATGTACAACTCCGCTCGCGTCGGCGCCGCTTCGATAGCCTTGCGGAGCAGGTTCTCCGCCTCGCGCGGCTGCCCCTTCTGCAGGGCCTTTTGCGCCTGAGCCATCATCTCGTCGACCGCTTTGTCCTGCGCCGACGCCAGCGGCGTCGCGAGCAGCCAGGCGGCTGCCAGCAGCCCGGCGACCACCCCTCTGAATCCTATGCGAGTACCCATGACGACCCCCTGACTTTGGCCATGCCTGCCGAATTGGTTCTAGCTGATCTCGTGACCTCCGCAGCCGGCGGGTCCGCGGCACACGACTGACTCCATACGACGACATTATGCGCTCACATTTCACGACGCAGGTATAGCGCCGCCTGGCTCAATCGCACTTTTGCGCTCGCCGCTGCTCCTCCAACTGCCGCCGCCGCTCTTTCAGCCGCTCGCCTTCCTGCACGCCGTAACCACTGCGCATCTTGATACGAACATCGCGCAATCCCTGGTCCAACCGGACGCATTTGAGCCGCTGCTGGCCGGGATCGGCGGCCTTGCTCGGCTTGGTTCGGCCGGCCTTGGGACGCTTCGACGGGCTCGCCGCCGAGGCGCGCTCGTCGACCGGCGCCGGGGTGTAAACGGTCACGCGACTGTCATCGATTTCGTGGGGATCCGCACCGGCCTCGCAGCCCCGATCCGAAAACACCACGCCGTCTTCGCCCTCGCAGCGATAGATGACGGTCTGAGCATGGGGCGCGGTCGCACCGATCAACAGCAAGGATAGGAAAGGGGTCGCGGCTCTCATGACGGCTCCTAATGCACGGGGGCATTCAGGATCCGTCCGCGACGCGACTGGAAGTGATCGGCTAAAGAGGCTTTTCCCGCGGTAATTGCTTACCCGCGACAACAAGAAAAGGCTAGCTAGCTCAGCGCCGCGATCCGTTCCGCCTGGTTCCGCAGCAGGCGCCCGAAACCGACGGTGTCGTAGAACTTGTTGAGATCGCCCAGATCCGGCGGCCGCCGGCGCAACTGGGCCATCTCCACATCCAGCGGCATATCGCAGGCTATTTCGGTGAGCTGCCGGGCGAGAAACGCAGCCTCGCGATAGTCACGCAACTGGCCGCAGACGAAGCCGGCATTGCGCAGCTTGATCTTCAACACGCGATCCAGATCGTCGTACAGATGACTCAGCGATTCGAAGTGCTGTAACAACGTCGAAGCCGTCTTGCGCCCCACGCCGGGCACACCCGGAATGTTGTCCACCGCATCGCCCATCAGCGCGAGGAAACAGGCCATGCGCTCGGGCCGTACGCCGAAACGTTCGGCGCAGTCGTCGTAACCAAAGCGCTCGTCGCCCAGGTAATCCCAGTATTCATCGCCGGGCCGGACCAGCTGTGACAAATCCTTGTCGCGCGTCACGAGCACAACCTTGCGCCCCGCGGCGCGAGCACGAGTGGCGAGCGTGCCGATGATGTCGTCGGCCTCGTATTCGCTGCTGACGAACGAAGCAATACCCAGGCCGGCGCACACGCGCTGGCACTGCAGGAACTGACGTTTCAATTCGACCGGCGCCGGCTCGCGATTGGCTTTGTACGCCGGATATAACTTGTTACGAAACGAAGTCACCAGGCTCGCGTCGAACGCGACTGCGATGTGCTCGGGCCGCACGCGCTCGACCAGATCGCCGAGGAAACGGCTGAACCCATGCAGCGCGTTGACCGCGTTGCCGTCGGGATCGACCAGCTCGATGGGGACGGAATGCCAGGCACGGAACACGAACACCGATGCATCTATGAGATACAGCGGCTGCGAGACGAGGGGATCGGCCAATGAATCAAAACCTAACACTGCAGTTTGAGTCGGGCGTGCAACGGGCTCGAGCGGGGGAAGTGCGCCAGCAGATATTCCATCTGGTCCGCCAGCACGCGCCGGCCTTTGAGATAAATGTATTCGGCGTACGTCGGCTTGAACGGCACGGCGATGAGCTGCAGGCCGGCCTGTTCGGGTGTCTTCGACGCCTTCAGGTTGTTACAACGACGGCAAGCCGTCACCACGTTGGTCCATAGATCCAGCCCACCCTGGCTCAAGGGGCGGATGTGATCCCGCGACAGCATGCTCGAGGGAAACCGCTGCCCGCAGTACATGCATAGATGCGCGTCGCGTTTGAACAAGGTCTGGTTGTTCAGCGGCGGCGTATAGTCGTGACGCAGGTTGCCGGGATTGTGCGTGTGACCGATGGTGGCGATGATCGAATTCACCTCGACCACGGTCTGCAATCCCGAGCGGGCATTGGTGCCACCGAGCAGCCGATACAACTGGGTGCCGCAGGTGTAGGCCACCTGTTCCGTGTGATACAGACGTACCGCGTCCCGGTAGTCAATCCACTCCAGGGGCATTCCTGAGACATCGGTCCGCAGGATCTCTTGGGTCAAGTTGTACAGTTGAGGTTGCACGACTCGGACACGGCAAGGTGACTGCACCTAAGATACGCGACTGTTGTGTAAAGATTCAACGGGACAAGTGTTTCAGCTGAAAGACTAAATTTATCAGCTGTTTCGCCCTGACCACGCGCGCCGCTCAACCCTCCCAGCCGCCGCCGAGGGCGCGGATCAGGGCCACGCTGGCCCGTAATTGTCGTGTTTCCAGGTCCAGAGCCTCGCGTTGGGCGTTCAGCGCAGTGGTCTGGGACTGCACGACTTCCAGGTAGCTCACCGCACCCTCACGATAGCGATTCATCGCGAAGTCCAGGGATTGCTGGGCCGAAGTGACCGCCGAGCGCTCGGATTCTGCGGCGTTCCCGTAGTGGTGAAGCAGGGCCAGGCTGTCTTCGACTTCCTGAAAAGCGCTCAACACCACACCCCGGTACGTCGCGCCCGCCTCGTCCAGCACCGCCCTGGCCTGCTCGACCCGCGCGCGGCGACGGCCTGCGTCGAACAACTCCAGCAGGAGACTGGGCCCCACCGACCAGGCGGCGTTCGGGGCGGTCAGCCAGTCGCTCGACCGGTTACTTTCGAAGCCATAGACGCCGTTCAGGGCGATGGCAGGGAAAAAGGCGGCGCGAGCCACTCCCACACTGGCGTTCGCGGCGGCCGTGCGGCGCTGAGCCGCGGCGATATCCGGCCGGCGTTGCAACAGGTTCGTGGGCACTTCGCGGGGGATTTGAGGGAGTTGCAAGGGAACCGAACGCGGTTCCAGAGAGAATTGCGACGGCGATTCGCCCACAAGCGCCGCGATGGCGTGTTCGAGCGTCGCGCGCTGAGCCTGGTTCTGCGAGCTCTGCGATCGCGCCGTCTCCAACTGGGTTTGCGCTCGCGCGACGTCGAGGCCGGACACGATGCCAGCTTCATGGCGTTCCTTGGTCAGCGACAAGGCGCGGTCGTAGGCCGCGACGGTGTCCGCGAGCAAGGCGGCTTCGCGATCCAGGCCGTAGAGCGCGATGTAGTAATCAGCGAGCTGGGCTTGGAGGCTCAACCGCGCTGACTCCAGATCCGCGGCGGCAGCGCTCGCTTCGAGATCGCCCGCCTTCACGTCGTTGCGGACACGACCCCACAGATCGACTTCATAAGTGGCCTCGATGCCCGCGCCATACGAATTGTAATAGCGAGGCGACGCCTGGCCGGCAGGCGGGCTGGTTTCGGACTGCCGCGCACGGACGCCATCGGCGCGCAATCCGAAAGATGGAAACAAACCGGAACGCAACTGATCGGCAAACGCCTTTGCCTGTTGATAGCGCGCGAGCGCGGCTTGCAGATCGGGACTGTTTTGAATCAACTGCGCCTGCAATTTATTCAGCTCGGCGTCGCCGTACGGCTGCCACCACGCATCGCGGGGCAATCGATCGGCAGGCGCGGCCTCCGTCCATGGCGCGGGCTCTTTGTAAGAATCCGCAGCGGGAACTTCAGGCAGCTCCAGTTTGGGTGCGAGCGAGCATCCGGCCAGCGCCAGCGCGGCGACGATCGAGAGCTCAACCCGCCGCATTGCCGGCTTCTTGCACTGTCGGTTCGAGGACGCGCACGGCGCTGCCGGCGATCAAGCCGTCGGGCGGCGTGGCGATCACGCGATCGCTGGCATCGAGGCCGGTGGCGACTTCAATGAATGCGCCGTGATCGCGAGCGATGGTGACCGGCTTCATGATCACGCGATTGTCGGATCCAACCGTCGCCACGCGCAGCCCGGACTGATCGAATATCAACGCGCTCGCCGGCACTCGCAGCGCGTGCGCTTCGCCCTCCAGCTCGAAGCTGACGCTGGCATAACCACCGGGCAGTAACTCGCCCGACTTGTTATCGACAATGAGCTGCATCAGCGTCGTGCCCGTCGCGACATTCACGGCTCGCGCTGAAGCTTCCACTGCGGCCGAATATTTCTTGCCGGGCTGGTCGGGCACCGTGATCGTCGCCTTCGCATCGGTGTTGAGCTGGCTCGCGTAGACCTGCGGCACGTTGACGTACACACGCAGCCGGCCCGTATTGGAAACGACGAACAACTCCCGACCAGCGCCGCCGCCGGCGGTAATCAACTCGCCGATATCGGTATTGCGAGCCGTGACGACACCGTCGAACGGCGCCACGATTCGTGTGAAGCCCTTCATGGTCCGCAGCCGCTCGACATTGGCCCGCTCGGCTTTGACCAGCGCTTGCTTGGCCGCGAGATCGCCCACCTTCTCTTCTACTTCCTGACGCGACACCGAGTCGCGACCCAACATCGACTGCCAACGTTTGGCCGTGCTCGCGGCAAGCGCGGCGTTTGCCTCGGCGCTGGCAAGGTCGGCTTCCGCTTGTAACAACTGCTGCTCGATATCCGGCGCTTCGATTTCCGCCAATAGCTGCCCCGCCTTCACCGGCGCACCGATATCGACCTTCCATGTCTTCAGATAACCGGACACGCGCGCATGCAACGGCGCACGCGACAGCGCCTCCAACCGACCGGGCAACTCGATCCGCGCCGCTGCATCACCATTCGTCGGCGTGACCACGGCGACCGTGGGGATCGCCTGCTCCTCCGTCCATTCGCTCAGCTCGCGATGATCGCTGACGCGCATCCCGATCCCGGAAACGACGATCACGATGGCGATGACGGCGATAACGATGCCGGCGCGACGCAACGCGCGATGGGAATCAGTGGGCGGCATGAGGCTCTCCTGCAAGCAACGGCTCCGCCGTTGGCTTGCGGGCGTAATGACGATGCACGATGCTGAAAACGACAGGCACGAAGATGAGCGTGGCCACTGTGGCGAAGATCAATCCGCCCACCACAGCACGCCCCAGCGGAGCGTTCTGCTCGCCACCTTCACCGAGGCCGAGCGCCATCGGCGCCATGCCAATGATCATGGCCAGTGCGGTCATCAGCACCGGGCGGAAACGAACGAAACCGGCGTCGATGGCGGCTGCCACCGGATCCGCCAGCTGCTCCAAACGTTCGCGCGCGAAGCTGACGACGAGCACGCTGTTCGCCGTGGCAACACCCATGCACATGATCGCGCCGGTCAGCGCCGGCACCGACAGCGACGTGAACGTCGTGAACAACATCCACACGATGCCAGCGAGCGCGGCAGGCAGCGCGCTGATGATCACCAGCGGATCGCTCCAGGACTGGAAGTTCACCACGATCAGCAGATAGATCAGCACGATGGCGCCGACCAGACCGAACAGCAGGCCCGAGAACGAGCTGTCCATGGTGCGCACCTGGCCGAGCAGTTCGACGGAAGATCCTTTCGGCAGGTCCTTCGCGTGCGCGTCGACGATCTCGCGAATGCGCGAAGTCACCGCCCCCAGATCGGCTCCTTGGGTGGTGGCATAGATCTGCACCATCCGTTGGATGTTGTATTGGGAGATCACACCGCTCGACGTCGTCCGGGTAATGTCGGCGATGCCGCCGAGCAGATGTGACGTATCGGAATTCGCACCTGTCACCGGCAGCGTCGCCAGCGAGCTCAATTCATCCATCTTGTACTGCGGCGTCTGCACGACGATGGGGTATTGAATGCCGGTCTCCGGGTTGAGCCAGAACGTCGGCGCGACCTGCACCGAGCCGGCCAGGTTCACCACCATGCTGTTGGTCACATCGCGTTCGGTGAGGCCCGCGAATTGCGCCCGCGTGCGATCGACGTCGACGTTGAATGTCGGCAAGCCACGCGCCTGCTGAATGCGCGCATCCGCGATGCCCGGAATCCGCTTGATGTCGGCGAGCAGGTTCTCCGCATAAGCGAAGTTCGCTTCCAGGTTGTTCCCGCGAATCTGCAGGTCGATGGGCGCCGGCGAACCGAAGTTCAGAATCTGACTGACGATGTCTGCCGGCGTGAACGAGAAGCTGGCCCCCGGGAATCGCTTGGGCAACTCTTCACGCAACTTCCGCACGTAGTCCGCGGTGGGCCCGTGATCTTCCTCCAGCGTCACCTGGATATCGCCGTCCTGCGCGCCGATGGTGCCGGTGTTGTTGTACGTCATATTGATGCCGGAGAACGGCATGCCGACGTTGTCCACCAGCAGCATCAGCTCGTCCGGCGGAATGACCTGACGAATGACGTCCTGAATCCGCGCCGACATATTCGCCGTTTCCTCGACGCGCGTGCCGGGCTGCGCGCGGAAGTGAATCATGATCTGACCGGAGTCCACCGAAGGAAAGAAATTACGGCCGAGGAACGGCACGAGCAGAAATGACGCCAGCACAAACAACATGAAACCAGTGACGAACACGCGCCGGTGTGACATGGCCATCGTCAGCAGCTCTTTGTAGCTGCCGCGGAATCGTTCGAACTTCTCGGAGAACGAACGCTGGAACTTCACCAGCGGATTGGACGACGGCGCCGTCGTCTCTTCATGCGAATGGGGACGCAACAGATACATCGCCATGGTCGGCACCAGCGTGCGCGACAGGATGAACGAACAGACCATCGCGAAAATCACCGCCAGCGCCATGGGCACGAACAGGAAGCGAGCGACGCCTTCCAGGAAGAACATGGGCACGAACACGATGCAGATACACAGCAGCGAGACGAACGCAGGCGTGACGATCTGCGCCGCGCCGTCGAGGATGGCGGTTTGCACGTCCTTGCCGTGCTCGAGATGCCAATTGATGTTCTCGATGGTCACGGTCGCATCGTCGACCAGAATGCCGACCGCGAGCGCGAGGCCGCCGAGCGTCATGATGTTCAGCGTCTGACCGGTCATCGACAGCAGGAACACGGAGCCCAGCACCGCCAGCGGAATGGACGTGGCGATGATGACTGTCGAGCGCCAGCTGCCGAGGAACAACAGAATCATCAAACTCGTCAGCACGGCCGCGATTGCGCCTTCCACGACCACGCCGGTGATGGCGCTGCGAACGAAAATGGACTGATCGCCGATGGGCTTGATCTGCAGCTCATCCGGCAGCTGCGCCTTGAGTTGCTCCGCCTTCCTTTTTACGCCCTCGATCACGGCCAGCGTCGATGCCGAGCCGTTCTTGAGCACGTTGATGAGCACCGAGCGCCCGCCGTCCACGTGCACGATGTTCGTCTGAGGCGCAGCGCCATCACGCACGTGCGCGACGTCCCGCAGGTAAACCATCGCGCCATCGACCACGCGAATCGGCAAGCGGCCCAGCTCTTCGATGACTGACGGGCTGTTGTTCAGATTGACGACATATTCGAAGCCACCGATCTTCTGCGTGCCCACTGGCGTGATGAGATTCTGCGCGGCCAGCGCATTCGCCACGTCCGTGCCGGACAAGCCGCGCGCCTGCAGCGCCGTTGGATCGAGATCGATCTGGATCTGACGATTCTTGCCGCCAAAGGGAAATGGCACGGCCGCGCCGGCCACGGTCACCAATTGCGTGCGAATCGTATTCAAGCCCAGATCGCCGAGCTGCTGCTCGTTCATGCCCTCGCCAGAGAGCGCGAGCTGCAGGATCGATACCGTAGAGGCGTTGTAGTTGAGGATCAGCGGCGGATTCACACCCGGCGGCATTTGCCGAAGAATGGTTTGCGCAATCGCCGTCACTTGCGCGTTGGCAGTGTTGATGTCGGCGGTCGGCTGGAAAAAGATTTTGATGACGCCGAAGCCGGTATACGAATTCGCTTCGATGTGCTGGATGTCATTGACCGTCGTGGTCAACGTGCGCTGGAAATTGGTGGTGATGCGTCCGGCCATACCGTCGGGCGGCAAGCCTGCGTACTGCCACACCACGCTGATCACCGGGATGCGAATGTTCGGAAAGATATCCGTGGGCGTGCGCAGGATGGCGAGCACGCCGAAGATGAGGATGAGCACCGCCAGCACCACGAAGGTGTACGGGCGACGCAAAGCGATTTTGACGATACCGAGCATGCGGGGCGAACGATCCTGGAAGGACCATTATGGGTCCGGTCGCCGCCTGTGAAGGCATCGAGCAGATGAAAGCTTTTTTAGGTGCTGGGTGTCTGTGCCGCCGTCGGCCCGCACGACAGCGAGAACCACGCGCCGCCGGCGGGGTTGTCGACGATCTGTAATTTGAAGCCGTGCAATTTGACGATGGCGGCCACGATCGACAGACCCAGTCCCGAGCCTGAAACATCCTTGCTGGTGCAAGTACCGCGATAAAAGCGCTGTAAAACAGCGTCGCGCTCCGCGGTTCGAATGCCCGGACCGCTGTCGATCACGTCGATGCGCACACCCTCGGCGGCATCCTGAAGTAGGCGCAGCCGGATGCTGCCGCCGGAAGGCGTGAACTTGATGGCGTTGTCGACGATGTTAGATACGGCTTCGAGCAACAGATGCGGATCGCCCCGCACCGAAGGAATATCGTGCGCGACCTCGAAAGAAAACGCGATGTGCTTGTCCTCGGCCAGCGGCGTATAGATCTCCCGCACGTGATCGATGGTCTTCACCAGATTCACGTCCGTGAATCCGGCGCGGCGATGCATATCTTCCAGCTCCGAGATACGCAGCAATGCACGGAAACGATCCAGCAACGAATCCACATCGAGGATGGCCTGCTCCATCACGGGGCGATGAGCACTGTCGCTCGGTGCTTCACGGTGCATGCGATGCAGCTGGGTGCGCAGCCGGGTCAGCGGCGTGCGCAAATCATGGGCGATGCTGTCGCAGACGCCTTTGACCTCGCTCATCAAACGTTCGATTTCTTCGAGCATCGAATTCACGATGCCGGCGAGCATGTCGAGCTCGTCGCGACGACCGGAGACCGGCAAGCGTTGGTGCAAGTCGCCGCGCATGATGGGTTGCGCGGCTGTTTCGAGTGCACGAATACGTCGTAGCGGGCCTCGCGCCAGCCACAATCCACCGATGAGGCCCGGAATAATCGTGAGCGACAGGCCCCACAACAGCGATCGATAGATGATGGCGTTCACTTCATCCACGACGCTGGTGGCGCGCGCGAGGATCAAAACTTCGCCGGTGCCGAGTCTGGTTGCGAGACCTCGGGCGCGAATCGGCCGTCCGGTGCCCTCCTGACGCACGCCGCCGGGCAGGAAATGAACCACGCCGTCCAACGAAACGCCCTCCGGCATCCGCTCGATATTGCCGATGGTTTTTCGGCCCTGCTGATCGAACAGGCCGTAGAGCATCACGCCCTGCAGATCCAGCGCGACGGTCTGCGCCATGGCGTCGGGCAGCCGTTCCCGGTCGATGTGATTGAGATAGTGCATGCGCTGGCGCAGGATCTCGTCGACCACGCCAGACAAATATCGTTTGGTGTCGTACTGCACCCAACTCACCAGCAGCACGCTCCACAACACGAACAGGATGCCGTAGATCGGCAGCACCCGGACCGTGCTGATGCGTGACAGCTCAGCGAGCTTCAAGCACGTACCCTACCCCGCGAACGGTGTGGATGAGCGGCTCCCGTTCGGGTGGATCGAGTTTGCGACGCAGGCGACCGATGTGCACCTCGATGACGTTGGTGCCCGGGTCGAAGTGATAACCCCACACGGCTTCGAAAATCATGGTGCGCGTCAGGACGCGACCGCTGTGACGCATGAGAAATTCGAGCAGACGGAATTCGGTGGGTAACAGATCCAGCAGCGTGCCGCCGCGACGCGCCGTGCGATCGATGAGATCGAGCTCGAGATCGCCGACCCGCAGCACCATGGGGCGCGAGACGTTGGCATGGCGGCGCAGGAGCACTTCGATGCGCGCGGCCATTTCGTCGGGATTGAACGGCTTGGTGAGATAGTCGTCGCCGCCAGCACGCAGGCCGCGGACTCGTTCGTCTGCGTCGGACAGAGCGCTGATCATCAGTACGGGCGTCTGCACGCCGGACTCGCGCAGGCGAGTAACCAGCGTCAGTCCATCCATGCCTGGGAGCATGCGATCGAGCGTGATGGCGTCATAAAAACCCCCTCGCGCGCGCTCGAGCCCGGTGTTGCCGTCGCCGACCCACTCCGTATCCAATCCGTACCGCTGCAACTCGGCGCAGATTTCGTCGGCGGTCACGCGGTCGTCTTCGATGATGAGTACTCTAGCCACGGCTCCAAGCCACGCCATCATGGAACCGCCAGCCTACCGCCCCGGCGCAGGACGGGCAATTAAGGATCCTTTAAGTTGCGTCGCTCCCCAAGGCTAGTGGCCGCCGCCTTCGAGCGACTTCACGGCCTGGATCATAGACACCATCACCTTCTGCGCGTCGCCATACACCAGGTTGCAGTTGTCGGCGAAGAACAGCTCGTTCTCTACGCCCGAGTAGCCCTTGCCCTGGCCGCGCTTGATCACATACACCTGCTTGGCCTGGTCGACGTTCAGAATGGGCATGCCGTAGATCGGGCTGGATTTGTTGGTGCGCGCTGCCGGGTTCACCGTGTCGTTGGCGCCGATGACGATCGCGACGTCGGCTTCCTTGAACTCGCCGTTGATATCTTCCAGGTCGTAGATCATGTCGTAGGGCACGCCCGCTTCCGCGAGCAGCACGTTCATGTGACCCGGCATGCGGCCGGCGACCGGGTGAATGGCGAACTTCACTTCCACGCCCGCATCGTTGAGCAGCTTCACGAATTCATAGAGCTTGTGCTGGGCCTGAGCCACCGCCAGACCGTAGCCCGGCGCGATGATGACCTTCGAGGCATAGCGCATGTTGATCGCGGCATCGCCTGCCTCGGCCGGCTTCTGCGAACCTTTGATCTCGCCCTGCTGCTCGCCGCCGCCATCGCCGAAATTACTGAAGATCACATTCGACACGCTGCGGTTCATGGCCTTGGCCATCAGCAGCGTGAGCAGCGTACCGGCCGAGCCCACCACCATGCCCGCGATCATCAGCGCCGGGTTTTGCAGCACGTAACCTTCGAAACCGACCGCCAGGCCGGTGAACGCGTTGTAGAGCGAGATCACCACCGGCATGTCTGCGCCGCCAATGGGCATCGTCATCAACACGCCGAAGATCAGCGCGCCGATGAAGAACGCAGCGACCACGCCCGGATGCGCGTGACCATGCGCGACGAACACGATGTATGCGCCGACACCCAGCGTCGCAAGAAACACGATGCCGTTGAAGATCTGCTGACCGCTCATGCGCCACACGCCGTTGATGCGACCGTCGAGCTTGGCCCACGCGATCAACGAACCGGACAGCGAGACCGCGCCGATCAACGCACCCACCACCGCCAGCAGCAGCGGAACCGTTTGATGTACGGCATTCGTTCGCAGCAACTCGACCGCTGCAATCGCAGCCGCCGCGCCACCGCCCATGCCGTTATAGAGCGCGACCATCTGAGGCATTTCCGTCATGGCGACGCGCTTGCCTTTCCACCACGCCCACCCGGTGCCTATCGCCAGCGCCGTAATCGCGTACGCGACGTTTTCGCCCAGCAGCGGGATCGCTGCCTCGTTGACGCCGAAGTAATAGAGAAAGCTGGCGAGCACTGCGACCAGCATGCCGACGCCCGCGACCACGATGCCGGAGCGCGCCGTCACCGGCGACGACATGCGCTTCAAGCCATAGATGAAAAGAAACGCCGCCGCGAAATAGCTCGCGTCGATGACGAACTGCGGAGTGATGTTCATGGGCGCTTATGCCTTCTTCTGGTCGCCAGCGCTCTTCTTGTCGCTGGGTTTGAACATTTCCAGCATGCGCTCGGTGACCACGTAACCGCCGGCGGCGTTACCCGCGCCGAGCAGCACGCCGAGAGTGCCGATGACCTGCTCCACCGTCGATGTCGCGTTGAGCAGCGCATACATCGCGCCGACCACCACGATGCCGTGCACGAAGTTGGAGCCCGACATCAGCGGCGTGTGCAGAATCGCCGGCACCCGGCCGATGATCTCGTACCCGGTGAAGGCCGCGAGCATGAAAATGTACAGGGCGACGAAGCCCGTCAGCGTCGTAGCTAGATCCATAGTTTCCTCGAAGTCATGGGCTAACTTCTGAATGCTTTGGGAGAGCGGCCCGGCTGGCGCCGGGCGCTCTCAGGGGCCGATGAGTTTCTGTGCAGCTTCGTTGACGATCTTGCCGTCGTGCGTGAGTGCGGTCTTGGCGATGACCTCGTCGCTCCAGTCGAACTTGATCGCGCCGTCCTTCAAGAACAGCTCGATCAGGTTGAATTGGTTCTTGGCGTACAGCTCGCTCGCGTGCTCGCCGAGCAGGCTGGGCACGTTGAGCGGCGCGACGATGGTGACCTGACCGATCTGGATGGTTTCGCCCGGTTGCGTGTATTCGCAGTTGCCGCCGCCCTCGGCGGCCAGATCCACGATCACGCTGCCGGCCTTCATGCCCTCGACCTGCGCCTTGCTGATGAGCTTGGGCGAGGGCCGGCCGGGGATGGCGGCCGTGGTGATGATGATGTCGGCTTGTTGGATGTGCTTGGTGACGACGCTGGCGATCTTGTCTTTTTCTTCCTGAGTAAGCTCACGCGCGTAGCCGCCCGCGCCGCGTGCGTCGACGCCAGTATCGACGAACTTCGCGCCGAGCGATTCGGCCTGCTCCTTCGTTTCGGGCCGCACGTCATAACCTTCTGTCATCGCGCCGAGGCGACGCGCGGTCGCGAGCGCCTGCAGACCGGCGACGCCGAGGCCCATCACCAGCGTGCGGGCCGGACGGATCGAGCCGACGGCCGTGGTCATCATCGGCAGGATGCGCGCCAGGTGCGTGGCGCCCAGCAACGCTGCGTAATAACCGGCAAGCGCGGCCTGGCTCGACAGCGCATCCATGGCTTGAGCGCGAGTGATACGTGGCACCAACTCCATCGCGAAGGTGGTGATGCGCCGGTCGCGAAGCAGCTTAGTGAGATCCACTTCCTTGTGCGCGTAGACGAATGAAATCAGGATGGCATTCGGTTTCATCGCATTGACGATGGCCGCATCGGGCGGCTGCACGCTCACGACCACGTCGGCGTCGCGCACCAGCTCGAGCGGATCGGCGCTGAATTTCACGTTCTTGAATGCCGTATCGGCCAGTTTCACGGCCGTGCCGGCGCCGGCCTGCATGTGAATCTCGGCGCCGAGCTTGCTCAGCTTGTCAGACACCGCGGGGACCATCGCGACGCGTTTCTCGTTGGCGCGCGTCTCTTTCAGAACGGCTATCTTCACCGGCATGCCGATTCAACCTCCCCCGAACGGTTCCAAGCCTGGCTCCAGACCCCAGAGCAAGAGATAAAAATTCCCGCCATTGTGGATGCCTTGCCCGCGCTCGGCAACACGCGCATTCTTCGCCACCGATGTCCAACATCAGCCGCTACAAGGCCGTTTCGGCGCTCGCCTACCCGCTGGTCGCTCACTTCGCCGTCATCCATAACAGCATGACGTTGATCGTCGTCGCGCTGGCGCTGCTGATTCTTGTACCCATGTTGCCGGCCTTGGCCCGTGGCAGCGTCGCGGCGTGGCTTGCCGTGCCGCCGCTCGCCGCCTGCCTCTGGTGGCTGTCTCGGTCCACGCACGCGACGCTGCCGCTGTATATCGCACCGGTGCTGGTCCCAGGATTCATGGCGGGCGTATTTGGCAGCACGCTGCTGGCCGGTCAGTCGCCTCTGATAGAACAGATCGTCCGCCTGATGGATCCGGTCGAGCCCGAGCCGGACGTGCTCATCTACGCCCGCAAGCTGACACTGGCCTGGACGCTGTTCTTCATCGCGCTGTCCGCCACCAATCTGGTGCTGGCGCTGCTCGCCGAGCCGGACGGGCTGCTGCTGGCTGGCGGAATAACGCCGCCGTTCACGGTGCCGCAGGAATGGTGGTCGCTATTCGCCAACCTGATCGGATATTTGCTGGTCGCGGCCTTCTTTCTGATTGAGTACGCTTACCGCAGCCACCGCTTTCCGCGGCAACCCTATCGCAACATGCTGGATTTTTTTGTACGAGTACTCGCGATCATGCCGCGCCTGGTCAGCAATGTCGCCGCCCCGCGCCGCTGAACGACATGACCCCCATCGCTCACGCAACTGTTCTGCGCATCGGCGCGAATCATCCTTCGCTGCCGGGCCATTTTCCAGGCCGGCCCATCGTGCCCGGCGTGGTGCTGCTCGACTGCGTGCTGCAGGAAGCGGAGCGATGGCTCCAGCGCCCGTTGCACGTGGTCGCTTTGCCCAATGCCAAGTTCACCGCGCCGTTGCTGCCCGATGAAGCCGCGGAACTGCAGCTGAAGCTCGACGCTCAGGAACTGCGCTTCAGCCTGAGCCGCGCAGGTGCGGCCATCGCGCAAGGTCTGTTTCGAATCGCAGAGCCCGGCCAACCGTGAAACAGCAATGGCTGGATCGTCCCGAAGCCGGCTCGGCCTTCGGGTATCGGCTGATCAGCACGTTCGCCATGCTGTGCGGGCGCACGGCCGCGCGCCTGGTGCTGTTCCCCATCACAGCTTTTTTCCTCATGAAACGCGCCCCGGAGCGGCGCGCGTCGCGTGACTACTTGCAACTGGCGCTCGGTCGCAAGCCGACGCTGCGGGATGTGGCCAAACAGTTTTACACCTTCGCCGCCGTCATCCTGGATCGCGTCTTTCTACTGTCCGAGCGCTTCAAACGTTTCGACATCCGGGTGCACGGCCTGGACGGCCTGCGCGAGCAATGGGACAAGAAACAGGGCGTCCTGGTGTTCGGCTCGCATCTGGGCAGTTTCGACGCCCTGCGCGTGCTGGCCGAGTTCCGCAAAGACGTGAAAGTTCGAGTGGTGCTGGATACGGAACAGAATCCGCAGCTGACCCGCGTCCTGAACGCGTTCAATCCCGAGCTCGCTCGCTCCATCATCAATGCCCGACAGGACGGCACTGTCACGGCGCTGGCCATCAAGGAAGCGCTCGACGAGGCTGCGCTGGTCACACTGCTGGTCGATCGCGCGCGGCCGGGCAATCAGGTCGCGATCGTCGACTTCCTGGGCCGCCCGGCGCCGTTTCCGACCGGGCCCTGGCAGATCGCGGCGGCTCTGAAAGTACCGGTGGTGCTGTGTTTCGGCCTGTACCAGGGCGGCAATCGATACGAGCTGCACTTCGAGGTGTTTGCCGAAACGCTGCGCGTGGAACGCGCCGACCGCGAGGCGAGTCTCAATGCCATCATCCAACGTTATGCCGACCGGCTGGCTCACTACACGCGCGGCGCGCCGTACAATTGGTTCAACTTCTATGATTTCTGGCAGCTCAATTCACATTCGGACAATAGCGGCTCTGCTCGCGATGTGCCTCCACGCCCTGGCGTGGAGCGCCGCTCAGAGTGATTCCGCTTCGAGCGATCCGACCGAGCAGCGCATCGACGAGCTGGTCGCGCGCCTGGCCAAGCCCGCTCCGGCGACGATTTCTTTCACGGAGGTGCGCTTTTCCAAGCTGCTGCGGGCGCCGCTGATCGTCTCGGGGGATCTCGGTTATTCCGGCCCGGACAGTCTCGACCGACGCGTCACCACGCCTTATCGCGAACATACGGCCATCCGCGGCCAATCGGTGAAAGTGGAGCGTGAAGGCGAAAAGCCGCGCAGCTTCGCTTTGAAACATGCGGAGGAACTACGTGGGTTGCTGTCCGGATTCTCCGCCCTGCTGTTGGGCGACGCCGCGGCGCTTCGCAAGGCGTTCACTGTTGAGCTGACTGGCAACGACGACGCGTGGACGCTCCATCTGACCCCGCCCGAGACCAAGCTGGGCCGCCGCCTGCGACAGATCGATGTCAATGGCCAACAGAGCGAGCCCCACTGTTTCACCATGACCCTGGCCGACGGCGCCTCCAGCGTGCTGCTGCTGGGTAACGCGGCCATGGAACCGGTCCCCGCGGATGTGACTTTGATTGCCTTGCAGCGGCGCTGCGGCGGATGAAGTTCTCGCGCCTCGCGCTGCTGATTCTGTTCGTATGGGTCGCGCTGCTGGCGGGCCTGACCTGGTTCGTGCAGCGGCAGCTGCAGATCGGCACGGATCTGCGGCTGTTTCTTCCCAGCCCGACCACCGCCGACCAAAAGCTCCTGCTGGAAGAGATCGGCGAAGGCCCGGCCTCACGTGTGATGGTCATCTCGCTAGAAGGCGCGGCTCCCGAGCAACTCGCCGACGCCTCACGCTCGCTCGTCGAGCGTTTGCGATCCAGCCCCCAGTTTCGCCTGGTGACCAACGGCGAAGTCTCGATCGACAGCGTGCCGGACGAGTTGCTGGCGTATCGATATCTGCTGTCGCCGACCTTGGACGAGCGGCCGCTCGATCAGAAATATCTGCATGTGGAATTAGAGGCGCGCGGACGGGACCTGGCCTCGCCTGCCGGAACATTCCTCGAACCCTGGCTGGCTCGCGATCCCACCCTGGAACTGCTCAAGGTGTTGCAGCGCTGGCAGCCGATGCAGGAGCCGAACCGGCTGTACGACGTCTGGTTCGATGGCAAAGGCGAGCGCGCATTGTTACTTGCACAGACACGCGCTGCCGCGTTCGATCCAGATCAGCAACGCCTGGCGGTCGACCGGCTGAACGCCGAATCCGTGCGGCTGGCCCGCGAAGACCACGTCAAAATGACGTTCAGCGGCGCGGGCAAGTTCTCGGTGATGATGGAGCAGCGTACTCGCGGCGAAGCTCAGCAACTTGGCGCCGCCGCGACTATCGGCATGATCGTTTTGTTGTTGGTTGCTTATCGCCGCATCGGTAGCGTCGTGTTGAGCGCACTGCCGCTCGCCAGCGCCGGGTTGGCGGGACTGGCGGCTGTGAGTGCGCTATTCGGCACCGTTCACGGCATCACGCTCGCATTCGGTTTCACCCTGATCGGTGTGGCGCAGGACTATCCGATTCATCTGCTCAGCCATCGTCATGCCACTCGCACACCGGTCGAGGTCGCGCGAGAGTTGTGGCCGACGCTCGCGACCGGCGTGGCGAGCACGTGCATTGCGTACCTAACATTCCTGTTTTCGGGCGTCATCGGGCTCGCGCAGCTTGCCTGCTTCACAGTGGCTGGCCTGGCCGTCGCGGGCCTGACGACGCGCTATGCCCTGCCCGCCTTGATGGCTGAGACGGGCCGGGATTTCGGCGACTCGGCCTGGCTCGACAAAGTGTGGCGCCGGATGGAACGTTTGCCTCGGCCGCGCTGGGCCGGTGTAGCGGCCATCGTCACATCCATCGCTGCCATCGTGCTCGCGCCTCAGCCGATGTGGGAAAGCGATCTGAGCAAGCTCACGCCCGTACCGAAGGAATTGCTGATCCTGGACCAGGAGCTGCGTTCGGAGTTGGGAACACCGGATGTGCGTTATCTGCTGGTCATCGACGCCGAAGATACGGAGTACGCGTTACAGCGCCTCGAGAAACTCGACGCATCGCTGCAGGCCTTGGTCACTGAAGGTGCAATCACCGGTTATGACCACGCCGCGCGCTACGTTCCGACAGCAGAGAAACAACGCCAACGACAATCTCGCCTTCCCGAGCCGGCGACACTGCGCGCCGACATCGCAGCGGCGGTGAAGGACACGCCGTTCCGGCCTGACGTGTTCGAGCCGTTGCTCGAAGATGTCGAGAAGGCTCGCCGCTTGCGCCTGCTGACGGTCGAGCAGCTGCGCGACTCTCCACTCGGCGTCAGCGTCGAGATGCTGCTGACTCATCACGACAAACGGACGACCGCGCTAGTGACATTCAGCGGCGTTCGAGATGTGGCCGCGCTGGAGCGCTTCGCCAAAGCCGCTGGCCCGGACGTGACCTTGCTCGATACCAAGAACGCGTCGGAAACATTGGTGACCCAGCAGCGGGTCAAGATTCTGTGGAGTCTGGCTTTCGCCGCTGTCTTGCTGGCGGCCGTGGTGGCCTTCGCATTGCGCCGAGCCTCACGCGTGTATCGCGTGCTCGCTCCAATGGCGCTGACGACTTTGCTCATCATCGGCATCCTGCAGGCGGCCGGCGTATCGATGACTCTGTTCCATCTGATCGCTCTGATCCTCGCCGCCGGCCTTGGCCTGGACTACGCGCTGTTCTTCGAGCATGCGGCCGACGATCCCATGGAGCAGCGGCGCACCTTGCACGCCTTGCTGGTCTGCTCGGCCTCGACCCTGATGGTGTTCGCGCTGCTGGCCACATCGAGCCTGCCAGTGCTGCGAGCCATCGGCTTGACGGTGTCGCTGGGCGTTGTTTCTAATTTCGTGCTCGCATTACTGCTGACCCGACAAGCCACACCCGCCCATGGCACGTGAAGACATCGCTGCGCTGATTCCGCATCAAGGCGGCATGTGCCTGTGGGAGCACATCGTCGAGTGGGACGGCACGCGCGTCGTGCTGGCAACCAGCAGCCATCGCTCGCTCGACAATCCCTTACGCTCGAATAACCGCTTACGGTCGGTGCACCTGTGTGAATACGGCGCGCAAGCGATGGCAGTGCACGGAGCATTGAGGGCCGCACCGGGACGCGCACAGCCGGGCATGTTGGTGTCGCTGCGCTCAGTGACTTTCGCTTGCGACTATATCGACGATCTGGCGGACGAGCTTCGCGTCGAGGCACTCTGCCTGCAGTCCGCAGAATCCAGCCAGCAGTACAGCTTCAAAATTACTCACGCGGGCGAAGTGGTGGCGGAAGGCCGCGCCGCCGTGCTGCTCAAGCTGCCTGCGTAAACAGCAACGATTCCCCAGCGGTCGCGACCTCGCCGCTCAGCAGCTTGCGAACTTCGCTGCTGTCGAGTGCAGGATGCTCGGCGCAGGCGCGCTCGATGATTTCCTTCGCGAGAGAGTCCAATAAGCCCGTGTACTCGATGACGCGCGCGCGGAACGCCTCGTCGTCGAGCTCATCGCGCAAGCCACGGTTCAGTTCCGCGAACCAGGGCAACGATGCCTGATCCAGCAGCACCGCATCGTTACGACGGGCGCTGAGCCGCGACCATTCGCGCATGAAGTTCTGCATGGCCAGGTTCAAATCGCGCGAATGATTCAAATGATCCGACAGCCGACCCAGGTTGCTCATGTCGGTCAGCCGCCGCTGGAAGAACAGCTGGCACAGCACGCCCCAGTAATAGGTGTAGTCCCAGATGACCTTGATGGGCATGACCTCGGGATCGCCGAACATGGCGTATTGATTCGTGTACAGCGACAGCGTGCTTTCGTAAAACGAAAAGTACAGCTGCTGATACACGTGAGCGCGGCCGTTGATCAACTCGCCTTTGAGATCGCGGGCGATCAGATCGGCGATGTAGGTGTTGCTGATGCCGATGAAATCGCTGCCCGGTGAGTAAAACGGATCGAGGAACACGCCGGCCTCGCCTGTCAGCGCCCAGCGATCGCCGGAGAACACCTGCTTGCACCCATAAGAGAAATTGCGCAGGAAACAAAAGTCCTGCAGCAGGTGCTGTTTGCTCTCCAGCTCGCGCGCCAGGCGGGGTTGATGCACGCGGAACCATTCGAGCGCTTTCTCGAAGGTGTTCATGGTTTCGAGCGGATGCGTAACCGCGTCGCAGACAATGCCCACCGAATGCGAGCCAGACGAGAGCGGAATCAACCAGGCCCAGTAACCTTCCCCACACAGATGATTGGTGGACAGCCAGCGATACGGCGGATCGCAGCGCTCCAGCCAGGCCGAGTCGGATGACCACTCATCCACGTCGATCTTGGCGCCGATGCGAAACCAGACCGCGTTGGCATTGTGAGCGTTGTCCTGAGCCAAGCCGAGCTTGCGCTTGATGAGACCGGCGCGACCGGAAGCATCGATCAGCCAGCGAGAGCGAACCTCGTGCTGCACGCCCTCGACTTCGTAACGCACACGATGCTCGGCGCCCTGAGCGCCCATGTCGAAGCTGCGCACCACGGCGCCGTCGATAAATTCAACGCCGAGCCCGCGCACATGCTCGCCAAGGTAATTCTCGAACACGCCGCGATCGAGCTGGTAGCTGGGCGTGGACAGATAGCGGCTCGCTCCCAGCTCGGTGACGTTGTCCAGGTCTTCGCGCCCTTCGGAAAAGAAAAAGCGGAAGCCGAATTTCTTCAGCTGCTGGCTGGTCAGGTGATCTTTGAGGCCGAGCACCGTATCGAAGTAATGCGCGCCGATTTCCACCGACGACTCGCCCACTTTGTGCGCGGCCAGCGGCACCGGATGCCGGCGACGCTCGACGACCCGTATCGACAGCGAAGGAAACTGCTGGCGCAACTGAATCGCGAGCGTCAGCCCAGCCAGTCCGCCGCCCAGGATGACCACGTCAGCGGTGGGGCTTTCGCTCGATGTATTCATGGTGTCAGCTAATTGACCTGGACGTTCAGCGCCATCTGCCGACTCAATGCCAGACAAAGCGTCCGCGGCTGGGACATCGCCAGCACTTCGAAGAACGGCAGGCACGGCGCCAACGCGTTGTCGGCCACCAGAGGCGCGGCTGCCGAGCGCGCAGGTGTAGGACGCGCCTCGGCGACAGTCTCGGTCGTGAGGATCAAGCTGCGATGTTGTTGCGACTGACTCGCCGGCGCGAGCACCAACGCCGCACCCAACAACCCACGACTCGGCGCCATGCTTGCGAGCGCGCCCTTCGCTTCGATATCGAACGCGACGTACAACACGGGACGCTGTTCGCATGCCACTTGGGTGGCGGCTTCGATCAAGCCCGCGGCGAACGTGTATTCGTAGGCGCTGATCGCGGTGTACGGTGCCAAGCTACCCGTGCCGATGCTCCAGTAACCCGCAGCGGCGTTGTGAACCGAGTTATGAAACTTGATTGGCGAGATCAACGCGGGCGTGGCGGCCAACGTCGAGCACATGTAATCGCTGATCGCGAGATCGCCGTGAGTCGACGCAAACACGGACGGCAAGTCAGACGGCTTGCGTCCGGCAACTTCACAAGCGCGAGCCGCGACTTCGAGCGCCACAGCCACTGTATCGGGCGCGCGTCGTCGCTCTGTCGGCGCAAGTAACGTAGGTGCGGGTCGAGCGCTGGCCGCTTCGGGCGGCGCTTGTTCGCCGCGAACCACGGCGCGCGCGATGTCCCAACCAGGAAGCCGTGACGCCCAGAAGGCGACGCCTTCGACCGCGACCCGCAGCGTCATCGATCTCTCCCGAACACCAGCACGCAATTGCTGCCGCCGAAGCCGAACGAGAAGCTCAACGCATGGCGCGCCTTGCGTTGAACGTTGTCGCGCTGGATCTGCGGACCGCAGGCGGGATCGGGAACCTGCAAATTCAACGTGCCGGGCAACAACTGATGCTCGAGCGCGATCAGACTGATGGCCGCTTCGACGATGCCGGCGGCGCCGAGCGTGTGCCCCGTCCAGCCCTTGGTCGAGCTGGCGCAGGTGGTCGCCGGAAACAGATCGGCGACGATCTTTGCTTCGACTTCGTCGTTCTTCTGGCTGGAGGTGCCATGCAGATTGATGTAGTCGATATCGTTCGGCTGGAGTTCGGCGCGCTTCAACGCGTCGCTCAGCGCCAGCCGCGCGCCCAGCCCTTCGGGATGCGGCGTCGACATGTGATGGGCATCGTTCGATTCGCCATAGCCCAGCAGCCACGCGCCCCGCGGCGCTTGTTTTTCCAACAGCGCGAAGCCGGCGGCTTCGCCGAGGTTGATGCCACGACGCTCGACATCGAACGGACGACAAGGCTCCGGCGACACCAGCTCGAGCGAGTTGAAGCCGAACAGGACACTGCCGCACAACGTATCCACGCCGCCGACGATGGCGGCGTCGGCGAGGCCGGTGCGGATCAAACGTTCCGCCTGCGCGAAGACTTTGGCGCTCGACGAGCACGCCGTCGCCACGGTCACGCTGATGCCAGTGAGGCCGAGCGCTTGTTGAACGAAATCACCCAGCGAATGCGGGGTGTGAATGATGGGTCGGCGCAGATCTTCCGGATAGCGTCCGTCGGCTTCGAGCCGTGTGTACGCTTCCTCACTGGCGCCGATGCTGGAGGTCGAAGTGCCGACTACGACGGCGACGCGCCCAGCGCCATAGCGTTCGCGCGCTTCACGTGCAGCTTCGATGAACCCGTCTGCGACCAGACCGCGCCACGCGAGACGGTTGTTACGACACTCCCAATTGGCGAGATCCGCTGGCAGCGGCTGCTCTTCGAGTCCCGCGACCCGCCCGATCCACGTGGGAATGGGCGATGGGCCAAAATCATTTTGCGTCAGGCCGCTGCGACGCTCGCGAAGCGCCGCGAGCGTCGCCGCACGTCCTTCCCCGACCGCGGAGCAGAGTGAGTAAGCGGTGATTCTCAGAGGTCGGGATTGCATTACTGCCGTTGACTAGTTCATGAGGCGGCTATTCGCCCGCCAGGATCATGTTACGGCTGATGTCGCCGACCAGGTTCTGGATCCAGCTGAGATAGTTGCGGTGAATGACCTTCACGCCCTTTTTCTCGCCGTACATCAGCTCGCTGGAGTCGAGATAGCGGACCGCCACCTGCTTGGTGTCGAACGGAATCTCGATCTTGGCCATGTGGGTGCGCAGGTTGAGGGTCGCGATGATTTTGCCGGGCTGCTCCTCGCTGATCACCCAGGTACGACCTACCAGCGCGGCCTTGATGGCCTTGGCGACTCGCGCCTCGGTCAGGCCGGCCGGGACCGCGATCGGATCCGGATCGACCAGGGGCACCTGACGCGCACCCATCAACAGCGCCAGCAACGGCAGCAGTAGCAGACCGGACCACAGACGCGCACGCTTGGAACGAATCATTACAAGACTCCCTATTTACTGTTGTGACTTCACTGACGCCGGCCCGAGGCTTGCCTCAGCCGGTGACTCGATGCGTCTGGATGTGGGCCGCCAGCGACCGCAGCGAGCTGAAAATACGCACATTGTTCTCGTCGTCCGAGCGCAGTTGGAAGCCATAGCGCTTGGAGATCTCCAGCGCCAGCTCCAGGGCGTCGATGGAGTCGAGCGCGAGGCCGGTCTTGAACAGCGGCGCTTCGGGATCGATGTCCGCCGGCGCCACGCCTTCCAGGTTGAGCGCGGTGACAATGAGTTCGGCGAGCTCACGCTCGGCGGCCGACTGAGCGACTGTGGATTGTGATGCTGACATGAACGAAACAGGCCCTGTACTAAAGGCTGATTTGAGCGCTGGAGCGGCGAACCGCGGGGCGCGAAGTGTATCATCCGGCCCGCGCGCGCTCCGAACGGCGCGCACGTTTTCCAACCCAAACCAACGAAGTCATTCGATTCAGTGATGCGCAGCAGTTCCGGCGAGCAGCCAGCCCAGCCCCTTCCCGCCGCGCTCCGCGTCGCCTACCAGCCCCTCCACGGCGCCCAGACCGAGATCCCCACCGGGGTCCTGGCGGCCATTCGCTTCGGGTCGGAGCTGGGTGAGGCGGGCGCTGGAACCGACACGCTGACCATCGACGTGGGGCTGGATCCGCTGCACGGTCCGTCCGACGCGCCCGCCTGGGCGGAATTATGGTTTGCCACCGGACCGGTCCGCACTGGCCGATGGTCCGATAGCGCCGCCAGCGTGCCGGCGCATGTTCGCTATGCGCACGATGAGCATTATTTGTTCGCGGTCATCGAGTTGGACGAGCGCGAGCACGGTGGGATTCTGCTGACAGCCGAGCATGCCTACGCGGCGATCCGGCGCTTCCAGCAGCAGTCGCGCTTTGCTCATCTATTGCGGATGTGGAATTACATGGACGCAATCAACGAAGGCGCCGGCGATATGGAGCGTTATCGCCAGTTCTGCGTTGGTCGCGGCCGCGGGCTGGGCGAGGTTTCGCAGAGTTATCCGTCGGCCACGGCTATCGGCCGCCAGCGGCCGGACCACATCCTGCAGGTGTTTTGGCTCGCAGGTATCGCGCCGGGCCGATCGCTGGAAAACCCGCGGCAGGTCAGCGCATATCACTACCCACGGATTCATGGGCCGGTCAGCCCCACGTTTGCGCGGGCCCTTGTCGCGCCCGACGACACGCTGCTGATTTCAGGGACCGCCAGCATCGTCGGTCACGTCTCCCAGCATCACGACGACGCGATGGCGCAGCTGGAAGAAACCGTCAGGAATCTCGGCTCGTTCGCGCCGCATGTCAGCCGTAGCCGGACGGCGGAAAGCAGGGATTTGCTGAAGGTCTACGTGCGGGACCCGGCGTTGACTCCGCATCTCGTCGAGCGACTGGGGCAGCTCTATCCGGATAGCGACATCATCTTCGTGGCCGCCGATATCTGCCGGCGCGAGCTGCTGCTTGAGATCGAAGCGGTAGTAGGAACTTAATTCACTCGCGTCGTAAGGCGCGCAATAGATTCTCACGCGGCAGCTTGCCGAGCTCGTTGCGAGGGAGTTTATCCACGATCAGTAACGGCCGCGGCAGAAACGCGCTGTCCACACCTGCCGCCAGTCGATCCAGTACTTCACGCGACGTGAGATTCGGCGCGACCACCAGCGCCGCCACCCGCCGGATGGTGCCGACGGCGTCGGGGTCCGGCTGAAACACCGCCGCTTCCTGCACGCCCTCGATCGCAAGCAACCGCCGAGTGATATCGGACAGCGACGCGCGCTTGCCCGCCACTTCGATCATGTCCGAGCTGCGTCCACGTACCATGAAGCGGTCGTTGGGCAGCAACTCGACGATGTCCTGTAACAAGACGGGCTCGACAAACCACGGCGCATGTACCAGCGTGCCGTCGGTGCGCGGTTCGAGCCGCACGCCTTCATATAAACGCCACTGATCTTCCTTCGCTGTCAGGCGGCTGGCGAACACACAGGTCTCAGTGGATCCAAACATCTCGACCAGCTCGCCGCCGAGCTTGGCGGTCACGGCCGCGGCCAGTGGCTGATCCAGGGGCGCGGTCGCGCTGACGATGACATCCACCTGCGGGAACTCCTGCTCGGATCCCACGATGGCGCGCAAATGGACCGGCGTACTGACGAGCACCCGAGGGCGTGGCAGCTCCGCCAGGGCCGCGGCAATGTCCGCAGGAAACAACGGACGGCCCGCGTGAACCGCCATGTCGCCGGCCAACGGCAGCAGCACGCTCATCTCCATTCCATACATGTGCTGCGGTGGAACCGTGGCGAGCACCCATACGCTGGAGGTCTTGTCAGCAATAGCGGCGCGAATGGACGCGGCGTTGCGCGCGTTACTCCCATTCACGCTGCGCAAGAGCTTGGGAAATGTTTTGGGTTGGCCGGTGCTGCCCGAGGTGTAACCCACCATCACCGTCATGTCCGCTGGAATGCGCGTGTTGACGGCCGCGGCGGAGGGTTGCTCCAGAGCGGCGTCCACGGCGGGATCGTCGATGCGATAGCTGCCGGCGTTCGCCTTCTCCACATCGGCGACGACTTGCTCGGCGCGCGAGGAAGGCAACAGCACCGTGTGCCCGACGCTCAGAGCAGCGGCATAGGCGACCAGGAATCGATAGCGATCTTCACAGAGATTGATCATCGCCGCGGCCTGTTTCGGGAGCCGATGAACGACGGACGCAACGTGACTTTGGAACTCGGCGAGCAGCACGGGCGCGCCACGGCGCCAGGCGATGGGCCGCTGCGGATCGGCGGAGACGAACAATGGCAGGGTCGCTGCCGCGGACATGCTCACGAGTGGCGACTCACTTCCAGCGCTTGAACACCATGGACGTGTTCACGCCGCCGAAGGCGAAGTTGTTGTTCATCACATAGTCGGTGTGCAGAGCGCGGCCTTCGCCCGTGATGTATTCGAGCTCGCCACAGCGCGGGTCGATGTTGTCCAGATTCAACGTCGGCGCGAACCAGCCGGCCTTCATCATTTCGATGCTGAACCACGCTTCCAGCGCGCCACACGCGCCGAGCGTGTGACCGAGATAACTCTTCTGCGAGCTGAGCGGCATGCGCGAACCGAACAACGCCGATGTTGCTCGCGTCTCGGCGATGTCGCCGTGCTCGGTGGCGGTGCCATGACCGTTGACGTAGCCGACGACGTCAGGCGAGATGCCGGCATCTTTGAGCGCCAGCTCCATCACGACGCGCATCGTGCTCTCTTCCGGCTTCGTGACGTGCACGCCGTCGGAGTTGCTGCCGAAGCCGACCAACTCGGCGTGGATCCGCGCGCCACGTCGCTGCGCATGCTCCAACTCTTCGAGGATCAGCATCCCCGCGCCCTCGCCGACTACCAATCCGTCACGATCGCGGTCGTAAGGGCGAGGCGTCGTGTGCGGCTGATCGTTACGGCGGCTGGTCGCATACAACGTATCGAAGGCCATCGCTTCGGTGGGGCAAAGCTCTTCCGCGCCACCGGCGATCATCACGTCCTGACGCCCGAATTTGATGGCTTCGTAGGCATAGCCGATGCCCTGACTGCTCGACGTGCAGGCGCTCGAAGTCGGAATGATCCGGCCTTTCGCGCCGAAAAAAATGCCGACGTTGGCGGCGGTGGTGTGCGGCATCATGCGCACATAGGAATTCGCGTTCAGCCCGCTGGCGTCGTTGTCGAGGATCATCTTGGCGAAATCCTTGATATCCGACGTGCTGCCCGTCGAGGAGCCCGACGCCACACCGGTGGCGCCGCTGGAAATGACGGGATGACCAGTCAAGCCAGCGTCCGCGACAGCCAACTCGGCAGCGCGAACCGCGAGTTGCGACACTCGGCCCATGCTCCGCAATTGTTTGCGAGTCCAGTGCGCAGGCGGCGTGAATTCGATCGGCCCGGCGAGCCGAGTATTCATGTCCGTGTAACGATCCCACTCGTGCATGGTGCGAATCGCATTCCGACGCGCACGCAGACCGGCCAGCACTTCCGTCCAACTCGCGCCGAGCCCGCACAAGCCGCCCATGCCGGTGACCACTACACGACGCATCAGCAGAGTCCCCCGTTGACCGCGAGGACTTGGCGAGTGATGTATGAAGCGTCGCGCGACAGAAGAAACGCGACCGCAGCGGCGACTTCCTCGGCGGTGCCGGCGCGCTGCGCTGGAATCGCCTTCAGAATCTCCTCGATGGGCACGTTCTCGTCGACCATGTCGGTGCCGATCAAGCCCGGCGCCACGCAGTTCACTGTGATCTGACGTTTGGCCAATTCGACGGCGAGCGCTTTGGTCGCGCCGATGATGCCGGCCTTCGCCGCGCTGTAATTCACCTGCCCGCGATTACCGATCAGTCCCGAGACGGAGGCGAGCGTGACAATGCGACCCGGTGCGCGTCGGCGGACCATCGGCATGATCAAAGGCTGGAGCACGTTATAGAAGGCGTCGAGATTGGTACGAATCACGCCGTCCCATTGCTCCTCCGTCATCGCGGGGAACGCGGCGTCGGAGTGAATGCCCGCATTGCAGACCACACCGTAGTAAGCGCCGTGCGCGCTCACGTCGGCGGCCAGCGCTTGTGAGCAAGCGGCGCGGTCGGAAACATCGAACTGCAGGATGCGCGACTGTCGGCCAAGCGCCTTGATCTCGCTCACCACTGCTTCTGCTTCCTCTCGCCGCGAGCGGCAATGCACGACCACATCGAAACCGTCCGCCGCCGCGCGAAGCGCGATGGCTCGGCCGATGCCGCGACTGGAACCAGTGATGAGAATGGTATCGCTCATGCCGCGCAGAGCTTAGCAACCATGTCGAGGCGGCGCTCGGGTTCAGCGACGAAGGGGTTGGCTTCGTCCCACGCATAACCCGCGAGGATGGCGCAGATCATGCCGCGAATGCCGGCAGGCTGGTTCTTGGCGAACATGATGTCCTGAAAGCGGCCGTCGTACCACGCGCGAACATAGGCGCGGAACGTATCCACGCCCTTGCGCAGTGGGATTTCGAAGTCGCTGGTCCAGTCGACTGTCTCGCCGCGCAGCTGACGATTCAGCAGCCCGGCGGCCATGCTGGCCGAGCGCATCGCGATGGTCACGCCCGAAGAAAACACCGGATCGAGGAACTCGGCCGCATTGCCGAGCAGCGCGAAACCCCTGCCGTGCATGGACTTCACGTTCGCCGCGTAACCCGACAACTCACGCGCCGGCGTGTCCCACGTGGCATTCGCCAGCACGCGCGTCAGGAACGGCTCCTCGCTCGCCAGCTTTTTGAGACGTTCATCCAATGGCGCTGGATAGCTCGCAAAGAATTCCTTGCGCGCCACGCAGCCCAGCGAGCAGCGGCCGTTAGGGAACGGGATCAGCCAGAACCATACGTCGCGATGCTGGGGATGAACGATGACCTGAATCTTGTTGCGATCGAAAGCGTCGGGCGCGGCGCCATCGGCGACGTGAGTGAACACGGCATTGCGCACCGGAAAATTCGACGGCGTTTCCAGATCGAGCAGCTTGGGCAGCACGCGACCGAAGCCGCTGGCGTCCAGCAGAAACTTGCCCTCGACTTCATATTCCGCGCCCTTGGCGTCGACCGCGCGCACACGCGGCTTGGCGTTGCTGTTGTCGACGGCGGTCACGCGAGTCTCATAGCGGATCTCGACGCCTTGTTTCTCCGCCTCGTCGGCCAGCACCTTGTCGAAGGCGGCGCGCTGCACCTGGTATGTCGAGTTGCGACCTTGCGTGAACTTGTCGCCGAAATCGAAATCGCCGTATTCATCGCCGCGCACGAACGCCGCGCCGTTCTTGAACTGAAAGCCGGCGCGCTCGACCGCCGGCATCATGCCGGCCTCGTCGACGAAATCCAGGCAATGCGCCAGCAGGCTCTCGCCGATGGAAAAGCGTGGGAAACGCTGACCTTCGAGGACCAGCACCTTCCAACCCTGTTTGTTCAACAATGCCGAAGCGATCGCGCCCGAAGGGCCCGCCCCAATGACGATCACATCACGTTGTTCCAAGATCATTCCTCACCGATGTGCGCCCACGTCCGTCGTCCGTGCGCTCAATGCTCGTTGCACGCGCTCCAGCAGCGGCTGCGGAGTTACGAATTGCAGCGCGTGCGTCTTGGCGTCCACCGCCGCCTGCACACTCTGGGCGCGCGCCAGACGCTCTTTGTCCGCCACGCGCGTAATCAAATAATTCATCACGAGCCGGCTCTGCCACTCGACCAGCGACGCGCGCACGTTCAAGCGATCGCCCATGCGCGCCGCATGCAGATACTTCACGTGCATTTCCACGATGGGCCAGGCATAGCCGGACGCGGACATGGTTTCGTAACCGAAGTCGAGATCGTCCATCAGCGCCCAGCGCGCGCTTTCGAAGTACTTCAGATAGTGGCCGTGCCACATGACGCCGATGATGTCGATGTCGTGAAACGCCACCGTCACATCGATGCTCGCGCTGATCGCGCCTTCCTTACGCATGCGCCTCAGGCATTCGCGTCACGCTCCCGCACCTCGCGCGTGGGCTTGGATCGCGCGACTTTTCGCCACAGCAAAACCGGCAGGCGGATCAACATCCCGCAGGTCAGCCGGATGTGCAGCGTGGTCATGCGCACGTTGTCCAGGAACATGCGGAAGTGCGAGACGCCGTCGATGGGATACGACACGCGCGTGTCCAACCAGCGCATGGGCATCTGGCGCCAATGCATCCGCACCAGGATTTCCGAATCGAAGTCCATGCGCTCGCCGATGTGCTGGTGATCGATCAGATCCAGCGTGGCCGCGAGCGGATACAGGCGGAAGCCGCACATGGAATCGATAATGTCGAACGACAGCGTCTGCAGCCAGACCATGCCGTGCGTGAGATAGCGGCCGTAGTAACGTGACTTGGGAATGCTGGCGTCGAACACCGGCCGGCCGCAGATGACCGCATCGGGTTCTTCACGCGCCGCCTCCACGAACCGCCGCGCGTCGCTCAGCGTGTGCTGACCATCCGCATCGACTTGGATTGCGTGCGTAAACCCGAGTTTGGCGGCTGCGCGAAAACCCGTGATGACTGCCGCGCCCTTGCCACGATTGGTGTCATGACGGAATAACGTCACTTCGGGCAGCGCGCTCAGTCGATCCAACTCCTGCGCGCAGGCTGGACTGCAGCCATCGTCGACGAGGATCACCGGTAACGCCTGCGCGCGGAGGCTGTTCACCACGACGCCAATGGCGTGCTCGTGGTTGTAAACCGGGATGACCACGCAGACGGAAAACTTGGCGGGAAACATCTGCACGCTCTCAGACGCCACGCATCTCAGGCTTGCATCAACCGCTGCACCACTGTCGCGAGATCGCCCACGGTGCGCACGGATCGAAAATCCTGGGGCGTGACCTTGCGCCCGGTGTGCTTCTGCACTTCGTCCATCAGGTCGACCACGTCGATGCTGTCGATCTCCAGATCCTCGTACAGGCGCGCATCCGACGTGATCCGCGCTGGCTCGAGCTCGAACAGCTCGACCAGCGTCCCGCGGATGCGTTCGAGGATTTCATCTTGCGACTGCATGGACTGCTCTGTTGGGAAATGTCGGGAGTAGCACGTCTACGCGCGCTGCATCGGGTCCGCGAACTCGGCGCGCAGTTTAATTCGCGGAGGACACACCGTACAGCCGCAACGGCTTCCGGGCAGTCTTACGGCCGTCCGGCCCTCGGCCGGGCGAGTTCCTGCTGAAAATGCCGATGCATGGCCTCGTTCAAGGCTCGTGATGCTAGCGGTAACGGCGCATTCCGGTAGGGACTTAAGTCCAGGTCTTCGCCGACGGCCAGGCTGAAATGCGGGCGCCGGGGCGGGATCCGGTACCACGGCTCGGCCTTGGTAAGCGTGGTCGGCTCGCAGCGGATGTAAACCGGCGTGAGCGCGGCCGCGGCGCGCAGGCCGATATTGGCCGCTCCACGGTGAAACACCATTGGCTCGTTCGGCCGGGTGCGTGTCCCCTCAGGAAAAAAGATCAGCGCCTGCCGGTCGTGCAAGGCGCCGGCCGCGCCTTCGATCATGCTGGCGGTCTGATCGTTGGGAATGAATTCGACCAGGGTCACGGCCCAGCGCGTCAACGGGTTGCGCCACAGGCCCTGTTTGACCACACAACTCGTCCCGGGCACGAATGCCAGGAGAAACACCACATCGATCAACGTCGGGTGATTGGCGACAATCATCTGGCCTGGGAGGCCGAGGCGCTCCTGGCCCTGGAACTCATAGGTCAGCACGCCGCCTCGATGCATGATGCCGATGAACAGGCGAAGCGCGGCGCTCATGACCGCGCGCGCCCGCTTACGCTTCACATCGCGTGTCGCCGGGATCAGCTTCACGATGGGCAACAGCACCGCGCCGACCACCAACGCGCCCAAACCGAACAGGAAAAAGCTGAACCCGGTCATGAACAGCCGCCAATGCCACGCGTCCCGACGGCGCTCGGGGCTGTCGGTGGCGGCTTCGGCGAGTTGCGGTTCGGCGTTCATGGGGACGGAATTATGATGTGCCTGTCATGCACGGCAACCCACACGCGCATGCCGACACTCGCGTCGGCCTAAACAGTGGCCTCGCGGAGGGCGACCTAGCTCTGTGGCTGGGCTTGCCGGCGGCGCGCGAGCATTTCGATCCGTCCACGCTTTCAGCGGCGGACCGTTCTCGTCTCAGCGCGCGGCGTCGGCGCGCGGATTTCGAAGTCAGCCGGGCCTTGCTTGCCCTGGTCGATGCGGGGTCTACACCGCACAGCCTCAGTCATAGCGCCGAGCACGCTGCACTCTTGGTCGCGCCGGCGGGATGGCAGGTGGGTGTGGATCTGGAGATCAATCGGCCCCGCGATGTGCTCCGACTCGCGTGCTTCGCGTTTCATGAACGCGAGGTTCTTGCCATGGAAGCGGCGTCCCCGGAAGCGAGACCGCAGCTGTTCTACACGCTGTGGACCCTGAAGGAAGCGGTCGCGAAAGCTCTGCATCTCGACCTGATCGATGCGCTTCGCCAATGCGTGTTCTGGAAGGAGGATGGCGAGTGGCAGGGGCGCGTGCCCACGATCTCCGCCTGGGGCGCGGCAGTGTTTCAGCCTCGACCGGACATCTTCCTGGCCGCGGTGTGGATCGGCGGATCAGAACCCGCGCGAGTTCAACAATGGGAATGGCCACCCAAGCAGCGCGCCGATTGGCCAGTCATTGCTTGCGCAAGCTCTCCCGCAAGCGCTGACGCTGCTCCGGCGTGAGTTGCTGGAACTGCTTGCGCAGCTTCTGCCGCTGTTCCGGCGGCAGATCCTGGAACCGGCGGTAGTTCTCGCGGATCCGCGCCTGTTCAGCCGGCGGCAGCTTCTTGAACTGATTGAACGCGCGGCGCATGGCGCGCCGCTGCTCCACATCCAGTGACTGCCAACGCTGGAAGCGCTGCTTCGCCTGCTGGCGCTGCTCGGGCGGCATGTTCAGCCAGCGCTGCGAGCCTCGGGCGAGCGACTGCTGCCGCGCCAGGGGCAACTGGGCCCAGCGCGATTCGAACTTGGCCAACAGCTTTTGCTGCTCGGGAGACAGCTCGTGCCAGCTCACTCCGGCGGGTCCTGACTCGATAGCCTGGGCTGCCGGCGTCGCGGCCAGCAGCGCGGCGCTGAGTAGCAGGGGAAGAAGGCAGGTCAGCCGGATAGTCATCGATCTTCCACGGCGGGCTTGGCCGTCTGTTTCGTGGGCGCCTTCCCGGCCGGTTTGTCTTTGGAGTTCTCGGTGGGCTCAGCCTCATCCGCTTCGGGCGGGGCAACTAGCGTCCAGTCGCCATCCTCCGCTTCCAAGTTGGCCAGATATTCCAGAAATGCGCCGTCTAAAGGCTCGATCTCGTCGGCTACCGCGCCACCGGCAACCGCCCAAGCCAGCATCACGGATAGGGCCGAGATACGCATGATCAGCCAGTGTTTTCGGTCACTTCGCCCACCCAGGAGTAAAACTCCACCTCGCGAATCATCTCGAAACTGTCGGTATCGGCCACGATATCGAAGTCATCCAGCAACATTCCGCCATTTTCGAGCTGCGGCACAGCGGGCTCGCCCCCGCTTCGAATCAAAACGAGCGCGATAAGAGCGGCAGCGGCCAAGCCGCCCAGCGGCGCGCCGAGCCAGTACCTGCGGGTCGAACCCTTCTTCAGCTCGTCCAGCGCGCGCTGTCGGGCTTGGTTGAGCCGCGAACGCGTGCGCGCGTCGAGGCGCTCGACGCTCTCCTCGAACAACTCCCGGCTGCGCCCCTCGAATGGATCGGGCGTGGGTGTGTTCACCATGCAGCCCCCAATTCCTCGCGCAAAGTGTGCACGGCGCGAGAATAGTGCGTCTTCACGCTGCCTTCGCTACAGCCCATGGCCTCGGCGGTCTGCGCCACGTCCATCCCCTCGAAGTTACGCAACATGAACGCCTCTTGCTGCCGGCCCGGCAACTCGGCCAGCGCCTGTTCGAGCTTGGCCATGGCCTGATCGGTCGCGAGCAGGTCCTGCGGCAATGGCCGCCCGTCGGGGACGCCGTCGTACGGATCCGCGCCTTCATCGTCGTCAGCCTTCCAGCCGGGCAGCCAGCTCAACAGCTTGGCGCGAACCATCCGGCGGCGCTGACAGTCGCGAATCCGGTTTTGCAGAATGCGGTAGAACAGCGGGCGCCATTCCTCGGCGGGGCGCTGGGCGTAGCGACGCGCCAGCTGCAGCATCGCGTCCTGTACGATATCGAGCGCATCGTCGTCGTGGCGCACGGCAATCCTGGCGATGCGAAACGCACGCTTCTCGACGCTGACGAGAAATCGGTCCAGCGTGCGCACCTGATCCAGAGACTGTTCCTCCACGGCCGCCGGGGCGTCGCCCTGCCCAAGGTTGAGCAGCGCCCAGGCCGAGGTAGAGGCTGCGCGGAGAGTAGCAGAGGGCCGCATGCGTTCCAGAAACCTGCGTGTCATGACCAGGGTGATTCCTCGTGCAACGCTGGTGGCGGCGTCGCGTTGACACTGACCGTGTGTGACTCCCGTCTAAAAAATGAGCAACTCGTAAACACGTCCGTGGAATGAGCACTTGAGTCGGTTCACCCCAAACAATGCACAGACTTTTCCACAGGTTTTGTGCATAGACCGGACGCCGTATCTGGCCGTCGCGATCGACACACCTCTGCGGCAGGTGTTCGACTATCGCGCGCCGGCTGATGGCGAGCCGGCCGCGCCGGGCCATCGCGTGTGGGTTCCATTCGGTCGCCGCCGCGTGGTGGGCGTGGTGGTCGAAGGTCGCGATGACACCGAAATTCCGTCAAATAAGTTGCGCGCGGCGTTCGAAGTCATCGACAACGAGCCGACATTCAGCGCTGAACTGCTCGCGTTGTTGACGTGGGCTGCCGAGTACTACCGCCATCCGGTGGGCGAGGTGCTGAGCTCGGCGATGCCAGTGCACTTGAGAAGCGGCGCGCCTCTTCGCGAGGAAAAAATCGTGTGGCGACTCACGGCGCAGGGACGCGAGCAAGCGCTTGCGACGCTGCCGGCACGCTCCGTTCGTCTTCGCGCCATCGCCGAGTACCTCTCGAATCACGCGCAAGCACCCGCCTCTGAAATCCTCGGCGCGACCGAGAGCCCGCTCTCAGCGCTCCGCAATCTCGAATCGCGGGGATTCGTCGAGCAATTCGCTCGCGAAGCGCCCGAGACGCCGCCTGTATCGATCGTTCGCGAAGGCCCGCCGCTCAATGAAGCGCAAGCCGCCGCGGTTGAGCGAATTACAAACACACTGGGTTCCTTCGCCTCGCATTTGCTTTACGGCGTCACCGGCAGCGGCAAGACAGAGGTGTATCTGCACGCGATCGCAACGGTGCTCGCGCGCGGGCAACAGGCACTGGTCCTCGTGCCTGAAATCTCGCTGACACCGCAGCTGATCTCGCGCTTTCGTGGACGCTTCGACGCCCCTATTGCAGTACTGCACTCCGGTTTGAACGACACCGAGCGCTTGACCGCATGGCGCGACGCGCGTGAAGGGACGGCGCGAATCATCATTGGCACGCGCTCCGCGATTTTCAGCCCGCTCCCACAGCCCGGGCTGATCATCATCGACGAGGAACACGATCCCTCCTTCAAGCAGCAAGATGGGTTTCGTTATTCCGCGCGCGACCTGGCGCTGGTGCGCGCACAGCGGCTCGGCATTCCCGTCGTGCTCGGTTCCGCCACGCCCTCGCTGGAAACATTGGCTCGCGCTCGAAAACAGCCAGAGACGCTCTCGCGGCTGCCGGAGCGCGCGGGCAGCGCGCGACCGCCCAAACTGTTCCTCGTGGACCTGCGTAAGAACGCGACCACGCAGGGAATCGCCACGCCGACGGTGATGGCCATTCGTCGTCATCTGGATGCGGGCGGACAAGTAATGCTGTTCATCAACCGCCGCGGTTATGCGCCGGTGCTGTTCTGCCCGACCTGCGGATGGTCCGCGCACTGCCGCCGATGCGACGCGCACCTCACCGTGCACACGCGCGGACGCGACCTCATCTGTCATCACTGCGGCTCGCAGGAACCGTTGATCGAGGGATGCCCCAACTGTTTCGCCGATGTGAAACCGGTGGGCCAGGGCACGGAGCGGATCGAAGAGACGCTTGAGAACTTATTTACCGGCTTTCCGCTCGCGCGCATCGATCGCGACAGCATGCGGCGTAAAGGCGAGCTGGAAGCAACGCTGGCCCGCGTGGACAGCGGCGAGATCCGCATCCTGGTCGGCACGCAGATGCTGACCAAAGGGCATGACTTTCCCAAAGTCACACTGGTGGTCGTGCTGAACGCCGACCAGGGCCTGTTCAGCACGGATTTTCGCGCGCCGGAGCGCCTCGCCCAGACCATCGTCCAGGTCGCCGGCCGCGCCGGTCGCGCCGAGCGCGCGGGCGAAGTGCTGATCCAGACGGAATATCCGGATCATCCGTTACTTACACTGCTGCTGACGGGCGGCTACGCAGCGTTTGCGGACGGCGCGTTGACAGAACGTGAACAAAGTAACTGGCCGCCATTCGCGCGGATCGCGCTCCTGCGTGCGGAAGCAGCCGATCAAGAGGCTCCGCTGCAATTCCTGCACGCCGCCCGCGCCCTCGCCGACGACTATATGGTTCGCGGCGTGAAGCTGCTCGGTCCCGCGCCCGCGCCCATGGAGCGCCGCGCCGGCCGCTTCCGCGCGCAACTGCTTCTGCACGCACCCACCCACTCGCCCTTACAACGATTCATGAGCGGCTGGCTGACCGCCCTCGGCATGCTGCCGGAGGCCCGGAAGGTCCGATGGTCGATCGATGTGGATGCGGCCGAGTTGAGTTGAGTACACTGTCGTGAACCCACTTTTTCCCTGCTCTTTGTGAAGTACCAGATCGAACGCCTAGTGCAGGCCGCCCTGGCCTGTTTGCCGGCCGACATTGTCCCCGCGGATGTGCATCCCACGGTGGATGTCGAGCGCACGCGCGACGCCGCACACGGCGATTTCGCCACCAACATTGCGTTGCAGCTGGCCAAGCCCGCGCGCAAGAACCCGCGGCAGCTGGCGCAGGCCATCGTCGATTGCATCCCGGCGAGCGAGCTGGTCGACAAGATCGAGATCGCGGGTCCGGGCTTCATCAACTTCCATCTGTCGCCACAGGCGTATCAGCAGGAGCTCTCGCGAATCTTCGATCTCGGCGTGGCGTACGGTTACAACAAGCGCGGCGCTGGGCAGAACGTGGTCGTGGAATTCGTTTCCGCGAATCCCACGGGTCCGTTGCATGTCGGACATGGTCGGCAGGCGGCGCTCGGCGATGCGCTCGCGGCGCTGTTGCAGTCACAGGGCCATCCGGTCAGCCGTGAGTTCTACTACAACGACGCCGGCGTGCAGATTCAAAACCTGGCGCTGTCCGTCCAGGCCCGCGCGCGCGGCTTCAAGCCCGGCGATCCGGAATGGCAGGAAGGGTGGTACGCGGGCGAATACATCCAGGACATCGCTAACGACTTCCTCGCGCGCAAGACCGTGCACGCGTTCGACGGCGAACCGATCCGCGCGAGCGGCAAGATCGAGGATCTCGATGCGATCCGTCGCTTCGCGGTCACCTGTCTACGCCACGAGCAGGACATGGATCTGCAGAAGTTCGGCGTGCGCTTCGACACCTATTACCTGGAGTCGAGCCTGTACAGCGACGGCAAGGTCGACTCGACCGTACAAGGCCTGATCGCGAGCGGCCACACTTACGAGAAGGATGGCGCGCTATGGCTGAAGACCACCGACTTCGGCGACGACAAAGATCGCGTCATGCGGAAATCGGATGCCACCTACACCTACTTCCTTCCTGACGTCGCATATCACGTCACGAAGTGGCAGCGTGGTTTCTTCCGCGCCATCAACGTGCAGGGCACGGATCACCACGGCACGATCGCGCGCGTGCGCGCGGGGTTGCAGGCGCTGAACATCGGGATCCCGAAAGGCTATCCGGACTACGTGCTTCACAAGATGGTGAAGGTCATGCGCGCCGGCGAGGAAGTGAAGATTTCCAAGCGCGCGGGTTCGTATGTGACGGTCCGCGATCTGGTCGACTGGGTGGGGCGCGATGCGTTCCGCTTCTTCCTGGTGTCGCGGAAGGCGGATTCGGAGTTCGTGTTCGATATCGACCTCGCGCTGGCCGAGGGTGAAGAGAATCCCGTTTACTACGTGCAGATGGCGCACGCGCGCGTTTGTAGCGTCTTCCGTCAGCTGCAGGAGAAAGGACTCACGCACGAACGAGAAGTTGGCGAGGCGCACGTTCAGCTGCTAACAGAGCCTCACGAGAAAGCGCTGATCCGTCGACTGACCTACTATCCCGAGTTGCTGGAGAACGCCACGCGCGCTCTCGAGCCGCATCAGCTCGCGCATTACCTGCGTGAGCTGGCGGGCGACTTCCATGCCTACTACAACGCGCACAAGTTCATCATCGATGACGTGAAGCTGCGTAACGCGCGCTTGAACCTGGTCGGCGCCACCCGCCAGGTCCTGGAGAACGGCCTGAAACTGCTCGGCGTGTCCGCGCCCGAGTGGATGGAACCGAAAAAAGCCGCTGGTGAGGAATAGTGCGCCGGCGCAAAATTACGCGACTGGCGCTTCGCCAGGCGCGTGGCTGAGATTCGTTTCCTGCTGATCGGTTTTCGATTTTTCCTTCATGGCCAAGGACTACAAGCATTCCAAACGTCGTTCCGGCGGTTCGTCCGGCTTATCGGGCATGGCCGGCTTCGTCTGCGGCCTGGCGCTCGGGCTGGCCGTCGCCTTGGGCGTTTATCTCTTCGACCGCCGCACCGAAGCTCGCCTCGCTTCTCAGCAGACCGCCGCTCCTATGGTCCGCGACGACGCCCAGGCGGAGAACAAGCCTGCGCCCGCTTCACAGAAGGAAGCGGAGACGCAGGAGTTCGACTTCTACGAAATGCTCCCGAAGTACGAAGTCGTCATCCCCGAACAGGATTCCCGCAGCGGCGCCGCCCCCGCCGTCGTCGCCGGCCCGGTGGAGAAGCCCGGCGCTTACATTCTCCAGGCCGGCTCGTTCCGTAATCACAAGGACGCCGACCGCGTCCGCGCGCTGATTGCCATGCAGGGCGTCGAGTCCAAGATCCAAAAGGTGACCATCGATAAGGACACCTGGCACCGAGTCCGCGTCGGTCCCATCACCAACCTGCAGAAACTCGAAGACACTCGCAGCAAACTTCGCCAGGCTCAAATCGACGCGTTGGTTATCCGCGTCGGCGAGTAGCTCACGCGGTGGGCGCTATCGCCGAAGAGAAGTTCGCCAAGGGAGCAGGACCGGAATCGAGCCGATCTCCGATTCGCTGACCGCCACGTTGGTGGGGAAACATCGAGTCGAGCTCGCGGGGCGTCGACTTTGCCGGCCGGGCCGGAATTTAACTTTCGGAGTTTCTGCGGAAACGTGAGGCATCGAATCGTGCATCTTCGAGCTGGGGCGTAGGTGGGGGTCTTGGGATGTTCGCAACCACGGTGACTGTACCGCCGCGGTCATTCGAGCAAGCCGCTGCACGCCGGCTGTACAAATGACGACGCGCGTTGCAGCTCGGAGCGCGACAGCGCGATCGAGCGATACTGCCCTCAACGCAGCAGCCGAGCTAATCGTGCGGGCACCATCGAACGACTTTAAGCCAACGTTGAAGACGCTCGCGAGTTTCCCAAGACCCCCACCTGCGCCACAGCTCTGCCGCCAGGCTGCGCGCAACGCGTCCGCGCACGGCGCGCAGCGCCAATCGCGTCAGCGAAAGCCGCGCGCGAGAGCGCAAGCGGCAAGGCCTCTCAGTCTTCGGCGAGTTGGCGGAAGTCGACGCCGAGGGAGCGGAGTTTGCGGTAGAGGTGGGTGCGCTCCATGCCCACGCGCTTGGCGAGTTGGCCGACTTTGCCGTTGCAAAGGATAAGCTGCTGCTGCAAGTAAGCTCGCTCGAAATGCTCGCGAGCCTCGCGAAGCGGCAGCGCCAGCAGATCCTGTTTCACCAACGGCTCGTTGGTCGGAGCGTGCGCGGCGAGCTCCCGCTCGATCTCATCGAGGCGAATCTCTTCTTCGCCGCCAAGGATCAACAACCGCTGCACGAGATTACGCAGCTCACGAACGTTGCCCGGCCAAGGATAATTGCGCAGTCGATTCTGAGCAGCCACGCCGAAGCGGCGGAAAGGCAGATGCTGTTCGTCGACCAGACGATCGACGTAGTGACGTAACAAGTCCGGCACATCCTGCGCGTAATCACGCAGCGGCGGCACATTCAAAGTAATGACATTCAGCCGCGACAGCAGCTCGAGCCGCACGCCCGTGCCCTCGGCATTCAAAAATCGCGACGTCGCGGACCCGATGATCCGAACATTTGTATTCACCGGCGTCGCGCCGCCAACGCGCGTAAACGTGCGCGTCTCCAACGCGGCGACCAACAGCCCTTGCGCCTTAGGCGGCAGATCTTCGACGCCGTTGATGAACAACACACCGCCGGCGGCCTGCTCGAACACGCCGGCGTGCACGCCGTTCGAATCCTCAGTGCCGTGTAACGCCGCAGCGGCGCCCTCGTCGCTGACGCCGGTGGCAACCAATTGCACAAACGGCCCCTGCGCGCGCGGGCTCAAGGAATGAATGTAGCGAGCGAAAGCTTCGCGACCGCTGCCCGGCTCACCGATGATGAGCACCGGCGTCTCATGGGGAGAGACCTGCTGGACCTGCTCCCGAAGCGCGGCCATCGCTCGGCTCTTACCCACAGGCGCAATCAGCGGCGGCACCAGCGAGCGAGCGCTCTGCCGCTTGTTACGGCCGGAATCCAACGCCCGCTCCACGGTACGGAGCAACTTGGCCAGCGACAGCGGCTTCTCGACGAAATCGAACGCGCCGAGCCGAGTTGCTTCGACCGCGGTCTCGACCGTGCCGTGGCCCGACATCATGACCACGGGGCACGAGCTGCCATTGGGCTGCACCCATTCACGGAGCAAAGTGATGCCGTCCGTATCGGGCATCCAGATATCGAGCAGGACCAGATCGGGATCGTGGGCCGCACGAGCGGAGCGCGCCTCCGCGGCGTCCGCGGCGACGTCCACCTCGTAACCTTCGTCCGCCAGGATCTCCTTCAGAAGCCCGCGGATCTCGCTTTCGTCATCGACGACTAATATGCGCGCTGCACTCATGCCCGCTCCCTCCTCGGTCCGGTGCGCCGTTCGCGAATCGGACCGCCGCCGCGGACCGCAGTCAACGGCAACTCGATACACACCCGCGCACCTCCTGTGCGTACATTATCGGCATCTATGGCGCCGCCGTGTTCTTCGACTATTTTTTTCACGATCGCGAGCCCCAGGCCCGTGCCCTTCGGTTTGGTCGTTACATAAGGATCGAACACCTGGCCGATCACGTCCGGCCGGAAGCCCGGTCCACTGTCCTCGACGACGATCTCCACCGCCCGGCCCGTCGTGACCCCGCTGCTGCCCTTCTCGATCAGCCGCGTGCCCACGCGCACCGAGGGATTCGCCACGCCTTCCAACGCTTCCCAGGCATTGGCCAGCAGATTATGAATGATCTGTCGCATGCGGCCACGGTCGGCTTCGATGTCCGGCAGCCCCGGCTGCAGTTGCAGGGTCGTGCCCGGCCGGCCCGGCGCGCGATACAGCTCCGCCACTTCGCCGATGAGCTGGTTCAGGTCGAAGCGTGACACATCCATCTCCGGCGCGCGCGCGTATTCGCTGAAGGCGTTGACCATCTCCTTCATGGCCTCGACCTGCTGGACGATGGTATGGGTCGCGCGATCCAGCACCTGCCCCTGTGTCTCGTCGATATGCCCCAACAGCTTACGGCGCAGCCGTTCCGCGGACAGCTGGATGGGAGTCAGTGGGTTCTTGATCTCGTGGGCCAACCGGCGCGCCACCTCGCCCCAAGCGGCGTCGCGCTGGGCCTGCAGCAGGGTGGTGATGTCGTCGAACACGATGACGTAACCGCTGGGCGTCTGGTCCTCGCCCGACAGGGTAGTACAGGCGCACATCAGGATACGGCGGGTCGATTCGCCCTGGAGCACCAGCTGTTCGCGCCACTCGCTCAGGCCCGCGGCCAGGTGCGCGCTGCAAGCGGACTGGAACTGGTCGAATAGCGTGCCATCGCTGCCCGTCTGCGCGAGCGGCTTGCCGATGAGCGCGTCCACGTCCACGCCGAGAATCGAACACGCCGCCTGGTTCGCCGTGCGGATGGTCTGATCGGCCTCCAGCGAGATCACACCCGTGGACAAGCGCGCCAGAATCACCGCCAGATTGGCGCGCTCCGCCTCGACCGCCTGTTGGACACGCCGAGTCTCCTCGCGTGATCGCGCCAGCCGCTTGGTCATGTCGTTGAACGAGTGGACCAGGATGCCCATCTCGTCGTGCGAGGTCAGCGGCAAACGCAAATCGAAATCGCCTTTGGCCACCGCGCGCGTGCCCACCACCAGATCTTGAATAGGACGCACCAGCCGTCGCGCGGCCCAGAAGGCGCCGTACAGTGCCCCGAACAACGACAGCAGCAACACCAATGTCAGTGTCAGAGTAAAGCTGGTCTTCAACGGCTCGCGCAGCCGCGCTTTCTCGCCGTAACGCTGATACGACGACTCCACCGTATCGGCCAGCTCGCCGAGCCGCCGCTCGATGGGATATATCGCCTGCAACACACGCAGCTCGTCGCCCGGCAACACCTGCGGCACGCGGACCGCCGTGCGCACCAGATAACCACCGCCGGCCGCGGGATCGAGCGCGACGTAATCGCGACCTTGCCGGACCTGCATGGTCATTTCATCGCTCAACGGCGCGGGCACGATCTCGCCCAGCCGATCCGAGCTGGTGGCGAGAATGCGGCTGTTGGAAGCGAGCAGCGTCAATTCCACTGCTTCGTTCTCACGCCGCAATTCATCCAGCGCCTGGAATGCGCCTACACGAACCGGAGCGATGCGGGCCGCCACGGAACGCGTGCGCTCCAGATATTCGCGCATGCGCAGGTCGAGCGCGGCGCGCGACAATTTCAGCGCGTCTTCCAGTCCCTGGCGAATCTCGACGTGGAACCAGCTGTCGATGCCGCGGTTCAGGAACACCACCGAGAAATAGAACACCAGCAACAGTGGCGCCATGGCCAGCGTCGCCGACATCCACACCATGCGCGCTTCGAGCCGAGAGCCGACGACTCGCTTGCGCCAGTCGCGCACCAGCTGCGCGAGACGACCGCCAATGAGAATCAGCAGGACCAGCAGGCCCGCAACGTTCACGCCGACGATGAAAGGATGCAGATCGCTGAAGTGCGCCGACTGCTGCACGGTCTGCGCCATGATGAGCAGCGCAGCCACCCACAGCCCCGATCCGATGAGCACCAGGATCGAGACCAGTGTGCGTTTCAGAGTTGCGGCGACCATGTGTACCACTCGCTGCGCTGCCGCCAGTCATCCGACCAGAACAGCACGAAGCGCAAGGCGTCGGGCATCGTGCGCACATCGAGATTGCCGCGTACGCTGATTTCGTGCCGCCGGTTCGGCGACACCAGCGCCTGGTCCAGGATGGGCAGGCGGCTGATCACGCGCAGCGCGTCGAGCGCGGCGTCCAGCGTCGCATACGACGCTTGTTCGCCGCTATTCAAGTTGCGCACCAGATAGCGCTCGCTCAGCGCACGGTACGCCAGCTCGTAGGACTGATCCAGCGTCGCGACCGTTTCGTCCAGCCAGTAACTGCGCTTGCGCTTGACCACGATCTCCAGGTGCACGGTGAGCGGCACGCCTTCGCGGATCGCGGCCCGCGCGCCCTCGGGCAAATCGAAATTGAGCGTGGCGTTCAGCTCGAACACGCCCTCGGCCGGCTCGACATAGGCGGAGCGCACTTCGAACCGCGCCGGCGGGGCCTGGGCGAACGCGCCGCTGGCGACGAGCACGCAGCCGAGCACCGCCATGAGCCATGCGGTGCCGGTCCTGCGCATCCCTGCGCCCCCGGCATTCGGGCGTCCTGCCCAGCATAGCCGCTGGACGATCCAGTCCAGGCTACCGGGGCAAAGCACATCGCGACAGGTTGGGCGTACCGCCACGAAGGGTCCTTAACCGAGATTGCGGGCGACTGGGGTCATGGGATCAGGCCAGGTGCTGGGCCATGCTTCAGCACGGCTTCTCGAGCAGAGCATAATAAAAACCATCCATGCTGGCGGAGCCCGCCGCGATTCTTAAGCCATGAACGCCCGAGCGCGTTCCCTCGTGCGCTGCCGGGACCTGTCTCGACCAGTCTGGCAACTCTTGCAGCCTTCGGTCCGTAACGTCACGCGCGCCCGGCTCGGCGCGCAGAAAATCATCGATCACGGCAACGGTCTCCGCCTGTAGGGCGGAGCAACTCGCATAAAGCAATCGGCCGCCCGGCTGCAACAGCGACCACGAGGTCCGCAACAGCTGCGACTGCCGCGCCGCCAGCGCCGCGATGTCATCGCTCCGACGCAGCAACTTGATATCCGGGTGACGACGGATCACGCCGGTCGCCGAGCACGGCACATCCAGCAGGATGCGATTGAACGGTTTGCCGTCCCACCAACTCTTGGGCTCGGCGGCGTCGCCGGCTAGCACCTGCGCGGTGAGTTGCAACCGCTGCAGATTCTGCGTGACTCTCGTCAGCCGCTCGGGAGAAACATCGACCGCGGTCAGCGCGGCAAGTTCAGACGAGAGCTCCAGCAGATGACCGGTCTTGCCACCGGGCGCGGCGCACGCATCGAGGATTCGCTCGTCCCGCTGCGGATCGAGCAGATGGCCAGCGAGCTGCGCGGCTGCGTCCTGCACCGAAACCAGACCGGCGTCGAAGCCCGGCAATTCACTGACATCCATGGCCCGGTCGAGCAGTAACGCCGTGTCCTCGAACATGCTGGCGGCCACGCCGATCTGCCTGGCCTGCAATTGTTCCCGATAGTTCGCAGGCGTCACGCGGAGCCGATTCACGCGAATCCAAAACGGCGGGCGTCGATTGTTGGCGTCGAGAATGTCGCTGGCGCGATCGCCCCAGTCTTTACGAAGTTCTTCGACCAGCCAGCGCGGATGTGCCGTGCGCACGGCGAGATCGCGATCGATCTGCGGCAGCAGCTTGGCATGCTCGCGCTGACAGCGGCGCAGAATCGCGTTAACAAAGCCGGCAGCGCGCGGTTGTTTCAATAGTCGGGTTGCAGCGACGGTTTCAGCGACCGCCGCATGCGCGGGAATATCCGTGTATATCAGCTGACACAAGCCGACGATGGTGAGCGCGCGAATTTCCGGATCGAGCGTTTGATTCGGGCGACTCAGCAGACGCGCGAGCAACGCGTCGAGCCGGATATACCAGCGAATGCTGTCGTAACTCAGCGAGCGGAGCAGCCCGCGCTCTTGCTTATTGGCCGAGCTTTCTGCGCTCAACGCGGCATCGAGCGACCGGCCGCGCTCGGCAACATCCGCGACGATTTTCGCGGCTTTCGCTCTGACTGCAGCTGATGCGCTCACGAGCCAAGAACCGCGCCCTCGGGGCGATGCGCTCTGAGGAAATCCGCGGCCGGCATGGCCTTGCGACCTGCCGCCTGCACGCGAGTGAGTTGTAACGTTCCTTCGCCCGTGGCGACTTCGATGCCTGCGTCACTCGCCGCGACGACTGTGCCCGGCGCGGCGGATGTTTGCTTATCGATGGGCAGCGATTCCCACACGCGTAATTGCTGACCGTTCCAACGTGTCTCTGCGATCGGCCACGGATTGAACGCACGCACCAGTCGATCGATTTCGACGGCCGGCTTGGACCAGTCGATCAACGCTTCTTCCTTACGAATCTTCGCCGCGTACGTAGCGCCTTCCTTCGGCTGCTCGCGCGGCGTCGCTTTACCGGCGGCGATCGCTTCGATCGCTGCCAGTACAGCTTCGGCGCCCAGCCTCGCCAGACGATCATGCAATGTACCGCCCGTGTCGCGTGGATCGAGAGGAGTCACTCGTTCGAGCAACATTGGCCCGGTATCGAGACCGACGTCCATCTGCATGATGGTCACGCCACTCTCTTTGTCTCCCGCCTGGATGGCTCGTTGAATCGGTGCAGCGCCTCGCCACCGCGGCAACAGCGACGCGTGAATGTTCACGCATCCCAAACGAGGTGTGTCCAACACGTTCTTCGGCAGCAGCAAGCCATACGCAACCACGATCATCAGATCGGCCGACCATTGCGCCAGCCTCTCCACGGCGGCGGGATCTTTCAAAGTCTGCGGTTGCTCGACCGGCAACTGATGCTTGAGCGCACATTGCTTCACCGCGCTCATCGTGACCTGCTGCCCGCGACCGGCGGGCCGATCCGGCTGCGTATAAACAGCGAGCACGCGATGCCGCGAAGCGACCAGCGCTTCGAGCGCGGCCACGGAGAACTCGGGCGTGCCGGCGAAAATGAGGGACAGCGGCGGGGACATCGAAAGCTCAGCGATGACTCAGTCAGGGGGCATTGTAGTTGTTCTTGGGCCGCTCAAAGAGCGGAAGGTCTTCCAGCGAGGAAGACCGGAGAAAGCGCGGACTTGACCGGCGGCGCGGGTGTAGCGCCGCCGGTCCTGAAGATCAAAGCGCTTTGGAGCGAGCGCGAGCGGCTGCGTCGGCCTTCTCTTTGCGCTCCTTCTCCAGCTTCTTGCGAATGCGCGTGCGCTTCAGGTCGGAGAGATAGTCGACGAACAGCTTGCCTTCCAGGTGATCCATCTCATGCTGAATGCACACGGCCAGCAAGCCGTCGGCGTCGAATTCGATTTGCTTGCCGTCGCGGTCCAGGGCTCGCACGCGGATCTGATCGGCGCGCTTGACCTTCTCGTAGATGCCGGGGACCGACAGGCAGCCCTCCTCGGTCTCCTCCATGCCGCTGTGGCTGACGATTTCCGGGTTGATCAGCGCCAGGCGCTCATTGCGCTTTTCGCTGATGTCCAGGACCAGCAACCGTTTATGAACGTTCACCTGGGTGGCGGCCAGCCCGATGCCGGGCGCGGCGTACATGGTCTCGAACATGTCGTCGATCAGCTTGCGCAGGCCCGCATCCACCTGTTCCACGGGCTGCGCTTTGGTGCGCAGGCGCGGGTCCGGGAATTCGAGAATCGGAAGTAGTGCCATGTTCGAAAGGGTCAAAAGGTGGAAACTGCCGTCCAGTTCCGGTCTGCGTAGTCTGCAGCCGATTTGGCCGGAAACAAGTGTTTCGTGCCAAAGACGGCGATAGAAAGCGCCAATCGGCACGCCTGGAGCAGGAATGAGAACCACGTCTCGGGCTGGGAGCCCATTTCTGCACTCGTTGCAATGTTGCTGCTAAAGTTCGGCCACTGTTGAACTTAATGTCGGCCCCGAGTGGGTTTTTGCGCGCCTATACAGAGGCTTACGCGACGCAACAACCGTTCGGCAGGGATCTCTAATGGGAGCTCGTTGAGCGCATGAAAACTGCGAATCTGGCACTTCGTCCGGCGATTCTGCTCAGCCTGGTCGCTGGCCTGACCGTCACCGCGGGCGTGCTGGCGCCCCCGAGCATTCTGGCCCAGGACGGCCCGGCACAGACTGTCGGCTCCGGCAGCAACATTCCGCTGACCGCCGACGCCCCCGATCAATACGTGGTCAAGACCGGCGACACCCTCTGGGACATCTCCAAGGTGTTCCTGCGCGAGCCCTGGTACTGGCCCGAAATCTGGTACGTGAACCCGCAGGTCGCCAACCCGCACCTGATCTATCCCGGCGACGTGCTGAAGCTGGTGTACATCGACGGCCAGCCCCGCCTGACCGTGGCCCAGCGTGGCGGCGAGACAGTCGAAAGCGGTCGCGGCGGCAAGCGCCTGTCGCCCGAAGTGCGCCGGCAGCCGCTCAGCCAGGCTGTCACCGCCATCCCGTATGACATCGTCGCCAGCTTCATGGGCCGGCCGACGCTGTTGAGCAAGGACGAGGTGAAGACCGCGCCGTACGTGGTCGCGATGCGCGACTCGCACATGATCGGCGCGATTGGCAACGAAGTGTACGCACGCGGCATCGAAGACGCGGCGGCGGAAACCCGCTACAGCGTTGTGCACGTCGAGGAAGAACTGCGCGATCCGGACAACAACAAGCTGCTGGGTTACTCGGGCATTTACGTCGGCTCCGGCCCGGTGGCGACCGAAGGCGATCCCGCCAAGCTGGTGATGACGGATTCGGCTCGCGAAGTCCTGCAAGGCGACAAGTTGTTCCCGGAGTCGGTGGAAGTGAATGTGGACTTCGTGCCGCACGCGCCCAGCGACGAAATCGACGCAAGCATCATCGCCGTGCGCAGCCACACCGTGATGGGTCAGTACCAGGTTGTCGCACTCAACCGCGGCAGCAACGACGGTCTGGAGCCCGGACACATTCTCGCCGCGTATCAGCGCGGCGGCGTGGTGCGCGACACCTTCGCAGAGGGCGGCCTCGCGGCGCGCCGCACGGGCCGCAGCTCGAATTTCGGTAACAACGTGCAGCTGCCCGACGAGCGCGCCGGCGTGATCATGGTGTTCAAAGCCTTCGATAACCTGAGCTACGCGTTGGTGATGGAAACCACGCACGAAATTCGTCAGGGAGACCGCGCTAAAAATCCATGAGCGCGGTTGGGTTCAGCTTATGTTTCCGGGCTCATGGACGAGCTCGAAACATGGCTGAGCGTGGCGCGGATTCCCGGCTGTTGCGCGGGAACGCTGGACCAATTGCTTGCACGGCACCAGCGCTGGCTCGAGCGGCCCGGGCATCATTTCATTCCATCAGGCTCTCCTCGCTACCCCGCCCTGCTGGCGGAGCTTTCCGATGCGCCAGCCGCACTGCTAGTGCGCGGCGATCCTGATCTGCTCAGCCTTCCGCAACTGGCGATCGTTGGCTCGCGCAATCCCACCCGCGCCGGCCTGGACAATGCGCGACAATTTGCCGCACACCTGACTCGTGCGGGCTTCGCGATCACCAGCGGCCTTGCCATCGGCATCGACGCCGCCGCGCATCGAGGCGCTCTCGAGAGCGGCGGGCGCACCGTCGCGGTGTGCGGCACGGGGCTTGATATTGCCTACCCCCGCGCCAATGCTGGGTTGGCGGAGGAGATTGCATCCAGCGGCGCGCTGGTCAGCGAACTTCCTCTGGGTGCGCCGGCGAGCAGAAATAACTTCCCTCGGCGCAATCGCATTATCAGTGGATTGTCACTGGGCACGCTGGTGGTGGAGGCTGCGGTGCGGAGCGGATCGTTGATTACAGCCCGACTGGCCGCCGAGCAGGGCCGCGAAGTGTTCGCGATTCCGGGCTCGATCCACAACGCGCTGGCGCGTGGCTGTCATCGATTGATCCGGCAGGGCGCGAAGCTGGCGGAAACCGCCGACGATATATTCGTCGAGCTGGGCCCACTGACCGGCGTGCTCCGCGAGCATGCCCGCGCCGATGCGAAAACCGCTGAAACTGCAGCAGTTTTATCCCCGGCATTGGACAAAGGGTATGAAATCCTGTTAGATGCGCTCGGCTTCGAGCCGGCCAGTGTCGACGATTTGATCGCACGCACCGGGCTCAAGGCCGACGAGGTAGCGTCCATGCTGCTGATCCTCGAATTGGAGGCGCGCATCGACGCCTGCCCTGGCGGACTTTATGTCCGGCGCGCGTCCCTGGTTAAGGCAGCGAAATGAAGGAAAGCGTTCTCGATATCCTGATCTATCTCTTCGAGAATTACTTCGACGCCGACTTGGACTGCGCCCCCGAACCCGACCGCGACACACTCCGGGACGAACTGGAACGAGCTGGTTTTTCCGAACGAGAAGTGGGCCGCGCGCTGGAATGGCTCGAGCAGCTGTCGGCCGATCCGAACCGCGTGGGGGGGATTCCCGGATCGCGAGCGATTCGCATCTTCGACGCGCGAGAACAGGCGCGGCTCGACACGGACTGCCGCGGGTACATCCTGTACCTGGAGAACATCGGCATCATCAGCCCCGCGCAGCGTGAACTGGTCATCGACCGCCTCCTGGCGCTCGATGTGCAACAGATCGACATTGAACAGGTGAAGTGGGTGGTGCTCATGGTGCTGTTCAGCCAGCCGGGCCAACAGAGCGCTTACCTGCGGATGGAGGACTTGGTATTCGATAACCGTCTGCAAGTGGTGCACTGAAGAGCGGCAGTTAATACCACGCCGAATTCAGCAGCACCGCGGCCACCGCGGTTTCTTTTTTTATGGAGCAGAAGAATCTAGTCATCGTGGAATCGCCTGCAAAGGCGAAGACCATCAAGAAGTACCTCGGAAAAAATTTCGAGGTGCTGGCGTCGTATGGCCACGTGCGCGACCTGGTGCCCAAGGAAGGCGCGGTCGATCCGAAGCGCAAATTCGCCATGCGCTATCAGATCCTGGAAAAGAACGAGAAGCACGTTCAGGCGATCGCCAAGGCGCTGAAGAAATCCGACGCCTTGTATCTGGCGACCGACCCTGACCGCGAGGGCGAGGCCATTTCCTGGCATCTCACCGAACTGCTCAAGGAACAAGGCGTGCTCGACGGCAAGGACGTGCATCGCGTGGTGTTCTACGAGATCACCAAGAACGCCATCAAGGAAGCCATCGGCCAGCCGCGCGACATCTCGCAGGATCTGGTGAACGCGCAGCAGGCGCGTCGCGCGCTCGATTATCTGGTCGGTTTCAACATCTCGCCGCTGCTTTGGAAAAAAGCGGGTCTGCCGGGCGCCTCCGCGGGCCGCGTGCAGAGTCCGGCGCTGCGCATGATCTGCGAGCGTGAGGAGGAAATCCTCGCCTTCAAGCCGCGCGAGTACTGGACCATCGACGCCGACGCCGAGAAGTCCAAACAAACATTCCCGGCGCGCCTCATCGAGTATCGCGGCGAGAAGGTCGAACAGTTCACGGTGACCAACGAAGGCCAGGCCACCGATGTGCGCACGACCATCGAGAACGCCGCCAAGGGCAAGCTCAGCGTCGCCAACATCGACAAGAAGCAGCGCCGGCGCAATCCGTCGCCGCCGTTCACCACCTCGACCCTGCAACAGGAAGCCGCCCGCAAGCTCGGCTTCGGCGCTCAGCGCACCATGCGCCTCGCGCAGCAGTTGTACGAAGGCGTCGATTTCGGCGAAGGCGCGGTCGGTCTCATCACTTATATGCGTACCGACTCGCTGAACCTGGCCGCCGAGGCCGTGGCCGAAATCCGGCAGGTCATCGGCAGCATGTACGGCGCCGATGCGCTGCCCGACTCGCCGCGGACTTATAAGACGAAGTCGAAGAACGCCCAGGAAGCGCACGAAGCCATTCGTCCGACCTCGGCGGCGGTCACACCCGAGCGTCTCGCCGGCAAGATCGACAACGATCAGTTCAAGCTCTACAGCCTGATCTGGAAGCGCGCGGTCGCGAGCCAGATGGAAGCGGCCGTGTACGACACCGTGGCCGTGGACCTGGTGCCGGGAACGAGCGCCAAGCGCGAAGGCTCGACGGCCGTGTTGCGAGCCAACGGCTCGACGCTGGTGAAGCCGGGCTACATCGCCGTTTATAAGGAAGGCCAGGACGACACGGTCGACGACGACAACGACCGCATCCTGCCGGCCATGGAAGTGGGCGACGAAGTCGCACTGCTCGCCTTGCGTGGCGAACAGCACTTCACCGAGCCGCCGCCGCGCTTCTCCGAAGCGAGCCTGGTGAAGGCGCTCGAAGAGCACGGCATCGGCCGGCCTTCGACGTACGCCAGCATCATCTCGACCCTGGTCAACAAAAAATATACGGAGCTGGTCAATCGCCGCTTCGTGCCCACCGATCTGGGCAAGATCGTCAACAAGTTCCTGACGCGCAATTTCCATCACTACGTCGAGTACGGCTTCACCGCCAAGATGGAAGACGACCTCGACGAAATCGCCGACGGCCGCGAAGCCTGGGTGCCGGTGCTGGAGCGCTTCTGGAGCGAATTCAAAGAGCGCGTCGACGTCGTCGATGAAACGGTCACGCGTGAAGATGTGTCCGAAGCACGCGAGCTCGGCAACGATCCCGTCACCGGCAAACCCATTTCGGTTCGCTACGGCAAGTACGGCCCGTTCGTGCAGATGGGCACCAAGGACGACGAAGAGAAGCCGAAGTTCGCCAGCCTCAAGGCGACGCAGCGCATGGACACCATCACGCTGCCGGAAGCGCTGGAGTTGTTCACGTTGCCGCGAACATTGGGCCAGGCGGCGGATGGTCACTCGATCCGCGTCGCCATCGGCCGCTTCGGTCCATACATTCAATATGGCGCGAAGAAGTTCGTCTCCATCAAGGACGACGATCCGTACACCATCGAGTTGCCGCGCGCGCTGGAGCTCATCAAGGCCAAGGAAGAGCTGGATGCGAATCGCACCATTCTGAATTTCGAAGAGGCCGGCATTCAGGTGCTGAACGGCCGCTTCGGCCCATACATCACCGACAAGGTGAAGAACGCCAAGATTCCCAAGGAGCGCGATCCCAAGACGCTCACCTTGGACGAATGTAAGGAGTTGCTCGCCGCCGCGCCGGAACGTGGCAAGGGCCGCTTCGGTCGATTCGCGAAGAAGACTGCCAAGCCTGCTGAAGGGGCCGCCGCTGCCGCGCCAGCCGAGAAGCCACTGAAGGCTGCGGCCAAGAGCAAGACGACGCCGGCAAAGACCGCGAAGGCTCCGACTTCAGCCACGGCCAAGAGTGCGAGCAAGGCGCCCGCCAAGACCGCCGCACCCGTGCGCGCCGCCGCCAAGACTGCCGCGAAGAAAACGGCGGCGAAGAGCAAGTCTCCGGCCAAGCCGAAGTAACGAGCGTCCGCGCTCTGCTATCGAGGGAAGTCGATTGCGACTTCCCTGAATCCAATCGTGGCCGCATCATGGCCGCAGTCAATCTTCCGGAGACGATTCGATGGTTGTCGACGCCGATGCCGTGCTCGCCTACCTGCGTGGACTGCAGGATCGCATCTGTTCGGCGATCGAGCAGGCCGACGGCGGCGCCACGTTCATTCGCGATCGCTGGGAGCGAGCGGAAGGTGGCGGCGGCGAAAGTCGCGTGCTACGTAATGGCTCCGTGTTCGAGCAGGCCGGCGTCAACTTCTCACACGTGATGGGCTCGCGTCTGCCGCCGAGCGCAACAGCTCAGCGGCCCGAGCTTGCCGACGCGCAATGGATGGCAACCGGCGTGTCGCTGGTCTTCCATCCCTGGAATCCGTACATCCCAACCACGCACGCCAACGTGCGCTTCTTCTCTGCCATGCCGAAGAACGGCGCACCCGGCGCATGGTGGTTCGGCGGCGGTTTCGATCTCACGCCTTACTATCCTTTCGAGGAAGACGTCCTGCATTGGCATCGGACCGCGCAGCAGGCATGCCAGCCGTTCGGTGAGAATGTTTATTCGAAGCACAAGGAGTGGTGCGATCGCTATTTCTTTCTCAAGCATCGCAACGAGACCCGCGGCGTCGGCGGCCTGTTCTTCGACGATTTGAACGAATGGGACTTCGAGCGCTGCTTCGCCTATCAGCGCAGCGTCGGCGATCATTTCCTCGACGCCTACCTGCCCATCGTCGCGCGCCGCAAGGATCATCCGCACGGCGAGCGCGAACGACAGTTTCAACTGTATCGACGCGGCCGCTACGTCGAGTTCAATCTGGTCTACGACCGCGGCACTTCGTTCGGCCTGCAATCCGGCGGGCGCACCGAATCCATCCTGATGTCGCTGCCGCCGCTGGTGCGCTGGGAATACAACTGGACGCCCGAGCCCGGCTCGCCCGAAGCACGCCTGTATTCAGATTTCCTCCGGCCGCGCGACTGGCTGGCGGAGCTGAAATAAAACACCAACAAAAAATTTTTTCGCACTCGTTGTGAGGGTGTCGAATGCATTGACACTTCGTCTGTATACATCCTAACTTTTGTTAGTGATGAGTCTCGTGCAGCCGTCGCTGGCAGGTTTTGCATTATTGAATTAGCTGCGCTGCAGGAGTAGCGTCGGTCGCTGCGATTGCGCACATGACCTAACCCGTCTGGCCACGGAATGCAGCACGCCGCGCTCGATGGCGAATGTCCGCGCGATCGTTTCCTTTTTTCTCTGTTCGTCTGATCGCCGTCAGTGGCGGAATCCAAGAACTAGGGGACAATCATGCAAAGAAACATTCGCAGGAGGGCGGCAGTAGGCTCACTGTCGCTGATCGCCACTACCGTGCTGACGGTAGTGGCCGCCGACGCCAGCGCCGCTCAGCGCGCTGCGGCGGCAGGCTCCAAACGTCTGGAGTCACGCATGCCAGCGCCGGCACGCTCTCAGCTCAACGACGTCACGCAACTGCTGCGTGACTCCGGGATCGCAAATCGGGTTCAAGTTGCAGTCTCGCTGAACACCGCAGCCGTCGGCGACGGCGCCGGCACGTCGAAAGCCGAGGTGCTCATCGAACAAACCGCATTTATCAGCCGCATCGCGCAGTCTGCGCCCAGCGCGACAGTGATCGGCTCGGTGCAGCTGGTCGCGAACACAGTGTTTCTCGAGCTCGACGCCAGCGAAGTGAAAGCGATCGAGAGCGATCGCGCCGTCACTCGCGTCGCGCCGGCGGGCAACTACAAGCGCGATCTCAGCGAAACCGTTCCTTACATCGGCGCTGAAACGATGCAAGGACTGGGCGTCACCGGCAAAGGCGTGCGCGTTGCCGTGATCGATAGCGGCATCGACTACACGCATGCATCGTTGGGTGGTGCAGGCACTGCCGCTGCGTACGCAGCGGCATGGGGCACGTCACCCGCCGATGCTCGTAACACGACCACCGACGGCCTGTTCCCCACCGCCAAAGTCATCGGCGGCTACGACTTCGTCGGCGAGTCCTGGTCGGGCGCGGCTGGCAGTCCGCCGCTCGCTCCGGACCCGGATCCGATCGCGGCTCCCGATGCAAGCACCTTCGGCGGTCACGGCACGCACGTCGCCGACATCATCGGCGGCAAGGACGGCGTCGCGCCGGACGTGAAGTTGTATGCGATCAAAGCCTGCGCCGTGCCGACTTCGACTTGTAGCGGCATCGCGCTGATGCAGAGCATGGAGTGGGCGGTCGACCCGAACGGCGACGGCGACACTTCCGATCGCGCCGACATCATCAACATGTCGCTCGGCTCCAATTACGGCCAGCCGTTCGACGACGATCTGTCCGCGGCGGTCGATCGCGCCACCAAGCTCGGTGCGTTCACGGTGGCCTCGGCGGGCAACGGCTCGGATAAACCTTTCGTGACGGGCTCGCCTGCTGCCTCGGTCACCGCCTTGTCGGTCGCGCAGACCGCGGTGCCTTCGGCGGTTGTCGATCTGATGACGATTGTTTCTCCGGCCGTCACGCCGGCGGATCGTGGCGCGATTCATCAATCGTGGTCGCCCGAACCGACCTCGCCGATCACTGCGCCAGTGGTGTACACACCTTCGAACGCACTCGGTTGCACGCCCTTCCCCGCAGGCTCGCTGACTGGAGTGATCGCGCTGGTGAATCGCGGCACCTGCGCGTTCGCCGACAAGATTCGTAACATTCAAGCGGGCGGCGCGTTGGTCGGCATCATCGGCATGGTGGACGGCACCGCGCCGTTCGATGGCGCGTTCCAAGCGGGCACGCCCATCTTGATTCCGGGCTACATGATCAGCCTCGCCGACGCGAATGCCATCCGCAGCGGCGCGACCGTGCGCTTCGATCCTGACAACGTCTTCCCGTTGATCAGCTCGGTCGTGTCGACGTCTTCGCGCGGACCGATGTTCGAAGACTTCCGCATCAAGCCAGAGATCGGCGCGCCGGGCGCTTCAGTGTCGGCGATGTCGGGCTCGGGCAATCAGTCCGACGCCTTCGGCGGCACGTCCGGCGCGGCGCCGATGGTGACGGGCTCGGCTGCATTGCTGAAACAGTTGTATCCGAACGTCGCTCCGCAGCGTCTGAAACAACTGCTCATCAACAATGCCGAAGTCGGCATCGAGCAGCCAGGCAGCCCCTCCAGCGTGATTCCAGATTCGCTGGCGCCGATCTCTCGTATCGGCGGTGGTGAAGTCCGTGTGGATCGCGCAGCCAAAGCGACAGCCGGCGCCTATGGCTTCGACCTCGTGAAGACGGGCACTCGCAGCGGCGGCGTGAGCTTCGGGTTCGTCGATGTCGCTGTGGACGCGGTGGTGCAACGGCGCGTGCGCGTCTTCAATCGCGCCGATAAGCCGGCGACGTTCAAAGTGCGGCCGACCTATCGGTTCGCCAACGACGTGGCCAATGGCGCGGTGAAGATCCATACCGCGGAAGTGGTGACGGTGCCCGCCAAGGGCGATCTCACATTCGATGTGACCCTGGCCATCAACGGCAGCAAGCTGCGTAACAACCTGATGAACGCGGGTCCGGACGGTCCGAATCCGGTGCCGCTCACCTTGCTGGAATACGACGGCTATCTGGTGTTCGAGAAAGTCGGCTCGACCGAAAAGTTCTCGCTGCCCTGGCACGTGTTGCCGCGTAAAGCCGCAAATACGGTCTTGGCGAGTGGTGCGAACTGGAAGGCTGGCACTGGCGGTGTTGGCGAGATCAGCTTGAAGAACCGCGGCGTCGGCGCTGCGCAGCTGAACACCTATGCGCTGCTGGCGACGAGCCCAAACACTCCGCCGGGCGGACGTGGCGAGAATGCGCCGCGCCCCGACCTGCGCGCGGTGGGCGTGACGACGTTCCCAGTCCCGGTCGAGGTCTGCACCTCGGGCTATCTCTGGTCGTTCGCGGTGAATATGTGGGAGCGTGAGACGCTGCCGGTGGCAGTCGATCATCGCATCGCGCTGGACACTAACAACGATGGCGAGGACGACTACTGGCTGCTCAATCGTGACGTGTCGTTGAACGCGCTCAGCGACGGTCGGCAACTCGCGTGGTCGATCAATCTGGCCACGGGTGACGCCGAAGCGTTCTGGTTCGTCGAGCATCCGACCAACTCCAGCACCACGGTGCTGAACGCGTGCCTCGAGCAATTCGGCCTGACGGCCGACGATGTCGAAGCGCGTCAGCTGGTCGGCGTGTCGGTGTTCGCCGATGACTTCTATTTCGGCGGTCCCGGCGACGCCATCGAAGGCCTGACCATCGTGCCGTTCGGCGAACGTTACTTCGCGGCGCCGGATGGAGATTTGCCGGGCGGAGCGAGCGGCAACGTGGACGTGCATGACTTCGGTCAGATCCCGGGCACCACCAAGGAGCTGGGTGTGATGATTCAGACCGACGGCGATCGTTGCGTATCCGCGGGTAACTGCGGTGCCGCTACGGCCAGCACGGAAGCGCTGTTAGTTGCGCCGCCGGGCGGCAAGATCGCGTTCTGATCGAGTTGACGATCGAGGCCCCGGGCAGAAATGCTCGGGGCCTTTTTGTTTTATTCGGCGGGCGGCTTGCCTTTGACCTGTTCTTTCACGGGCGGAAACGCCAGCCCGTTGGAGCACACGACAAAGTTACCGCGGCGATCCGAGTGATAGCTGTATTTGTTGCCCGCCGCCTGCAACACGACGCGATAGCCGGGCACGATCATCTGCGTATACATCTGCCCGGGTTGTGGACAACCCATCGCGCCATCCGACCACTGCTGCTCCGTCGCGCTGACGACAGTGATCGCCTCGTGCTTCACCAACGCACGCCGTGCGAGATCGTCCTGGAAGATTGCCAGTAATTGCGGCGGCACTTCGCCGGCGCCTTGAGTCGTGGCGTTGGTGCGGGGCGCGCGCTGCGGCGGATTCTGCTTACCTTCGTTCTCCACGACGGCCCTCCTCTCGTCAACGGGTGTGGGCTCGGCCGCGCGCGAACTATTGGTACATCCCGTAAGTGCGGTTGCGAGCCCGACCATCGCCAGCGCCGCGGCGCCTCGGAACGAGCAGCCTCGCGCTGGAGAATTCAGTACGATCATGGGTTGTCTCCCGTTAAAGTTCTGCCGTGAATTATCGCCACGTGTTCCATGCCGGCAACTTCGCCGATGTCCACAAGCACATCGTGCTGTTGGCCCTGCTCGAGCGACTCGGGCGCAAGCCCAAGCCGTTGTTCTATCTGGACACCCATGCCGGACGCGGCTGGTACGACCTGTTGTCCCACGATGCATTACGCGGCAACGAATGGCAGGACGGCGTGGCACGCGTGACGCGCATCAACCGCGCCAGTCCTGACCTTCGGCGCTATCTCGACGCCGTTAGTTCCCCGGAAGAGATTTCGGCGATTACTACTCAGCGCTACCCCGGCTCGCCGGTGCTCGCGGCGCGCGTGCTGCGGACTGGCGATCGGATGGTCTTTGTCGAAAAGCAGATCGCGGAGGCTCAGGCACTCGATCAGGCGTTGCGCGGCCGGCGCGGCGTATCGGTGGTCTGCGGCGATGGCTATGCCGCGCTCAAAACCTATCTGCCGCCGCGCGAGAATCGCGGGCTCGTTTTGATCGACCCGCCTTACGAATCGGAAAATGAATTCACGCAAGTCGAACGCGCGCTGATGCTCGGCTTGAGTCGCTGGCCTAACGGCATGTTCGCGCTGTGGTATCCCATCAAGCTGGGTCGCGAAACACAGCGACTGCACCTGTCGCTACAAAACTCCGGGCTTCGCAAGTTGCTGCTGGTGGAACTGAGCGTGCGGCCCGCCGATTCGCCGCTCGGCCTGAACGGCTCCGGCCTGATCATCGCGAATCCGCCCTGGCAGTTCGATGAAGAAATCGCGCCGGCGCTGCGTGAAGCGCACGCCGCGCTGGCCGAAGACGGCGCGGGTGGTGTGAACGTGCGCTGGCTCGTTCCCGAGTAACTACGCCGGCCGCTTCGCCAGCGCTTTGCACTGCTTGTAGCGGAAGCAGCTGGTGAGATGGTCGTTGACCATTCCCGTCGCCTGCATGTGGGCGTAGATGATGGTGCTGCCCACGAAACGGAAGCCGCGCTTCTTCAGATCCTTGCTCAGCGCGTCCGACTCGGGACTGGTGGCCGGCACCTTGCCGTGCTCGGCGATGTTGTTCTGGATGGGCTTGCCGCCGACAAAGCTCCACAGGTGCTTGGCAAAGTCGCCCTGAAAAGCCAGAAACGCCTTCGCATTGCCGATGGCGGCCTCGATCTTGAGCCGATTGCGCACGATGCCGGGGTCTTTCATCAGCCGCGCCACGTCGCGCTTGCCGAAGCCGGCGATGCGTTCAGGATCGAAGCCGGCGAACGCCGCCCGATAGCCCTCGCGCTTATTGAGAATGGTGGACCAGGACAGGCCCGCCTGCGCGCCTTCCAGGATCAGGAACTCGAACTGGGTGCGATCGTCCCAGGCCGGCACCCCCCATTCCTTGTCGTGATACTCGATGTACAGCTCGTTGCCGCCGAGCGGCCAGGTGCAGCGGGTGGGTTCACGCATGGGGGTTATTATGCTACGGGTGTAGACTTGTTCGGCCCAAAGTAGGGCATCGAGTTTGACAGTCACGCACGCCGGAAGCCGTCATGTTTAATTTGCAGTCAGGAGAATTCCCCCGCACGCGCCTGAGACGCATGCGCTACAACGAGTTTTCACGCCGCCTGATGCGTGAGACCTCGCTGAGCGTCGACAACCTCATCTATCCCATGTTCGTGATCGAGGGCCAGTCGCGCCGCCAGACGATCGACAGCATGCCCGGCATCGAACGCGTCAGCGTCGACGAGCTGGTGCGCGAGGCGGAATCGCTGGTCGAGCTGGGCATTCCGGCGCTGGCGCTGTTTCCCGTGACCGATCCGGCCGCCAAGAGCAACGACGGCAAGGAGGCCTGGAATCCCGAAGGCCTGGCGCAGCGAGCCGTGCGCGCCGTCAAGAAAGCCGTGCCAGAGCTGGGCGTGATCACCGACGTGGCGCTCGATCCGTATACCTCGCATGGCCAGGACGGCATCACCGATGCTAATGGTTACGTCGTCAACGACATCACCGTCGAAGCGTTGGTCAAACAGGCGTTGTCGCATGCCGAGGCCGGAGCAGACGTGGTTGCCCCCAGCGACATGATGGACGGCCGCATCGGCGCCATTCGCGAAGCGCTGGAGCTCGGCGGCCACACCAATACGCGCATCCTCGCCTATGCCGCGAAGTATGCGTCGAATTTCTACAGCCCGTTCCGTGAAGCCGTCGGCTCGGCTGGCAATCTCGGCAAGGGCAACAAGTACAACTATCAGATGGATCCCGCGAACTCGGACGAAGCGCTGCGTGAAGTGGCGCTGGATCTGCAGGAAGGCGCGGACATGGTGATGGTCAAGCCCGGCCTGCCGTATCTCGACATCGTGCGCCGGATCAAGGACACCTTCGGCGCGCCCACGTTCGTCTATCAAGTGAGCGGCGAGTACGCCATGCAGATGGCGGCGTTTCGCAACGGCTGGCTGGACGAGCGCGCCATCGTGTTGGAAACATTGATGTCCATTCGCCGCGCCGGCGCGGACGGGATTCTCACTTATTTCGCCAAGAAGGCGGCGGCCTGGCTCAGAGAAGCGAGATAAGTCATGAACGACTCCAGCGTCGATCGCTACGCGGTGGTGGGCTACCCGATCCAGCACAGCTGGTCGCCCTTCATTCACGGCCTGTTCGCCAAGCAGACCGGCCAGGCAATGAGCTACACGCGCCTCGCGGTGACGCCGGAGAACTTCGAGCGGGACGTCGGCGCGTTCTTCGCCACCGGCGGCAAAGGGTTGAACATCACCGTGCCTCACAAGCAGGCCGCAAACATCTTCACTCGGTACCGTACACCGCGCGCAGAGATTGCACGCGCCGTGAACACACTGGTATGGAGGAGCGATGGCCTGCTCGGGGACAACACAGATGGCGCTGGTCTCGTGACCGATCTCACACGCAATCTCGGCTTCGACATCGCCGGCACACGCATCCTGTTACTCGGCGCCGGCGGCGCAGCTCGCGGCGTCATGGGCCCGCTGCTCGCAGCAGCCCCCGAATGCATCGAGATCGCAAATCGAACCGCAAAGCGCGCCATCGAATTGGCTGAGGAGTTCGAGCTGCTAGGGACTGTGCGCGGCTGCGCCTTCGAAGAAATCAGCGACGGCACCTTCGACCTGGTGCTGAACGCCACCTCGGCCAGCTTGCAGGATGAGATCCCGCAAATTCCTCGCGGCGCCATCGGCCCCGCGACGCTGTGTTACGACATGGCCTACGGCAAAGGCGACACCGCCTTCACCCGCTGGTCCCGGACCATGGGCGCCGGCCGCGCCGAAACAGGTTGGGGAATGTTGGTGGAGCAGGCAGCTGAAGCGTTCCTGCTCTGGCGCGGATTGAAGCCCGATACCAAACCCGTGCTCGAGGCGATCAAAGCCCAGGCATGACGCTCGCGCGTCAGCCTTTCAGATATTCGTCCTTTACCTTGACGTAGTGGGCCGGTGAGTACGTCAAAAACGCGATCTCTTTATCGGTGAGGTCGCGGATGCGACGCGCCGGACTGCCAACATACAGGCCGCCGGTCTTCAACACCTTGCCTGGCGTGACCAGGCTGCCCGCGCCGATCATCACCAGATCTTCTGTCACCACGTTGTCGAGCAGGATCGCGCCCATGCCGATCAAGCACGCGTTGCCAACCGTGCACGCATGCAAAGTAACGCGGTGACCTACTGTGACATCCGAGCCGATGATCAAGGCGCGACCGCCCGGCGCGTATGGACCGTCGTGCGTGACATGTAGCACCGATCCGTCCTGAATGCTGGTGCGCGCGCCGATCTCGATGGAGTGCACGTCGCCGCGAATGACGGCGGTCGGCCAGACCGAAGAATCGTCGCCGATCGTCACCTTGCCAATGACGACCGCCGACGGGTGAACGAAGACGCGCGCGCCCAGTGTGGGCGCGATGCCTTTGTAGGTTTCGATGGTCACGCCGCGAGGCCCAATTGTTTCAACAGCGGCTCGATAGTCGGCTTGCGGCCACGAAACTCGACGAAGGCTTCCATCGCGTCCCGGCTGCCGCCCTGCTCCAGGATGGACGACAGGAACTTGGTCGACACCGAGCGATTGAAGATGCCGCCTTCCTCGAACGCGCTGAACGCATCGGCCGCGAGCACTTCCGCCCACTTGTAGCTGTAGTAACCCGCCGCGTAGCCGCCTGAGAAAATGTGCTGGAAGCTGTTCGGGAACCGGTTGAACTCCGGCGGCTTCACGACCGCCACTTGCGCGCGCACTTCATTCAACGTCTGGAAAATCTTGCTCGCAGCGCCCGGCGCGAATTCGCTGTGAATACGCAGATCGAACAACGCGAACTCGAGCTGACGAACGGTCTGCATGCCCGCCTGGAATGTGCGCGTGCCGAGCAGGCGATTCAGCTCCGCTTCGGGCAGCGGCTCGCCGGTTTCCACGTGCGAGGAAATCATCGGAATCACTTCGGCGCGCCAGGCAAAGTTCTCCATGAACTGGCTCGGCAATTCCACCGCGTCCCAGGCGACGCCGTTGATACCGGCGATGCTCGGGTAATCGACGCGCGTCAGCATGTGATGCAAGCCGTGGCCGAATTCATGGAACATGGTCACGACTTCGGAGTGCGTCAGCAGCGACGGCTGCGAGCCCACCGGCGGCATGAAGTTACAGACGAGATACGCGACGGGCAGCGAGGTCGCCCCCGCCAATTGTTTGCGACCGACGCACTCATCCATCCACGCACCGCCACGCTTCTTGGCGCGAGCATACAAATCGACATAGAAACTGCCACGGCGTGAGCCGTCGGCATTGAGAATGTCGTAGAAACGAACGTCCGGATGATAGATATCCACGCCAGTTCGCTCGGCGATGTTCACGCCGTATAACTTCTCGGCGACCGAGAACATTCCGGACAACACGCGAGGCAGCGGGAAATACGGCCGCAATGCCTCTTCGGAAAGATCGAAGCGTTCACGCTTGAGCTTCTCGGCGTAGAAAGCCACGTCCCATGCTTTCAGCTCGTGGCCCGCGAACTGGGTCAGTTCGTCGAACTCCTTCTGCGCCACCGGCCGGCTCTTGCCAGCCAGCTGCTCCAGGAACCCACGCACTTCCGGCACCGACGAGGCCATCTTGGTCGCGAGCGAATATTCGGCGTAGTTCGGGTATCCGACGAGGTTGGCCACCTCATGACGGACGCCCAGAATCTGGTCCATGAGCGCGGTGTTGTCCCACCGGCCCTCGTTGCCATCTTGATCAGACGCGCGCGTGGTCCAGCCATGATAGAAGTCACGACGCAGCGGCTCGTGCGCGCCGTGCATCATCACCGCCTGATAGTTCGGCGCGTCAAGCGTGAAGAACCAACCGGTCAGCTGCTTCGCCTCGGCTGCGGCGCGAGCGCGCTCGACGATGGGCGCGGGCAATCCTTCGATCTCTTTCTGATCGGTGATGTGGCGCGACCAAGCATTGGTCGCATCCAGCACGTTCTCATCGAACTTCGACTGCAACGTGGCCAACTGCTCGACCAGCGCCTTATAACGCTGCTTCCTGTCGGAGGGCAGCGCCACGCCAGCAAGCCGGAAATCGCGCAACGCGTTTTCGACCAGCTTGCGCTGTCCGGGCGTGAGGCGCGCGCCTTCATTCTTCAGAACAGTCTCGTACGCCTGATACAGGCGCTCGTTCTGAGCCAGATCCGTATTCCACGCCGTGAGCAAGGGCAAGCAGGCGTTGTAGGCAGCGCGCAGTTCGTCACTGTTAACGACGCCGTTCATGTGTCCGATGGGAGACCAAGTCCGCGACAACCGGTGCTGCATCTCTTCCAGCGGCACGATCACCGAGTCCCAGGTCGGCGCGTCGGTGGCCAGCAGGCGCTCTAATTCGGCGCGGTTGCTGTCGAGCAAAGCACGCAGCTTGAGCTCTACTTCAGCGGGCTTGATCGCAGAAAATACCGGCAGATCGTTGCTCGGAGCAGTCATGTTGAACCCCGGATCATTCACGCATGGGACAGCGGACTGCCGATTTTAAAGAGCTTGGCAGCCCAATGACACCCGCCCTTTCCGGCGGAAAGGGGCGGGCCTGTTGCGTGTTTGGGGGCGACTAGGCGGATTTCACCGGGCGGATTTCACCCAGTAGGCGATGGCGATCGCGATGCCGGCGACCACGACGACCCAGCGCAGCACCGCCGGCGGCAACTTTCCGGCAAGCTTACCGCCCAGCGCGCCGCCGACCAGCGCACCGACAGCCATGACCGCAGCCGCGATCCAGACCACCTGATCCGAGAACAGGAAGAACACCGCCGCCGCGATGTTCACGCTGAACGCCAGCACTTGCTTCAGCGCATTCAGGCGGGTGAGCGAGTCGTCGAGCGTCAGGCCGAGCACCGCAAGCAGGAGCACGCTCATCCCGGCACTGAAAAATCCGCCATAGATGGCTGCCGCAGCGATGGGCAAAGCGGACAGCGCCATCGTGTGATGCTTGTGTTCGGGATTCGACAGCCGCTTGACGACGAACTTTTTCACCGGCTCCTGAACCGCGAGCAGCAGCGACGCAGCCAGAATCATCCACGGCACCAGCGCAGTGAACGTCCGCTCACCCGTTCGCACCAGGATCATCCCGCCGGCAAGACCGCCGAGTACGGCCACGGGCACCAGCAACAAAAGCTGCGCGCGTTGTCCCTTGAGATTGGGTAATTGCGCGAGAGTCGCGCCGAAGTAGCCCGGGCACAGCGCCACCGCATTAGTGATATTCGCAGCGACCGGCGGCACGCCCACCGCAACGAGCACCGGAAAGCTGATCAACGTACCGCCGCCCGCCAGCGCATTGATCGCGCCAGCCCCGACCGCCGCCAGCGCGGCGATCAACAGATCCCAGGAAGTCATCGCTTAAATGCTGCCTCTCGTCATGGCGGCCGGTTTTTATCGGTCAATTGACCCGAAACGCCATTCCCGCCATGCCACTGGCCCACGCGGGAATCGCTTCATAAAACAAACATTCGCCCGTCACGCCGGGAATCGCCCCGGCGACAGCGATCCACGAGTTTACTTCCAACCCGCCGTTGCCGGCATCGGCAAGAATTTGCTCGTTGGTCAGCTTCGACAGGCCCGCGCCCTGTCCAGTGGCCAGCATCTCCATGAACCAGCGATCCCACGCCTCATTGACCTGCCCTTCCTGCGGCACACCGAGCCAATGTGACAAACCGCCGCCGGCGAGTAACACAACCCGCTCTTCGGCCTTGCAGTGCTCCGCCACGTACGCTCGAAGCAACTCGCCGAGCCGCCAACTCTCTTGCGGCGTAGGCGCGGGCGTGTAAACCGTATTCACATACAGCGGTACGATCGGCAACTCGCGTTTGGGATCGACGATGCCCAGAGGAATCATCACGCCATGATCCGGTCGCAGCCGCGGCGGCTTGGCCAGCTTGAAACCGCGATCGTTTGCAAACATCGCGAAGCCCGTCGAGAACGACGCGTCACCGCGAATCGGCTCCGTCGGCAGGCCCATGTCGCCATAGGGTGTGTAAGTATCGGCAGTGCCGATGGCGAACGGCATGGGTTGATCGAGCCGGAAGTTGTTCAGATGATCGCTCGTGATCATCACCAGCAACGTCGGATGCAACTCGCGCAGCTGACGGCCCAACTCTTTCATGCCGACGAACACGCGCTCGGCCTGCTCCTCTAGGCCGTACGGCGAGCCAAGCACGTGCGACATGGCGAACGCGCCGACGATCTTGCGCATGGTCAGCGCCTCGCGAAGTAATAATCGATGGGAAAGAACGGCATGGTCGGCCGGCCCGACCAGATCAGCCACTTGATGACCAGATTGGGATGAATCCCGAGACGATGCAAGTCGTCACGCCCCCCGGTGCGCAGCACTTCGCGCACCTCCGCCGGAACGTCGAAACGATCGAACAGCACGTCCGGCGTGGTCCGGATCAAGCTGCGATCGCCGGGCGTCTCGATCAGATGCTCGATGAGCTCATGCACACCCTGCGGCGCGGCTGGCACGTCACTTCACCGGCTGAGTGAGGAAACGTTCGACGGCGCTGCAGAAATCCGCGGTGTGCTCGATCATGGCCCAGTGACCGCAGTGGGGCACGATGTAGCCCCAGCTGTTCTCGAACAGCTCCAGGAAACGATAGGCGCGCGCCAGCGTCGACACACCGTCTTCCTTGCCGTTGACCACGAGCACGGGTTGTTTGATTTTGCGCAGCTCATCTTCCGGAAAATTCAACGTGCCCTTGCGCGTCTCCGCGTTCACGGCCGCGAGCGCAGCCTTGGCGCCGGGCTCTTCAGTCAGGTTGTAACGATACTGGACCAGCTCTTCCGGCGGCGTGTAACTCGGCGACGTGAGACCGGCGATCACGCGTCGCATGCCGTCGACCGTGAAGTCGTAGTTCAAGTTGTGCAGCAACTGCGGCGAGGGCTTCTCCGGAATCGGCAGACCGGCGCTGCCCATCAACACCAGCTTTTCCACCCGCTCGGGACGCTGCAGCGTCGCGCCGATGCAAGTCGCGCCGCCCATGGAGTTGCCGACCAGGAAGGCTTTATCGATGTTGAGCACATCGAGCAAGGTCACGAGCTGACGATTGCGACCCGGCTGATCGTACGTGTAGCTGTCCGGCGAAGGCTTGTCGCTACGACCGAAGCCCACAATGTCTGGCGCGATCACACGAAACTTTTTGGCGAACACGGGAATGCATTCGCGCCAGTTGCCATAGGCGTCGGCGCCTGCGCCGCCGCCATGCATGAGCACCAACGTCGGGCCCTTGCCCGCTTCGAGGTAGTGCGTGCGAATGCCATTGGTGTCGACGAAATGCGAAGCGAATTCGGTCATGCTGGTCATGGCTCGAGAAATCAGCGCAGGTCTTGAGGAGTCTGAATTCCGCGATTCGCGCGGCTGGCGAGCTTGCGCCACGCCAGAATCGTCGTATCCGGCTCGCACAACATTTCGTCCACCCAGCCGTAGTCGTCCGCATAGAACGGCTCCGTCACTTCGCGCGCCCAGATGTCGTCGGCGTTGAAACCGTCGAGGCCGTGCGGCTTGTAAATGGATTCGAAATTGTTGGCAAACTCAGCGCGATCCTCGTCGGTCTGCACTTTCTGGCCGATGGTCTGTACATACAGATGAGTCTTGCCGTCGAGCGGCACGTACCACTCGAACTGCGTCAGCCCCGGCATCGGAAACGATTCGACTTTCAGTACGCCCGGCAGCCAGATCGACGTACCCACCGACGCCGATGTGCCCTGCACCTGCTGAGAGCGCGGACCGCGCACGACCACGCGACCGTCGATCTCGCCATCCCAAATCGGCTTGTGTTGAGCGAAGTCGTCGATGACACCTTTCGGACCTTCGGCATCTTCCACCACTTTCACCGCGCCCGGCAGCGGCGTATGGCCGATGGGGAAGTTGAACGTGCGGAAGTGACGCAGCGTCGTGTCTTTGTGAATGAAGATGTGGAGCGCGTCGAAACCATTCTCGGCACCCAGACGCCAGTTGGAATTCACGACGCGATGCTTGCCCAGAATCATCACGTCGTCATCGAGGAAGCCCGGCGGTACGTCCTGGCTGAGCGGCGGCGTCGGATCGAGATCGCCGATGAACACGAAGATCAATCCTTTCGCCTCCTGCACCGGGAAGCTCATGATCTTGCGACGGCCGATCAGGCGGCTGTCGGGCACGGCGAGAATGTTCACCAGCTCGCCGGTCTGGAAACGATACGTGTAACCGTGATACCAGCAGGTGATCGTGTCCTTGGTGTAACAATCGGGCTTGCGCGACAGCGGCACGCCACGGTGCAGACAACGATCGCGAATCGCGTACACCTTGCCGTCGATGCGTTTCAGCAGCAGCTTTTCGCCGAGCACCTGCACGGTGATGAGCTGACCTTCGACCAGCTCGTTGGAAAAGCGCACCGGATACCAGTGGTTGCGGAAGCCCATCTTGGCTTCCACATAGGCGCGCCAGTCGCCCACCGCTGCGGCAACTTCGGGGCGGACGCCCTCCGGGGTTTGCGCGTCATCACTCATGGTTCACTGCATCCTCGAAACAAAAACTCTGGTCGATCCAGACCTGGCCGATCGCGATTCAAGCGAACTGCACGCCGACCTGGCCGATGCCGGCGATGGTCGCCTGCACTACGTCGCCTGCCTGTATCGACACCATCGGTCCGAGCGCGCCGGTCATCACCAGCTCGCCTTGCTTCAGCGGCCGACCCAGTTCGAGCGAACGTCGCGCGAGCCACACGGCTGCATTCAGCGGACCGCCGAGACAATCGCGACCGTAACCGGTCGATACCGTCTTGCCATTCAGCGTCATCGTCATCGCGCAATTCACCAGGTCCAGACCTTCAAGGCGTTGCGCAGGTCCGCCGAGCACGAGCACTCCTGACGACGCGTTGTCCGCGATGGTGTCGACGATGTCGATCTTCCAATCGGCGATGCGACTGCCCACCACTTCAAGCGCCGGCAACACGCAGCTGACCGAAGCGATCACATCGGCAATCGTCGCGTGCGTCATGTCCAAGTCACGCGACAAGATCAGAGCGATCTCGGCCTCGATGCGCGGCTGTTGCAGGCGTGACACCGGAATGGTCTCGCCCGTGCCGTACACCATGTCCGCGAACAGTTGGCCGAAATCCGGCTCGGCCACACCCAACTGTTTCTGAACGGCCGGGGACGTGAGCCCGATCTTGCGGCCCACCGGCCGACGGCCCTTCTCGATCCAGTGCAACACCTGGGCCTGTTGGACGGCATAGGCCACGCGCGTGTCGCCCGCCTCGAATCGACTGCGAATGGGAGGCAGCGGCGCGCCGCTATAGGCGTCCAACAAAGCTTGCGCGGTTTCGCCGACTCTCGAATCCATGGGTTCGCCCTCTTGCTGGGGCAACGTTATATGATTGTATGATAATCATGCAATACGGCCATGTCGGTCGGACGGGGCACGGCGGGTTACTTAATGCATCGGGCGCGATTGATTTTTCAGGATGGCGCGGAGCTCACCGTCTCGGTGGAGGCCGGACAAACCCTGCTCGAGAGCGCGCTCGCCGTCGACGCGCCCGTCCGTTATGACTGTTGCACGGGCAGCTGTGGCAGCTGCGTGGTCCAGTGCGTGGATGGGACCACTGTCGTCGATTCGACGCACCAGGTCCCCGTCAATGCGGACGAATTAGCGGAAGGCTTGCGGCCGGCGTGCCTCACTCGGTTGAGCTCGGACGCGGCGTTCGAACTGCCTTATTCGCTGAACGCTCCAGCCTCCATGCCTGCCAAGCATTCGGCGCAGATCGTCGAGTTGCGCCGGGCTGCGCCTTCGGTCGCGTTGCTCACGTTGAAGCTCGACCGCGCCGATGGGCTCGCTTTCCAGAGTGGCCAGTATGTGCGCCTGGCGGCACCGGGCGTCGGCGAAGCGCGGGCCTATTCAATTGCCAGTACTGCCGCTGAATTACCGCTGATCGAGCTGATGATCCGGCTCGTGCCCGACGGCAAGATGTCGCGCTGGGTGCAGGAAATCGCGAAAGTCGGCGATCGCGTGAAACTGCAGGTGCCGCTTGGATCATTCGGCCTGGATGATCGCGCGCGTCGTCATGTGTTCGTTGCCGGCGGCACGGGACTGGCTCCGGTGTTGTCGATGATCCGGTCACTGCGCGGCCGCGCACGGCCGGCACTCTTGTGCTTTGGCTGTACACGGCGACAGGAATTGTTTTACGAACAAGAGCTAGCGGCGCTCGCGGCGGCGATGCCGGAGCTCGAAGTACGCATCGCCGTCATGGAAGGCGCAGACGGCACCTTGCGCAGTGGCACTGCTGTGTCGCTGCTTCAGCGTGAAGACTTCGATGCCGAGACCGTCTGCTATCTTTGTGGCCCGCCGCCCATGGTCGACGCCGCGCGTAAGGCTCTGACGGCGCACGGAGTCGCTTCCAAAGCGATCCGCGCCGAGCGGTTCCAGCCCGGCGGCTAAGTCCGTCTCGGCAAGCGCAAATCCACTGCTGAATCAGCCCGGACCCGCCCGCCCAGGGCGCGGAATGGCGTCAGTTCGCGCCCGGGTGCACACACCGGTTGACCGCGAGAACTTTGTATGACAATACTACAACAAGTTCTTTTCAGGTTGCTTCAGTGAGCTGCGAACCCGCCGTCATGATTCGTGTTGACCGACGCCTTCTTTGCGAGGCGGGCGACGTTGCGCCCGGCGGCATGTTGAAAGTCCAGCTCGAGGGGCTCGACCCCATCCTGGTGTGCAACGTCGACGGCAAGGTCTACGCGGTCGACGACGAGTGCACTCACGCGATTGCGTCGCTGTCCGAGGGGCGACTGCAAGGAAACATCGTGTTCTGTCCGCTGCACGGTGGCAGCTTCGATGTTTGCTCGGGCAAGGCCAAGAGCTTGCCGTGCAAACAGGCGCTGCGCACCTGGCCAATCGAAATCGCCGACGGCAAAGTTTATTTGCTGCAGAAAAGCTGAGCGCACGTTCGCCGCCTGCGGCGGCGAGGTGCCTATAATTATCGCGAGCTAGCGACCCACGGCATACGCCTGCATCAACCGCGGCGTGGCGGCAGCGCGCAATATTCCATCTGTTCCTCGCGCGGCCGCAGTGAGTCGGCCTGCCGACCACTCCGGCGCGACCTTCACCTTGTGGCCACGACGACGTAGCTCCGCGATGACGTTCTCACCGCAGCTCTCTTCGAGCACTGCCGTACCCAACAGCGCTTCGCGCGGATAGAACGACGCCGGGAAGTGAACGCTGTGAAACAACGGCGCGTCGATGGCCTGCTGCAGATTCAGTCCGTGGTGGATGTAACGAAGCAGCAGGATGAGCTGCCACTGATCCTGCTGATCGCCGCCCGGCGTACCGCAGATAAGTGACAACCCGTCATCGCGCACCGCCAGCGTGGGCGTAAGCGTCGTGCGTGGGCGTTTGCCTGGGGCCAGACTGCCAGGCAACCCAGGCTCCAACCAAAACATCTGCGCGCGCGTATTCAGCGCGAATCCAAGCTCTGGAATCGTGGGTGACGATTGCGGCCATCCGCCCGACGGCGTCGCGGAGACCATGTTGCCGAAGCGATCGATCACGTCGAAGTGCACGGTGTCGCCCGGCTTCAGCGTGGGCTTCAAATGCATCATCGTGGGCTCTCCGACACCGAGCCCGCCGCTTTCATTGGTAGCGATGCGCAACGTGCTCAAGGTCTTCTCGACCTGCGCTTCGAATCCCGGCAACACTCCGGGACGCAACTCCAGCGATGCGTCCTGACCGATCAGCTTGCGACGCTCGGCCACGTAGCTTTCGCTCAACAACACATCGAGCGGCACTCGCGTGAAGTTCGGATCGCCGTAATACGCCTCGCGATCGGCGAACGCGAGCTTGAGCGCTTCCAACACGACGTGCGCAAACTCCGGCTCGCTCGCCGGCATCTTCGCAAGGTCGAAGCCGGCGAGGAGCGAGAGTGCTTGCAGCAAAACCGGTCCCTGCCCCCACGGACCGGTCTTGCTGAAGTTCCAATCGCCGTAACGGAATGTTTGTGGCGACTCGTACGTCGCCTGCCAGCGCGCCATGTCGTCGCCCGTGAGCAGACCTTTGTGGCGGTGACCGCTCGCATCCATGAGTTCCTGCGTTTGGCAGAAACGATCGATGGCCTCCGCGACGAATCCACTCGACCACACCGTACGCGCGCGCTCGATCTGTTGTTCGCGAGTGCCGGTGCCCGACTCGCTGAGAATTCGTCGCCACGTTGCCGCTAGCGTTGGATTACTGAACAGCTGGTTTGGCGCGGGCACTTCATTATTCGGCAGCCAGACCGGCGCCGATGTCGGCCACTCCTTCCGGAATGCATCGGCGACATCAGCAATGGCGCGCGACACTCCAGGTAACAACGGATGTCCTGCTTCCGCGTAATGAATCGCAGGCTCCAGCACATCGGACAGCCGCATGCTGCCGTGATCGCGCAGGAGCGTCATCCATGCATCGAACGATCCAGGAACAACCGCGGCGATCAGACCTGAGCCCGGCACCATGTCGAGATTCATCTCGCGCATGCGCTCGATCGTCGCGGCGGCAGGCGCTACACCCTGGCCACACAGCACTGTCGGTTTCTCATCGCGCGCCGATCTAAAAATGATCGGCACCTCGCCCGCGGGCCCGCACAGGTGCGGCTCGACGATTTGCAGCACGAAGCCGATGGCAACCGCCGCATCGAACGCGTTCCCACCGCGCTCGAGCATGGCCATGCCCACACCGGACGCGATCCAGTGCGTCGAGGCAACGACGCCGAACGTGCCGCGAATTTCCGGGCGGGTGGTGAACATCACTTACGCGTCAAATGCGCGTCACGATTCTCGAACAGTTTCTGATCGACAAAGCCCGCGGTCTCGGGTCGTCCGCGACCCAGCACCACCTGCAGATACACGGGCTCGTCGGTCTCATTCACATAGCCATGAATGACGCCCGGCGGACAGGAAATCATTTCCCACGGCTGCAACTCCTTGCTCACGCGACGACCGTCTTCGTCTTCGATGAACACGACGCAACGGCCCTGCAGGACGAAAAATACTTCCTCGACTTCATGCGTATGCGGCGCGTTGCCCTGACCGGGCGGCACCAACATGATGGACAGCGTGAAGTTACCGGCCGGCACGACCTTGCTGTCGTCATGCTTGCCCGACGCGCCGGCGCCCACGAAGCGATGCTGGGCGCGTCGATAGCCGTCGATGTTTGCATCCGAAAAAGCGTTCCAGTCCGCCACGCGATCGGCGAAGCGCGCGACGTAACGCTCGATGATCTGCTCCAGCGGAACTCCGACCAGTTCGGGCGGACGAGGATGGCGGGCGATGGCCATGGCGCGGTCCTTTAAAGAGTAGCGTTAGCGTCGCGCAGACTGTCGATCAGACAGGCGCGGCGGATGAAAGCATCGTGCAATTCGGGATCGGCGGACTGGCGACGGATACCGTCCAGCTTACGTTTGCGCTCGGCTGGATCCTTCTCACCAAGCGTCTGTTTGTTCTGAATGCTCTGCGCCTGCACGTAGTCGACCTGCGCCTTACGACGCTGCCGCGTGTAGCGATCGAGTAGCGGCTGTGCGTCGGCGCCTTCGAACCAGATTTGTTTCAGCTTGTCGGCGAGGTTGATCGCGTCGTGAATGCCGCCGTTCATACCCATGCCGCCGACCGGGTTATTCACGTGTGCGGAATCGCCCGCGAGCAGCACGCGGCCGCGGTTGAATGTGGCGGCGACACGCTGATGGACTTTGTAGAGGGCGATGGTCGCAATTTCATAACGACCGGGCTTCGGACAGAACTTCTGCAGGCGCGCTTCGACCGCATCGGGCGAGAGCAGCTCTTCGTCAGTTTGTTCCGGCAACGTCGGGCTCACCGCTCGCCACATGCCCTCGCCGCTTGCGCCGCGGGCTTTGAATAAGTTGAGCCACTCGTCTGGATCGGAGAAGTAGTTGCGATTGCTGAGCTCGGGGCGCAGGCCGAAGAAATCGAAGCGCGTATCAATTTTCAGGAAACGCTCGGGCCAGGTGAAACCTTCGAATTCGATATCCGCGAGCTTGCGAATGGTGCTACGGCCGCCATCGCATCCGACGAGATAGCGCCCGGAGAAAACATCACTGCTGCCGTCGGGGAGAGTGACCGTCACATCAACCTTATCCGCATCCTGCGCGATCGCAACCACGCGCGTCGACATGCGGATCTCGGCGTCTGGATCATTTTCCAGACGCTTCAACACCGTGCCGACGATCTTGTACTGCTCCCACTGCAGCACATAAGGATGCGCCGGCCGGTCGCGCATCGCCCCGATGTCGAAGCGCCCGATCAGTTCGCCCGTGACGCGGTCGAGATAGTTGAAGACAGGAGAGACCAACCCCTGATCGAGGCCATCCTCGAGCAGGCCCAACTCATCGAGCATCGCTACCGTGGGCGGATGACACGAGGCCGCGCGGCAATCTATCTCCGGCGCAGCCAGCGCCTCGATCAGCAGGACAGGGATGTCACGCTGCCTGAGCGCGTAAGCCAGGATGGCCCCGATGGGCCCCGCACCGGCAATGATGACCCGCTCCGCGCCCCGATCTTTGGCCATGAATCAAGCTTCCGCTGACGATGGCAAAGAGTGTAGCCGGCGTGACTTTGTATGACAAACATAGAATCATACGTCGCCGCCGGGTACGGAAGCTCTTCGCTGCCGCCCGGGACGTTTCTGCAGCAACGCCGAATGTTAAATTCGGCCGAGCGAGGCAGCGCTAAGGGGAGCGCTGCGCCACCAACCTTCTTAGCCCGAGCGCCGCGTAGCGGCAGCTCGCTCTGGCACAGCGGCGGCGGCCTGCTCTTCTTCCTGCTGGAGTTTGGCCACGATTGCCCGACGGGCGTTCGCGAGATGCTCGCCCATCGCCTTGGCCGCGGCATTGGCATTGCGCTCGACGATGGCCTCGATCAAACGATCCCACTCGTGCATGCCGTCTTCCAGACGGTGCGGCTCAGCCATCGACCGCATGCGCAGGTAGTTCACTCGCGTCAGCAACTGGCGCGCCATGTCGGCAATTACCTTGCTGCCCGAGCCGTTCAGGATGGTCTCGTAGAACTCGCCGGCCATGATGGCCAGCTCGCGCACGTCGCCCTTGTTGAGCACCTTGCGCAGGTCCTTGTGGATGCGCACCAGCTTCTTGATGGCATTCTCATCGGCCAGCGCCACGAACCGTTTCACCGCCAACGTCTCGAGCATTTCGCGCATGAGATAAATGTCTTCGGCGTCCTTGGCGGAGACCACCGCGACAGTGATATTGCGACGCTTGCCGACTTCGATCAGGTTCTCGGCCTGCAGCTGACGCAAAGCCTCGCGCACGGACGTGCGGCTGACGCCCAGCGCCTCGCACAGCTCACGTTCCACCAGCCTCATGCCCGGTGGATACAAGCCACGACTGATGGCGTTGCGAAGTTTGTCCAGCGCGTGCTCGCGCACCAGCGTCGGATTTTCAACGATTCGTAGATCCTGGTATTCCAAGGTCTTTCCTCAAGCTTGCTTGCCGCTCATTTTACGCGAGCTGCGCGGCGCTAAAAGAAACACCGCGCGTGCGCCGAACTCACGGCAAAAATCATGGAGATGCTGGCGTCCGTCGCTGGCACAACCCCGCTATGGGCAAAGCGCCGCCAAGGCGGGCACATTGCAGGATACTGTACGCTGTCAGAGCCGAAGTTTTCGGATTATCCGCGGCTGCACGCGCGAAAATATCGAAGCGGAAATGTCCGAACGCGCCACTGGCCTCGATGCGCCCGAGCGGATCGGTGACGTTGCGCGACGACACCAGCTTCACGCGGGTTGCATCCATTCCCAACCCCACCAGGGCGATGGTCACGCCCACATTGACGTTCTTGGGATAGGCAAGCGCCGCCTCGCGCGCCGAGCCGGCAAAGAATTCGCGCTCGGGCTCCGAATGGTTTAGATCCAGCACCTGTTCGGCGGCCGTGCCGCGCCAGGCATGCGGCGGTTTGAAAGATGTGTAGGTCACCTCATCTAAGCCCGCGAGCCTCGCCGCCAGTAACCCGTCGAGCCCCGCGATTGCTCCCGCGGGCAGCAAAGCTCGCCCGCCGCCTCGTTCCGCATCGAGCAACTGAGTTCTGACATCGTCGTCGGCGAGCACTCCCACTGACGAGATGATCACGTCGATTCCAGCACGCAGCAGCGGCGCGGCGAATTCCTTGACCGCGGCATGGCCTGCGCATTCCAGTACGACCTGCGGGCGCGTCTCGATCAGGGCCCCGATCTCATGAACTGCGTTGGGCGCATCGCGCCCGGGCCGGACGAGTACCGCCTTCATGGTCGAGGTCTCGCCCAGTTTGGAAAGCGCCGTCATGACCTCGCGCCCGATGGCGCCAAACCCGATCATGCCCAGCTGCGGATTACGTCGCATCGCCAGCCTCGCGGCCCCGGGCGGTCCCGAGGTGTATTTGATAATATTGTATGATCATACTACCTTAATGCCCTCCCTTCACCCGGAAGACAGCCATGGCCACCTCAGACCGCGTCCCAGTAGCGATCATCGGCTCAGGCAACATCGGCACGGACCTGATGATCAAGGTCCTGCGCAACAGCCGCACACTGCGCATGGCCGCCATGGTGGGTGTGGATCCGCAATCTGAAGGCTTGGCGCGCGCCAACCGGCTGGGAGTCGCGACGACTTCGGCTGGCATCGACGGATTCCTGGCGATGCCGGAGTTCAAAGACGTGCGCATCGTCTTCGACGCTACGTCCGCCGGCGCGCACAAACATCACGACACCGTGCTTCGCGCTCACGGCAAAACATTGATCGATCTGACTCCCGCCGCGATCGGTCCGTTCGTCATTCCGCCGGTCAATGGCGAGCAGCATCTCAGCGCAGCGAACCTGAACATGGTGACTTGCGGCGGTCAGGCCACGATTCCGATCGTCGCGGCGGTCGGCAAAGTCGCACCGGTGTTGTATGCGGAGATCGTCGCATCCATCGCCAGCCGCTCCGCCGGCCCCGGCACGCGAGCAAACATTGATGAGTTCACTGAGACCACGGCACGAGCCATCGAACAGGTAGGCGGGGCGCGGCACGGTAAGGCCATTATCGTGCTGAACCCCGCCGAGCCTCCGCTGGTCATGCGCGACACGGTGTACTGCCTCACGGCGCTCGCCGATGAAAGCGCCATCGAAGCCGCGGTGCAGGCCATGGTCACCGAAGTGCAGAGCTACGTTCCGGGCTATCGTCTGAAACAACGCGTGCAGTTCGAACGCGTCGGTCCAGGCATCAAGCTGCCGGACGTGGCCGCCGACTTCGTCGGACTCAAAGTCAGCGTCTTCCTGGAAATTGAAGGCGCCGCGCATTACCTGCCGGCATATGCCGGAAATCTCGATATCATGACCTCCGCCGCGCTGCGCACTGCCGAGCGCGTGGCGCTCAATCTCCGTGAGGAGATCGCCGCATGAGCCCGACCAGCAAGCTTTACATACAAGATGTGACATTGCGCGATGGCATGCACGCCATTCGCCATCAGTACGGCATCGATCACGTCAAGACGATTGCCCGAGCGCTGGACGAAGCGCGCGTCGACGCCATCGAAGTCGCGCACGGCGACGGCCTCGCCGGCTCGTCGTTCAACTACGGCTTCGGCAAGCACACCGATTGGGAATGGATCGAAGCTGTCGCGAGCGTCATCAAGCATGCGAAGCTCACGACGCTCCTGCTCCCCGGCATCGGCACCGTGCATGATTTGCGGCACGCCTTCGATCTGGGCGTGCGCTCGGTTCGAATCGCGACTCACTGCACCGAGGCCGATGTTTCTCAACAGCACATCGACTACGCACGCAAGCTGGGCATGGATGTGTCTGGCTTTCTGATGATGAGCCACATGATTCCGCCCGAGCAGCTCGCCGCTCAGGCGAAGCTCATGGAAAGTTATGGCGCGCACTGCGTGTATGTCACCGACTCCGGCGGCGCGATGACGATGGATGACACGGCCGCGCGGTTCCAAGCTTACGATCGCGTGCTGAAGCCTGAAACTCAGCGGGGCATTCACGCGCATCACAACTTGAGCTTGGGCGTTGCGAACTCCATTCTCGCTGTAAAGAACGGCGCGATTCGCGTCGACGCCAGCCTCGCCGGCATGGGCGCGGGCGCGGGCAATGCGCCGTTGGAAGTGTTCATCGCCGCTGCCGATGTGTACGGATGGCAGCATGGCTGCGATCTGTTCAAGCTGATGGACGCCGCCGAGGACTTGGTTCGCCCGCTGCAGGACCGTCCGGTGCGGGTCGATCGCGAAACGTTGACGCTCGGCTATGCCGGCGTTTATTCCTCGTTCCTGCGCCACGCGGAAAAGGCCGCGGCGATGTATGGCCTCGACACTCGAACCATCCTGGTCGAGCTCGGCCGTCGCCGCATGGTCGGCGGCCAGGAAGACATGATTACCGACGTCGCGCTCGATCTCGTGCGAGCCCGCGACGCCGCCGTTGCAGACTCTGCGCCCCGCACCGACAAACTTGCGTCGTAAATAAATCGTCCCTTTTGCAGCTCGAGATTTTTATGGCCGCCAATCCGAAGCCAGCCGTTCCGCCCAGCCAAAGCTACCAAACCATCAAGGCCGACCGGCTCACGCCGACCATCGGAGCCATCATCTCGGGCATCGATCTCGCTCAGCCGCTCTCCGAGCAGCAGATCGCCGACCTGCACCAGGCCATCGCCGATCATCAGGTGATTTTCTTCCGCGACCAGCGTCTCGATCCGCCGTCGCTGAAGCGTGTCGGTCAGTGCTTCGGCGAGTTGCAGATCCATGCGCTGCAGGGCCTGCCGGATCATCCGGAAGTTCGTAAGCTGCAGGCGGATGCGAATTCAAAGCACGTGGCGGGTGAGGAATGGCACACCGACATGTCGTGCGCGACGATTCCGCCGATGGGCAGCATCCTGTATTTGCATACGCTGCCGACGATGGGTGGCGACACGGTGTTTGCGAGCATGTACGCCGCATATGAGGCGCTGTCGGATCGCATGAAGGCTTATCTCGAAGGCCTGACCGCGACTCACGACGGCAAACTCGCGTTCGGTCGTTTCAATCCCGACGGCAAGTTCCCCGTCGCGGTTCATCCCGTGATTCGCACGCATCCGGTGACGGGCCGCAAGGTCCTGTTCGTGAACAAAGGCTTCACGGCGCGCATCAACGAAGTGCCGGAAGCGGAAAGCGCGGCGATCCTGCAGTTCCTGTTCCATCATTGTGAGAACGCCTACTTCCAGGTGCGCTTCCGCTGGGAGCCGCATTCGGTGGCGTTCTGGGACAACCGCTGCACGCAGCACCTGGCTATCTGGGATTACTACCCGCAGCTGCGCTCGGGCTTCCGCGTGCAGATTGCGGACAAGGGCGGTCCGAAAGAATCGGCATAACGCCGCACTGATACTTTTGAGGCAGGCCCGGGGCGCACGACCCCGGGCCTTTTTTTATGCTTGTAGTCAGGTGACCGAGATCGGTCCGCCACGAGCGCGCTCACCATACGGGCGCAGCATCAACACGAGCACGATCGCCAGCAGGCACAAGGGGACACCCAAACCGAGAATGGATTTGTACGAGCCGGTGTAGTCGTACACAGCGCCGAACGCCAGCGGACTCAGGCTCATCGCGACCATCACGGCCGAGAACATCGCGCCGAAAATTTGCGCGAAGTTCTTCAGACCGAAGTAACGGCTCGTGAGATACGCGAGCATGTCGACTTCGGCGCCCAGACTCAGGCCCAGCATGATCGCAGCGACCGTGAACGCCCAGATGGGCATCTGCACCGACAGCAGCGCGAGTCCCACGGCCGACAACGAGAAGAACACGAAGGCGATGCGGCGCGCATCGTAACGATCGACCAGGAATCCGATCAGCAAACGACCGCCGAACGCAGCCCAACCGAACGCCGAAGCCAGCCACGAGGCCTGACTCACCGGCACGCCGCGATCTTGAAGCATGGGCACCATGTGCGGGATCAGGCCATAAAGCACGAAGGCCAGGCCGGAGAAAATCACGATCAAGCTCCAGAAGTCACGCCGCTGCATGGCTTCGCTCAGAGAATCGCCGGTCGCCACCGGATGTGCGGCGGGCTCATCGGAAACTGCGCCATCCGGATGCAAGCCCAAGGACTGCGGCTTCTCGTGCAATAGGAACACGACCATGGGCAGCGTGAACAACAACATGATCAGGCCGAGACCGAAGTAACCGCCGCGCCAGCCGAAGTGCGAAACCAGTTGCTCGGTCACGAGCGGCACGTAACCAAAACCTAGACCGGTGCCGCTGCCCGCAATGCCGATCGCCAGTCCGCGCCGGCGATCGAACCACGAGGTCAGCACGCGCATGTATGGAACGCTGTTCGTGCCCACGGCGATGGTCCCCATCGCCACGTACAGCGCGATGAATTGCCAGTAGTTGGAAATCATCGAGGCCGCGAGGAAGCACAACCCGAATATGACAATGGAAGGCACCAGCACCTGCTTCACGCCGAACCGATCGACCAGCCGGCCCATGATCGGTAGCGAGAAGGCAGTACACAGCATCATCACCGACACGGCCGTGCTGATGGCCGTGCGACTCCAGCCGAATTCGTCACCGAGCGGACCGCCCAGCAGAAACAACGACGCCAGGCCGAACGCCGCCGGACCGGTGGAGATACCCAGCAGGCACACCACCACTGTCACCCAGCCACGGAAAAATATTTTCTGTTCTGTCATGAACGGCGAACACGCAAGCGGGCCACGCGGCCGGGATCTCACAAACGAACGGCGGCCGCCCCGCGCGGGAGCGGCCGCCGCATTTTCCCTTCGGCTTAGAAGCGAGTCGAGACGCGCAGGCCCGCGGTCATGGGACGTGCGGTGTAGACGCGATAACCGTCACCGGTCACGCGCAGACCCAGATCCGGCACTTCGTCGGTGACGTTGTCGACGAAGATGCTGGTGTCCCACGAGCCGTAGCGCACGCCGACGCGCACGCCCATCAGGAAGTAATCATCCAGCTCCTGATAGTTGGTCGGCCCGAACGTGCTGTTGAAGGCCGTGTACGACACGCTCCGATAGTTGAAGGTCGTGCCCGCATAGCCGGTCACGTCCGACGAGAACGGAATCTCGTACTGAGCCGAGCCCGCGAACGACCACTTCGGGCTGTACGGGACGCGATCGCCTTCGCGGCCGTACGGAATCGAGGGCAGCGGCGGCAACGGCATGTCTTCGGACAGGCGCGAATCGGTGTAGGTCGCGCCGAGGTTCAGCGTCAGGCTGTCCGTGGGCTGGGCGTTGATCTGCAACTCCACGCCGTTCACGTAGCTCTTACCCGCATTGCCGATGTACGCAAAGATGGCGTTCGGATCCTGCAGCGAGATCTGCTGATCCGACCAGTCGATGCGGTACAAAGACACTTCGGTGTACAGCGCGCGATCGAACGAGTAGCTCTTCACGCCCACTTCGTAGTTCCACAGCGTGTCCGAGTCGTACTTCGGGGGCACGATCACGTCGCGAGCCGCTGCCGAGCGCCAATCGTTCACGCCGCCAGGCCGGAAGCCCGAAGCAATGCGCGCATAGAACGTCGTGTCGTCGGTGGCCGCATACGCCAGCGCGAAGTTGTAGCTGAGCTCGTCTTCGCTCACGGTTTCGTTCAGCAGCACCTGCGGCACGGCCTGCGGCGGCCGCGCCAGCGCCTGCGTTTCGATCTTGCCCTCGAAGATATCCGCGTCGTAGTAGCGGATGCCGAGCGTGCCGGTCCACTGGTCCGCGAACTTGTATTCGACTTCGGAGAACAGCGCGAGCTGATCGATGTTGGTCTGGTTGATGGCCGAATTGATGTCGTTCGAGGCGAAGCCGTTGGCCACGCAATCCTCGTGGAAGCGGCACGGGGCGACGCCGCTATCGTCGAACACGAACAAGGCGGCGTTGTGGATCTCGGATTCGAGCTCGGCATAGAACGCGCCGGCGACGAACTGCACCGGTCCGTCGAACGTGGACGCGAAGCGCACTTCCGAAGACCAGTTGGAAATGTCCTGGCCCTGGTGATAGGCCAGATCGAACGGCAAGCCGAAGAAGCGCGCGGTCGGCGTGCTGTCGCGAGAGAAGAACAGCTCGCGATCCATGTACGAGCTGGTCGCCGTGAACACACCGAAGTCGGTGGTGTAATCGGCCACCAGGCTGAACAGCCTGGTCTCGTCCTCGAACGGCTCGAGGGTCGGCGAAATGTTCTGATAATCCGGCTCGCCGAACTCGAAGTACTGCGAGCCGTCGGCTTCGCTCTCCTGATACAAGCCCGTGGCGGTGACCTTCAGCGCATCCGTGACTTGCGAGGCCAGTATCAAGCGACCGCCCCAGATGCTCTGGTCGTTCACGTTCTCGGCGAAACCGGCCGAGCTGGTCTGGTCGATGTAACCGCCGCCGGAGTCGCCCCACACCACGGCGCGGGCGCCCAGCTTGTCCTGTATCAGCGGCACGTTCGCCATGAATTCGCCCTGATACAACTCGTTGCCGTCTTTCACGCTGGCAGCCGAACCGCTAAAGCCGAAGGCCGACTGTGACAGATCGGGCTTGTTGGTAATGAAGCGCACCGTGCCGCTCATCGAGCCCGCGCCGAACAACGTGCCCTGCGGACCTTTCAGCACTTCCACACGCTCCATGTCATGCAGTTGGATGTTTGGCTGATTGTCGCTGCCACCGTCGAGACCGAGGCCTGTGATGACGGCTTCGTCGAAGTACAAACCGACGGTGGGCTTGCCCGACGAGGAGATGCCGCGGACGATGATCTGGTTGTCACCCACGCCGCGGTTGTTGACCTGGATGGACGGATCCAAACGCGTGAAGCTTTCCAGCGAGAACGCCTGGCTTTCTCGAATGGCGTCGCCACTCACTGCGGCGATGGCCGCCGGGGTGTCCTTCATCGTCGTTTCGCGCTTGGTCGCGGTGACCACGAGTTCTTCTAAGACCACCTCCTGCGCGTTGGCGACCGTTACCGCGGCGGTCGCTGCCAGCGCGACGGCCTGGCCCATCCGCAGGGCGAACCGGCCAGCGAACCCGGTAGTGCTGAATCTCATGCAAGCTCCTCAAAAGTTAAGTGATCCCTTGCGGCATCACGCATCCCCACACGCTTCCAACTTCCGATACGGCTCAGGCCACGACCCGAGCAATGCAACTTGCATACCACCATCCGAACAGATAATACGATGGTATTTTTGTATGATGTATGACGATCATAGAGAGCCAGGCTGTAAGAATTCAAGCCTGATTCGCGCCGGGCGAGCGGCGAAGTTGGTGCGGGAACGCACAGTTCATGCACCGTCATCGCGCTCGAGCCGGTCAGACGAGAAGAATTCTCAACCATGCGAGCCGAGAGGAAAGCCGTGCAGTCCACGATCAAAGTCCTTGGTGCCCACTTCATGTATGTGGCTCACTTCCTGTGGGGTGTAGCTTCACTTGCTGCGCCTAGTGGCGCATACGCATCGCAGCCCACTGCTCCCGTCGCGGTCCTCGATGCTCAGATCGGCGGCGCCATGCAATGCGAGCGGCTGATCGAGGAAGATTTTAAGAACAGCTTCGAAGCGCCGCTGTCCGTGCTTTCGGCAAAGCTGGTGCCGGCGAGCGATGGCGCGGGAGAATATTGTGCGGTCAACGGCTATATCCAACCGCAGATTCAGTTTGAAGTACGGCTGCCGAGCAAGAACTGGAACGGCCGCTATTTTCAGGTGGGCTGCGGCGGCTTCTGCGGCGTCATCAACATCAACAACTGCGCCGACGCACTCGCGGCGAACTTCGTCGTCGCCGCTCACAACATGGGGCACGTCGGGCAGGTCGTCAAAGATCCCATCTGGGGAAGCGATCCGACGCTTCGCGAAGATTACGCAGGCCGTTCCACGCATCTGATGTCCATTGCCGGCAAGGCACTGGCGGAACGTTACTACGGCAAACGGCCGGCGCGCTCATATTTTCGCGGCTGTTCCACTGGCGGGCGTGAAGGCCTTACAGAGGCGCAGCGCTATCCCGAAGATTTCGACGGCATCATCGCAGGCGATCCCGCCTTCCCCGGTCGCTTGGGCGCGATCGCGAACAACTGGGATGCTCAGAAGTTGCTGCGCGACGACGGCTCGGAAGTCTTCACTCCCGCCAAGCTCGCCGTGCTGAACAACGGCGTCATGAAGGCGTGTGACAAGCTCGATGGTTTGTCCGACGGTATTCTCACCGACCCGCGGGCGTGCAAGTTCGATCCTGCGAAGCTTCAGTGCAAGAAGGAGGATGGACCCGATTGTTTGACTGCCGAGCAGGTGGCGGCTGCTAAAGCTTTGTACAGTGGACCGGTCAACAGCCGCGGCGAGAAGCTGATGCCCGGTGCGACTCCTTACGGCAGCGAGCTTTCGTGGAGCGGCGCGGGCCGTCGTTCGCTCGCGGAAGGATATTTGCGTTATCTCGCCTTCCCGACCAATCCGCCGGCCGATTACAACTATCGCACGTTCAACTTCGACACCGACGTGGCGAAGACGGAACAGATGGCCGCTTTATATGACCCGGTCGCTCCGTTCCAAGCGCCGGATCTTCGCGCGTTCGAAAAGCGCGGCGGCAAGCTCATCGTCTATCACGGCTGGGCCGACGCCGGCGTCTCGCCGATGGCGCTGCTCGATTACTACGCCCAAGTGACATCCCGCCAGGGCGGCGGCGAAAAGGTGCGCGAATGGTTCCGCGTGTTCATGGTCCCCGGCATGTTCCATTGCCGCGGCGGCAGCGCGCCCAACACGTTCGAGATGCTGCCCGAGATCGTGAAATGGGTTGAACAAGGCCAGGCGCCCGATCGCGTCGTCGCCACTCAAAGCGGCCCGCAAGGCGTGATTCGCACTCGACCTCTGTTCCCCTACCCTGCCTTTGCAAAGTACACAGGCAAGGGCGATGTGAACGATGCCGCGAACTGGGTGAGCGCGTCGCCTAAGAAGGAGCCTGACGATCGGTTGGATTGGATACGCGCGCCGAAGTAGACCGCTTCAGTCTCCATCTGACTTAATGCACGCAGGCACGTGCGTTTTCGCACGCCGCCTGCGGCGCATTGTGAACCGACTCCTGGCGCGCCTCGGCGCGAGTGCAGTCCAATGGGCCCTTCGTGGCTTGGGTCTGCAGCCCGCATGCACGCTGGATTCGCGCTGTTCCGGAAGATCTACTTCGTGTTCCTGACGCTGGCCACGTCCATGGCCGGCACGCACCTCTTTCTGAACAGGGATACCATCTTTCCCGACGCGGAGACGGTGGTGGTCTATGGAAGGGATAGCTGCAGCATCACTGCTTTGATGATCGCTGACCTGGAACGCAGCGGCGTTCCATATCTGTATCGAAACGTCGACCGGTTCTTGGTCAGCCATGAAATGTGGTATCACCTGGACCGAAGCAAAGCCCCAGACGACGATGCCACGTTGGCCGAATTTCCAGTGGTCGTGGTGAATGGCCACACCTTGGAGCGAGCTATACAGCAACAGGTCATCGCGCTCTACCGCCAGGCCAATGTCGCCATCGATGAGAACGATGCTCGCCCGCCAGCCCCATCGCAGGAAGGCGCCATCCCTCTGGTCCTGACCCATCGGGCTAACAAGCAATGAGCGCCGACATTTTGTTCGTGAAGCGACCGCCGCTGCTGCCAAAGTGGCTGGCTCGACTGCGCGGCGTCCTCGGTAACTCAGGGGTCATTGGCAGCACCGAGTCAGTAAAAGCAGAGCTCTACGAACTCTTCCCGCAGACGCGATGGCGCTTACAAACACTGCCGATTCCACTACCCGGCGCTGCAGCCGGTGCCGACCCGTGGGTGAGCAACGGACCTCCCGAGCTGCAATTCTTCGCTGAAAACGACGGCTCCGTTCGGCTACTCTTCGCGAGCAGGATCGAGCCCGAAGAGATTCGGCGGCTGGAAAAGAGACTCCGAGTCGTGGCCATCAACATGCAAGCCGACGGCTTTCGCGAGATGTTGTTCAGCTGACACTCATCATAGGGATTCTCATAAAGAACGGCGTCAGTCGTTGTCGCGGTGTATCGCTCCCGGGGTGAGTTGGGACGACACCGACACGATGCAGAATGCGCCCACAACGAGCGCCGCACTCACGATGACGCGACGAATGTCGGAGCCCAACAGAAACTTGTCCTTCTGGGATCGAATGCCGCTGTCATACTATCGCACTCACCGGTCGATCGTACGGAACACCTGCCACGACGGATGATCCATTATGTCGTCTGCATCCGGTTCGATGAAATGGCTCATCTTGCCAGCGTTGCTCGCGATGTCTGGCGCTGTTTCAGCTGAGCCCGATGCAAAGACACGGCAGGAAATCTTGCATCTGATCTCGCACCTCTCCGCATCAGGATGCCGGTTCAACAGAAATGGCACGTGGTACGACGCAGCTCGCGCGGTAAGTCACCTCAACCGCAAGTACGAGTACCTGTCGAAGCGGGACCTGATCCCGAACACCGAAGCATTTATCGAGCGCGCAGCTTCCGAAAGTAGCGTCAGTGGCAAACCGTATCTGGTCAAATGCGGAAACGCCCCCGAGGTGCAGAGCGCCGCATGGTTTCGCGAAGCACTGCAGAAGTTCAGGTCGATATGACGCGCGTCCGGTCGCGGGAATCGTAAGTGCAATTCATCGAGAACAGCATCATCGGTGTTCGAGCCGCGTGTATCCGGCTCAGCGCAGGCCCGGAAGCCCCGGATGTATGCCTGTTTCCGATGATTCACATAGGGTCGTCGGCTTATTACGCCGAAGTGAGACGCCGCCTGAGCACATGCGATGTGGTTCTCTTCGAAGGAGTGAGGTCGTTTCGTGCTTGGATGATCACTCGCGCGTACTCGATCGCGACTCACAACAAGCGCCTTGGCCTCGTTCAGCAAAGACATGCACTGCCGGTAGCCACGTTGAGCCAGCGCAAGATCCATGCAGACGTGAGCACAGATCAGTTTCACGCCGCATGGGCCGACATTCCCTGGTATCAACGAGCCCTGCTGTTCTTTGGCGCACCTCTGTTTGGACTCTGGCTCTACTTCACGGGAACTCGTCAGTCCATCGGGCGCCGCTTGAACACCGAGGAAGTCGAGTTGAACCGGGACTTCGAACGCTTCGAGCTCAGACCGGAGCTGGAAAAGATGTTCGCAACAACTCGGGATCTCCGTCTGGTCGATGAAGTTGCCAAGGCCGTGGAAACGAGCGGGGTTGGGACTCGAATCGCAGTACTGTACGGAGCAGCCCATATGCGGATCGTCTCGCGCCTACTCACAGGCAAATACAGGTATAGGGTGGTCGAGTCCGAATGGATTATGGTCTTCGATTATCAGGAATGAAGCGATATCTCGGCGCGCTGTTCGTCATGATGTCACCGGCTACAAATTCGTTTGCATGCGAATGCCCGCCGCCATCGGCTGTCAGCGATTTCGATCGAGCAGATGCGGTCTTCGTGGCCGTCCCGAGCAGGATTGAGGACACTATCGCAATCAGTGGACCCAGGCGGATCACGCTCAAGGTGACGGAGGCGCTCAAAGGCAATCTCGGCCCCGTGGTCAGCGTGAAGACGCCTGCTTCACAAGCGGCCTGTGGCATCCCCTTCGCGCTCGCGAAGTCGTATCTCGTGTTTGCAGAGGCGTCTGCCCGAGGGTGGGTCGTGCGTGCATGCGAAGGTACGAAGTTGATGAGCCAGGTAACAAACGAAGAGATGGCGGCGCTCAGAAAGCCCACCAAGCCGTCGCATGCGGTGCGCGCTCCCCGGGAGCCTGAGCGCTGACGTCATTCTAGAAACGACATGAACAGCGCCAACGCAACTGGTCCTGCATACCGAATCCGCACGCCACGTCTCGTGCTTCGCTGCTGGAATGCCGAGGATGCCCCGCTTCTCATGACGGCGATCACCGCCAGTTTGGACCACCTGCGCGCATGGATGCCCTGGGCACATCACGAACCGGAGAGCATCGAAGCCAAAACGCAACGGCTGCGTGACTTCCATGCCGACTTCGAGCAGGGCCGCGACTTCATCTATGGCATCTTCAGTCCCGATGAATCCCAGGTGCTCGGTGGCACAGGGTTGCACCCGCGCTTGGGTGAAGGCGCGCGCGAGATCGGCTACTGGATTCACGCCGATCACGCGGGCCAAGGATATGCGACCGAAGCGGCAGCCGCGCTGATCAAAGTGGCTTTTGAAGTAGAGAACCTCCGGCGGGTAGAGATCCACTGTGACCCGAACAACTCGCGGAGCGCAGCTGTACCCCGAAGGCTAGGCTTCACGCATGAGGCCACGCTGCAGCAGTCCGTCGACGGCACGCCGCGCGATGTGATGATCTGGCGTCTGCTTCGAGAGAATTATGACCGCACACCCGCGATAGCGATCGAGATCGAGGCTTTCGATGCGCTGGGACAAAGACTGCTGTGATTCACAAGAGCGAATCAGTCGAGTGGATGCCTTTTGTTCTTCGGGGATTCATGTTTTGCCAATGCCTAATGCCGACAACGCGCTGCGTCCAAGTTTCATAAGATTACGTCCGATTTCTGCGCATCTGAACTTCCCATTTCGCACTTCCCATGAGAGGTTTGATTTCTCTCACATCGCCACCCCTTTTCCCCCGGTTCACGCCTGGCTGGCTCTAATTAAGATGACAGCGATCATCGACGTTCTCGCCGTGTTGTTCCCAGCACTCTTCCTCGCCTGCGCCCCGCTGCTATTGGTGACACGCTTTCTTCGGCCGAAGCTGCTTCCCTGGTGGGCCGTGTTCCTGTGCGCCTCCAGCGTGGGGTGGGTATTGCTTGTGCTCAGCGAGCATTTCGACGACCTCAGTTACGAGCAATGCCTGGAGGAATCCGTATTCCGACTCGAATCGCGACCTGAAGGCCTGACACAAGTAGTCGATCCGGACTGCCCGTTTATGTTCGTGACCGAGGTGTACTCGTACAACTTAGAGTTGGGTTGGTTGTGGGCGCTCCTCTACCTGAGTCCCTGGCTTGCGCTCTACGGATGTATTCAATTGGCGCGCAAACGCGTGAGCGGCGTACCGCATCGCTAACAAGTCATCCAGATTGCGACTGTTCTACTGGGGATAAAGTGTGGGCATCGCGCGCCAGGAGCCAGCGGCCATCGGGCTGCTTGCGGTAGATAGTGATACGGTGTCCGGCGAGTTGCGTTGCTTCCCCGCCGTCCCGCGGCGCGACCGATAACGAGTCGCGACTGCGCGTGTAGGCGACTTCGCCGACAACCACGACCTCTTCCAACTCGCTGACGCAACCGATCCGAAACTTGCGGTGGGCGGCTGGAAAGTTGGTGGAGAACTCGGCCCGGCCCGATGGCGCCTGCCCTGGATTGAGAAACACGACATCATCCGCCGCCAGGGTGAGCAAGCGAGCGAGATCGCCGGCGTTCACTGCATCGATCCAGGCGGAGTGCACTTCGCGGATTTGTCGTTCATCAGCATCCATCGGTAACCTCCAGCCGGTTGTCAGATTCCCTTGCGGACAGACTTCGCTGTCTGCAATGGGTCAGGACATATATTATCCGTCGCGGCACAGGCGCCGCTTACCTCTATAGGCATGCAGGATAAAACTGCTTCTCCACCGCTCTCGATTCGCTCGTTGTTCGAACGTGCGGGCTGGTCGCCAGCTCGGCAAGTTCAGGTTTCAGCGCGTGTTCCAATCGGTCATCCCGCGCGAGCAATTCTTTGTTCGTTCACTGGGCTAAGGGTAGGTGAATCTGGCCCGGGAGTGGACTGCGCCGCAAGCGACATCGCGTTCCGCGATGAAGACTCCGAGTTCGAAACCGAATGGAGTCCGCACTTGGGCTCGCAGTTGATCTGTGTTGGCGGCCTGCATAACGAACACGGCGAGCTGTTCATCGACTCGAGAGGACGTGTATTCGGCGCGAGCCTCATTCATGATGCCTTCTGGTTTGAAGGTGCGGATGTGTGGACAGGTATCGAGGGCGCGCTGCTTGGGCGCCGGAGCCGTCCTGTTCTTCACCCCACTCAGGATGCCGTCACACTGTACGGGGAGCGTTACGCACGTGGCGATCCTCGCATTTATTTGCCATAAACAGGAGCTAGAGGAGAGGGGACATGTTCAATCACGTAATGGTCGGGTCGAACGACATCGAGCGCTCCAAGCGCTTCTACGACGCGGTGCTTGGAACGCTTGGGGCGCGCGAACCCCTGCGCAATCGGGCGGGTTCTGGCCACATCCGGCTGTTCTACCGGCATGACGGCAACAGCTTTTGCGTTTCCGAGCCGATCAACGGTGAAGAGGCGACCTTCGCAAATGGAGGCACCATCGGCTTCAAATGCAATTCGCCCGAGCAGGTCATAGCATTCCATGACGCGGCGATCGCGCATGGCGGCACATCGATCGAAGATCCGCCGGGACTGCGCGACGGCAGCTTGGGGCCGATGTATCTGGCCTATGTACGCGATCCCGACGGCAACAAGCTCTGCGCAATTTATCGCGTCAAGTAGCATCGTTGACCTAAGCGGAAGAAGGGATTCCGGAAGGCGCGGCAACTCACGCCTGCAGCGCGTTGGCGGGATCCCTTCGAAGGCTGAGAATAAACGCGACCGTCGCCACCAAGGCAGCCGGCAACACGAACGCGCTACACATTGCAACCAGCCCCAACCACTGCAAGTCGTCAACCCGGATCAGTGCCACAATACCCGCGAGCGCAATCCAGCCCGCAGCGATACCCACTCCGTCTTTCAGTCTGCCGCCTTCAGGCGGTGGCACATACTCCGAATGAATCCATAGCCTCTTCGCGATCGACCACACCCGCCACAAGGAGAACAGCGCCAATAGCGAGACGGCTGAAAGGCAGATTCCTATGAACCCTCGCCCCTCAGGGGCAATCTCGATCCCTCCCAGAACTCCAGCCGTAAGATAGCCGTACGCCGCAGGAGTGATGGGCGCTGCCGGCAGATAGGTGGCCACCAGCAGAGTTCGAATCGCGATCCGCTTCCCATTCATAGCCGATCTCGTGCGTCGCGTTCGTTCCGCGACTCGATCGCCGACTTGTACTGCTTTTGAGCTTCCATGGACTCGCGGATGAACTTCAATTGAAGGGGAGTTTTATTGGCCAGCTGCTCGGTCTCTATTCTCCTCGCCAGGCTGGCATGTAGATCGGTGCCGTCGATCGAATCGTGTCTCTGCATGTGGCGGTCTATGCTGTTGAACTCGGAGGCCGTCAGAGGAAAAACAGCACTGCACCCGCCGCAGTGAAGGCGATGCTTGCAAATGAAGCGAAGGACGCGAATGGCCGATAGGGTCACCCACTCGGATTCTCTGGACACGAACCATTCCGAGTCCCGCCTGCAGTCGTAGCAGTACGCGGTCGCGACTTCTCCAAGCAGCCGCTGTTCCTTGTCCCACCCGAACACTATCCACATCGAGATCTCCCTGAATCACCCGCGTCGTATAACTTGTATGCAGACGGCCGAGTGACGCGATATATCATAACGGAGCTGGTGTTTTCCCGCTGTGCCACCGTTTGAAGTCATCACCGTTCATGGGGCGGACGCCGAAAGCGCCTGGAACGAGCTGCGTACCAGGTCTCCGAGACGTTCGATGAGATCAAAGCGGCGGGCCTCGCATTCGATGTGCAGGGCTGGCTCGCGGAGCGGATCGAAGAGAATGCGGAGTACTTCGAGTACGAAGAGGAGGAGGCAGAAGATGTCGGGTCGATTCCTTGCTTCACGCCGGCCTTGGATATCAGCACCGGCGAGCCTCTCGAAGAGGTTTGCTTCGGTTTGATACCGGTGGAGTCGCCCTGGCTCGTCCCTGCGTTTCTAAAGTTTGGCGGCTGGAACGATTGCCCGGAGGCGTCGGTTCATCTGGCCTTCTTCCGTCGCTGGTTCGAGCAATACGGTGCAGAAGTCGTGACTGTGACTAACGACGTCATCGAGTTCCGTGTCAGCAGACCTCCGCGCACGCCGGAGGAAGCGAAACAACTGGCGATCGAACCCCAGGCGACTCCTATCAGCCTGACCTGGAATAAAAAAGCCGGGCGGGACTCCCATCCCGCCCGGCTTCGCTCCGTAGCGCGCGTTAGCGCGTCACCAAAACCTTCTTGACCCAGCCGCCGCCGCTGCTGGACTCGATCTTCAGATAGCCGTCCTGCTCCTCGCCCATGAAGATCATCTCTTCACCTTTGGCCAGCGTTGCGACCGTCTTCGACGTATCGCTCGGGGAGGAATAAACCTTCAAGTTGCCGAGCTTCGGCACGATGGTGTCGCCTTCGTTGTAGACGGCGCCGCCCTTGGTCTTCTTGCCCGCTTCTTCAGCGAGCGTGCCCACGTCGCGCTGCAGGCTCGGCTGGCTGCGAACCGAGCGCACGATGTTGTTGTAGTTATCCATGAGGCTGGCGGCGATCACCTTCCCTTCGTTGGTCTTGGTGTAGCCGCCGAGCGCGCCGGCCGCGCCGCCGCCGAATGCCAAGCCGCCGAGCTTGAGATCCGCCTTCTTCGAGCTGCCTTCGGCGGCCGCGACCTGCACACCGGTGCGCGAATCGGTCACGAGCATGCTGGTCTGCGCTTCCTTGAACTTCAAACCGCCAGCGACGGCGCCGATCACGCGTCCGCTGGACCCAGGAAGCAAGCCACCGAGCGCGCCGCCCATGCCGCCTGCATCGTTCTCGGAAAACACAACCGCGGGCGTGAGCACGAAATCCGCGCTGACCATCTGGCCGCCGCCCATATTCGAATTCTGGCGCAGCTCGCCGGACTCCTGCAGCGCGCGTTCCTGCATCATGTTCTGCATGCCGATGCCGCGCTCGACGACGATGAAGCAGTTCGACTGCTGCACCATCATGCGAATCAAACCCGTGGGAGACTGCAGGCCGTAGCGCGACAACGATTGAGAAACATAGTCCTGCGGCTCGACCACAGCCATCGCACCCATCGGCTTGTCGCAATGTTCGAGGCCGTTAGAGCCTTGCGATCCGCCCGGCCCGGCCGAGCCCTGAATCTCACTTCCGCCCTCGCCTTTCTTCTGACCCAGCATCCCTTGAGCGCCGACCGCGAACGGCAGGCCAAGCAGCAACGTGGCGGCGAAAGCAGCGCGCACGCCCGACGTCTTCACCCCTGAAACATGGGCCGATACGGACTTCATAAGATTCTCCCAACGGATGTGCAGGCAGGCGCACAGACCGCGCCGACGGTGCGTAATACTTGTTTAAGGCCAGTTTGAGCCGCCGGTCGCTTGCCGCCAACGATCTGAGCACGCAGCTCCCAGACGGTCAAGCAGCCAACTTCCACTCATCGCGATAGCTGCAGCGCGTGCGAATCGTCGTTCACGGCGTTGCCTGCAATCGCGGCGGTCCAGCATAGTTACCGAATGATTCCAGCCGGATTCGCCGGCGGTAAATGCAACTTCAGTACACATGCCCGGACGGACCATGCCCAGCCAGCGAACGGTTATTCGAATAAACGCATTGGCGATCCTGATCATGTCACTGGTAGGACTCGCAGCCTGCGGCGACGCCGACTCGCCCGAGCAGCAGGTGCGGGCCGTCATTGAACAGATGGAATTAGCGGCCGAGAACCGTGATGTCGGCGATCTCATGGAACATCTGTCCGAGGACTACCGAGACTCGAACGGGATGGGCCCCGAGGAAGTCTCCCGCTATCTGCGCGGCTACTTCATTGCGAACCAATCCATTCACTTGCTCACGCGGATCGAGGAACTGGCGTTCCCGACGGATGGCGAAGCGCGCGCGCAGGTGCTGGTCGGCATGGTGGGCCGAGACGCGGCGGCGACGAATCAATGGGACCTCGCCGCCGACCTGCACACCTTCAAAATCGCCCTGCGACGCGAGGCCGACGACTGGAAAGTGAGCTTCGTCGAGGTGATGCGGAAATAACCTTCACGGGGCTTGCCTTTCGCGCCGCATTGACGCAGGGACCTCACTCTGTAATATGGCTGGCATTCCTTCGGGTTGTATTCAACGCGCTTGTCCGCGGCGAGGCCCTGGCCGGCCTTACGCGCTGCCAACCTTCGCGAATCAGCCCTACTGAATCAAAGACTTAGACCGTGATCGCGGTGTTAGACACCGATGATCTGACGCCGCGCGCCGCGGCGACGGTCCCGCGCCGGAGGCTCTCTTGGGATGCAGTGACGTTCGCTGCCGGTTCCTCGGGAGGTCCGCTGTGCGGCCCTGACCATGCCCGTCGCTCGCATCGATGGCACGGTCAGGCTCGATTTTCCCGACGATGGTAACGGTAGGCCAACATGACAAACGGCACTGAAGGGGCCTCCAAGGAAGAGGCTGTGAATGAGGTCGCTCTGCAGGGGCGCACCACCCGTCCAGGCAAGCAGGGTCTGTACGATCCCGCTTATGAGCACGACGCTTGCGGCGTCGGCTTCGTCGTAGATATTAAAGGCCGAAAATCGCACAAGATTCTGCAGCAGGGCCTGCAGGTCCTGACCAATCTGGATCACCGTGGCGCCTGCGGAGCCGAGACCAACACCGGCGACGGCGCGGGTGTGCTGCTCCAGATGCCGCACGAGTTCCTGGCCGCGGTGGCCAAGAAGTCGCGCATCGATCTGCCCGCGCCCGAGCATTACGGCTGCGGCATCGTGTTCCTGCCTCGTAATCCGACGCTGCGTCGGCGCATCGAAGAGCGCTTCGAGCAGATCGTGCAGTCCGAGGGCCAGACGGTGCTCGGCTGGCGCACGGTGCCAACCAACAACTCCTCGCTCGGCGACACGGCCAAATCGTGCGAGCCGTATATGCGGCAGGTGTTCGTCGGCCGTAATCCGAATCTGCCGGACGCGCTCGCGTTCGAGCGCAAGCTGTATGTGATTCGCAAACGCGCTTACACCGAGATCCGCACGTCGACGATGGAAGGCGCGGCGTCCTGGTACGTCGCCAGCCTGTCTTATAAGACGCTCGTTTATAAGGGCATGCTGCTGACCGAGCAGCTCGGCCCCTACTTCCCGGATCTGCAGGATCCGAGCATGGAGACGGCGATCGCGCTGGTGCACTCGCGTTTCAGCACCAACACGTTCCCGAGCTGGGATCGGGCGCATCCGTACCGCTATGTCGCTCATAACGGCGAGATCAACACCGTGCGCGGCAACGCGAACTGGATGCACGCTCGCGAAGCGCTGTTCCAGTCCGAAGCTTTCGGTGACGACATGGAGCAGATCCTGCCCATCATCAATCCGAACGGCAGCGACTCGGCGATGTTCGACAACACGCTCGAGCTGCTGGTGCTGGCCGGCCGCTCGTTGCCGCACGCCATGATGATGATGATTCCCGAGCCCTGGTCGAATCATCAGACCATGGACGACAACAAGCGCGCGTTCTATCAGTATCACTCGTCGTTGATGGAGCCGTGGGACGGCCCCGCCGCCATCGCATTCACCGACGGCAAGCAGATCGGCGCCGTGCTCGACCGCAACGGCCTGCGTCCTTCGCGTTACTACGTGACGAAGGACGGCCTGGTCGTGATGGCCTCGGAGGCCGGCGTGCTCGACATCGCGCCCGAGAACGTGCTGATGAAGGGCCGTCTGCAGCCCGGCCGCATGTTCCTGGTGGACACCGAGCAGGGTCGCATCGTCGAAGATGAAGAGATCAAGAAGTCCATCACCACCGAGCGTCCGTATCGCCAGTGGCTGAACGATCATCTGGTCCATATCAACGATCTGCCCGCCGCGCCGGAAGTGCCGGCGCCGGATCACGACACGCTGCTGCAACGTCAGATCGCCTTCGGCTACACGTTCGAAGACGAGCGCATGATCCTGACGCCGATGGCGCAGAGTGGCGTCGAAGCGATTGGCTCCATGGGCAACGACACGCCGCTCGCGGTGCTGTCGAACAAGCCGCGCCTGTTGTACGACTACTTCAAGCAGTTGTTCGCGCAAGTCACCAACCCGCCCATCGACTGTATCCGCGAAGAGATCATCACTTCCGCGGAAACGCGCCTGGGCTCGGAAGGCAACCTGCTGAACCCGCAGCCGGCGGACTGCCGTCGTCTGGAAGTGAAGTGGCCGATTCTCACCAACGAGGAATTCGCCAAGGTCCGCCGCATGGATCTGCCGGGCCTGCGCGTCGGCGTGCTGCCGAGCCTGTTCCGCGTGACTCGCGGCGAGAAGGGCCTCGTGAAGTCGATGGAAGAAATCCGGCTGATGGCTCGCCGCATGATCGAGGAAGAGGAAGTGAACGTCCTCATCCTCAGCGACCGCGGCGTGAACAAGGAGTTCGCGCCCATTCCGGCGCTGCTCGCCGTCGCTGGCTTGCATCACTACTTGATTCGCGAAGGTCTGCGCACTCGCGTCAGCCTCGTGATCGAAACCGGCGAGGCGCGTGAAGTTCATCACTTCGCGTTGCTGATCGGCTATGGCGTAAGCGCGATCAATCCCTACGTCGCGTTCGAGACCATCGACAGCATGATCCGCGACGAGCGCCTGACCAACATCGATCACAAGACCGCCTGCAAGAACCTGGTGAAGGCCGCGACCAAGGGCGTCATCAAGGTGATGGCCAAGATGGGCATTTCCGCCATCCAGAGCTATCGCGGCGCTCAGGTGTTCGAAGCCGTCGGTCTGCGTCAGGACGTGATCGACGAGTACTTCACCTGGACGGCGTCGCGCGTCGGCGGCATCGGCATGGACGTGATCGCGCAGGAAGTGCTGGTGCGTCACCGCGCCGCGTTCCCGGAGCGCCCGACCAACGGCCACACGCTGCCCGTGGGCGGCCAGTATCAGTGGCGCGCGGACGGCGAATATCACCTGTTCAACCCCGAGTCGATCCATCGGCTGCAGAAGTCCGTGCGCAACGGCAACTTCAACCAGTTCAAGGAATACTCCAAGCTGGTCAACGAGCAGGCAACCAACCTCTGCACGCTGCGCGGACTGCTGGACTTCAAGCTGGGCGAAGCCGTGCCGCTCGAGGAAGTCGAGCCAATCGAAGCGATCATGAAGCGCTTCAAGACAGGCGCGATGTCGTATGGCTCGATCAGCTCAGAGGCGCACGAGACGCTCGCGATTGCCATGAATCGCATCGGCGGTAAGAGCAACACCGGCGAAGGTGGCGAGGATCCGGCGCGCTTCAAGCCGTTGCCGAATGGCGATTCGAAGAACTCGGCGATCAAGCAGGTCGCGTCGGGCCGTTTCGGCGTCACCAGCGAATATCTGGTGAGCGCCAACGAGATTCAGATCAAGATGGCCCAGGGCGCGAAGCCCGGTGAAGGCGGTCAGCTGCCTGGCACCAAGGTGTATCCGTGGATCGCCAAGACTCGTCACACCACGGCCGGCGTCGGTTTGATTTCGCCGCCGCCGCACCATGACATCTACTCGATCGAAGATCTCGCCGAGCTGATTCATGACCTGAAGAACGCGAACCGTCGCGCTCGCATCAGCGTCAAGCTGGTGGCCGAGGTGGGCGTCGGCACGGTCGCTGCGGGCGTCGCTAAGGCGCACGCCGATGTCGTGCTCGTCAGCGGTCACGACGGTGGCACCGGTGCGTCTCCGCAAACGTCACTTGCTCACGCCGGTCTGCCTTGGGAGCTCGGCCTCGCCGAGACTCATCAGACACTGGTGATGAACAACCTGCGCAGCCGCATCGCTGTCGAAACGGACGGTCAGCTGAAGACGGGTCGTGACGTTATCGTCGCCGCTCTGCTCGGCGCCGAAGAGTACGGCTTCGCGACGGCGCCGCTGGTGGCGACGGGCTGCATCATGATGCGCGTGTGTCACTTGAACACCTGCCCCGCCGGCATCGCGACTCAGGATCCGCGTCTGCGCGAGAAGTTCGCGGGCAAGCCGGAGCACGTCGTCAATTTCATGCGCTTCATCGCCATGGAAATGCGCGAGCTCATGGCTCAGCTCGGCTTCCGCACCGTCGACGAGATGATCGGCCGCGTCGATCGTCTCGAGGCGCGCAAGGCTGTGAATCACTGGAAGGCCAAGGGCCTCGACTTCAGCAACCTGCTGTACCAGCCGGAGTCGGGCGAGAACACGCCTCGCTTCAAGCAGATGGAGCAGGATCACGGCCTGGAGAAGTCGCTCGACGTGACCCGGCTGCTGGAGATCTGCAAGCCTGCGATCGAGCGGGGCGAAAAGGTCGTGGCCGAGCTGCCGATTCGCAACGTGAATCGCGTGGTCGGCACCATCACTGGCAGCGAAGTCACTCGCAAGTACGGCTCCGCCGGCTTGCCTGAAGACAAGATCCAGATCCGCTTCAAGGGTTCGGCCGGCCAGAGCTTCGGCGCGTTCCTGCCGCGTGGCATGACCTTCTATCTCGAAGGCGACGCCAACGACTATCTCGGCAAGGGCCTGTCGGGCGGCAAGCTGGTGCTGTTCCCGCCGGCGGGTTCGACGTTCAAGTCGTACGAGAACATCATCATCGGCAACGTTGCGCTGTACGGCGCGACCAGCGGTGAGGCGTACATCGGCGGCATGGCGGGCGAACGCTTCTGCGTCCGTAACAGCGGCGTGCACGCTGTCGTCGAAGCTGTCGGCGATCACGGCTGCGAATACATGACCGGTGGCCGTGTCATCGTGCTCGGCCCCGCTGGCCGTAACTTCGGCGCCGGCATGTCGGGTGGCGTTGCTTATGTGCTCGATGAGCACGGCGACTTCCACACCAAGGTCAACAAGGAGATGGTTGACGTTGGCCCGTTGTCGGAGCCGGAAGAGATCGCCGCGGTCGGCGCGATGATCGAGCGCCACTACGGTTATACGAAGAGCGCTCGCGCCCGGCAGGTGCTCGATAACTGGAATGACATGGTGAAGAAGTTCGTGCGTGTGCTCCCGCGTGACTACAGCCGCATGCTGGCTTGTATCGCGCGCGCCCACGAGCAAGGCCTCACCGGCGACGACGCCATCATGGTGGCGTTCGAAGAAAACGCCAAGGACACGGCGCGCGTGGGAGGTAACTGATGAAGAGCCAGGCCATTGCGGCTGCCTGCGTGCGCGTCCCGCTCAAACGCGGCGACGCGCGCGCACTCGCAGTCTGACCGTCGCCATTCATCATTTAGCCAAGAGCCAATTTCAGTCATGGGTAAGCCAACAGGATTCATAGAGTATCTGCGCGAGCTGCCGGTGGATCGCACCCCGCAGGAGCGCGTCAAGGACTGGAAAGAATTCCATCACCACATGGAAGACAAGCGGCTGCGCCATCAAGCCGCGCGCTGCATGGATTGCGGCGTACCGTTCTGTCACACCGGCAAATTGATCAGCGGCATGGCCTCGGGCTGTCCGGTGAACAACGTGATTCCGGAATGGAACGACCTGGTCTATCGCGGGCTGTGGCGCGAAGCGCTCGACCGCCTGCACATGACCAACAACTTCCCCGAGTTCACCGGCCGCGTGTGCCCGGCGCCGTGCGAAGGTTCGTGCGTGCTCGGCATCAACAATCCGCCCGTCACGATCAAGACGATCGAGAACGCGATCGTCGATCGCGGCTGGGAGGAAGGTTGGGTGCTGCCGGAGCCGCCGAAGACTCGCACCGGTAAGAAGGTTGCTGTTATCGGCTCCGGCCCTGCGGGTCTCGCCGCTGCTGCTCAGTTGAACAAAGCCGGCCACAGCGTGACCGTGCTCGAGCGAGCCGATCGTCCGGGCGGTCTGCTCATGTACGGCATTCCGAACATGAAGCTGGACAAGCGCGAAGTCGTCGAGCGCCGGTTGAAGCTGATGGAGAAGGAAGGCATCAAGTTCATCTGCAACGCCAACGTGGGCGACAACGTCGAGCCGCAGCTGCTGCTTCGTGACTTCGACGCCATCGTGCTCGCCACCGGCGCGACCCAGCCTCGCGACCTGCCGGTCGAAGGCCGTTCGCTGACGGGCATTCACTTCGCGATGGAATATCTCACTGGCAGCACGCAGGCGCTGTTGAACGGCGGCGCCGATCACGCTCCGATTCACGCTCGCGGCAAGGACGTGATCGTCATCGGCGGCGGCGATACCGGCACCGACTGCGTCGGCACGGCCATGCGCCATGGCTGCAAGTCCGTCACTCAGATCGAAATCATGGCGCAACCTCCGATGGACCGCGCCGACGACAATCCCTGGCCGGAGTGGCCCAAGGTCTACAAGATGGACTACGGACAGGAAGAAGCCGCCGCGAAGTTCGGCGCTGACCCTCGGACGTATCTCACAACGGTGAAGCGCTTCAATGCCGACGCTGACGGCGCGGTGAAAGAAGTGGTCACGGTGCAGATCGATTGGCAGAAGAACGACAAGGGCGGCTTCGTTCCCGTCGAAGTGCCGGGCACGGAGAAGGTTTATCCCGCCCAGATCGTTCTGCTGGCCATGGGCTTCCTCGGCCCCGAGCAGATGCTGCTCAAGGACCTCGCCATCGAAACCGACGCTCGCAGCAACGTGAAGGCGGACCACGGCAAGTTCTCCACGAGCCTCAAGGGCGTCTTCGCCGCCGGCGACTGCCGTCGCGGCCAGAGCTTGATCGTGTGGGCGATCAACGAAGGTCGCGGCGCGGCGCGGGAGTGCGATCGTTATTTGATGGGGACGACTGAGCTTCCCTAAAGCCCGACGATGAACGAGGGGATGCCTTGGTGATCCCCTCGTGTCCTGCGCATCTTCTAACGATGCCGGGACTATAATAAATAACGAACATTCAACTCATGGAGGAGTACTGTGCAAGCCACCGTATCTCGCACGCCCGCCCTGGCGGTGCTCTCATGGTTGTTCATGGCGCAAGCACCACTATGCGCAATGGCGGCAAATACTGCTGATGCCGTCCAGGCGCTGGTGGAATTCAAGAAAGGTTGCAAACGCGCAGAAGCGCTTTGGCCGGCGCAGCTCTGCGGCCCGATCGTGCTGGTCGATCCGGAAACGCGAGCGGCGGTGTCGAATCAGCGGGATCCGGGCGGGCAGTTCAAGGCTCAGGATGGAATGTTCGTCGGTGAGTGGCCGGCGAACATGGACATTGCAAACACGGCCATGAACTGGGGCGGCACGAGCTGGGCCGTGGTGATGTTGCCCCTCTCGCAAGATCCCTTCAGCCGGCTGCAACTGCTGGCGCACGAATCGTTCCATCGCATACAACCCGAGCTCGGTTTCGAAATGGCTGACGCCATGGCTCAGCACCTCGACGAGCAGGAAGGTCGCTTATGGTTTCGTTTGGAACTTCGAGCCTTCGCACGAGCGCTCCGCAGTGACGGCGACGAGGCGCGTGACGCCGCTTTGGACGGCCTGTTGTTCCGGCGCGTTCGGAATGCTTCGTTCCCAGGATCGGCTGCGATTGAACGCCGCTTGGAAGGCCACGAAGGCCTGGCCGAATATACCGGCATGCGCTTCGCGCTCGACGTAACAGGCAACGTGGAGGAGAGCGCACGGCGCGTGGAGGCTTTCGAGAAACGTCCGACCTACGTACGCTCGCTCGGTTACGGCACCGGCCCTGCGCTGGGACTACTGCTCGATCGATATCGACCGGGCTGGCGGCGGAACGTTGGAAAAGCACCTGACCTGGCTGTTCTTCTCGCCACGACGCTCGCGGGGCCCGAAACGAATTCACCCGAATTGGCCGTGCGTCGTGCCGCGAGTTACGGTTTCGATGCGGTTCGAGAGGAAGAAACAAAGCGCTCCGAACGCTTGGCTGCGGAACGAAAACGCTATCGCGAACAACTGATCGACGGGCCGGTGCTGACCCTCGCACTGCCCGAGCGGCGTCTCATCTACAATCCCAACACCGTGCTGTCGCTCGGCGATCAAGGCAATGTATTTCCCAAGTCCATCCTGACGGGCCCGTGGGGCCGCTTGACGCTTCAGGAAGGTGGCGCACTAGCCTCGTTCAACCGGGATCGCGCCCGCGTCGCTGCACCGAAGATGTTCAAACCGGACGACAAGCGAACCGTGACTGGCCCCGGCTGGACCCTGGAACTCGAGCCTGGCTGGCGCTTGGCGCCCGACACACGCCCCGGAGATTACCGCGTGGAACGCGACGGCGGCGCCCGGTAAAGCTACGTCGATGAATCATTCCTGGTCATCCTTAGCAATTGATCGAGCCAGCATGACGCCGAAGATCGCGCCCAGGAAAGCGACCGGTGTCCCAAACAAAATAGCTAATGGCCACATCGAGGCGCCACCGCCTCGATAGGGCAACACGTAACTATCGAACAGGATCCATAACACGAAGCCGACGACGGGAGCGCAGACCGATAACCACCACGACCCTCGCCACGCCTGAAGCACGAACGCCGATCCGGACGCCAGAGCGACGAGAATGAGCAAGTTCACCGTGCCGACCCGTCTAGTTCGTTACCTCACACCTTCTTCCAGGCGACATCCACGCCTTCCGAATCTCCAACAGCGTCCTTCAGGATCTTGAGCAAGCCGGCGCTGGCGCCATTCACCTCGAGAATTTCGATCGTGTCCGGACAGACGTAATAGTCCGTGTCCGTTTCGTGCTCTTCCTCCAGCTGATCGATGAGCAGCTGCAGATCTGCATCGTCGATAGTTCCCAGAAGCGCGCCAGTATCCTTCAGAGACAATGCGAACATTCGAAACATCCTCCTAGCTTCTTGCTTGTTCTCACGGGACACGTCAGCGCGTGCTTCGGCGGCCTCGTTCCGTGAATGTACGTAGGATAGACGACCCGGACGTGGGACGACAGGACTTCCCTGAATTTCCTGAATAAGCGCGCGGATCCTTACCGGCCCCCTTCAGGCCTTGTAGACTCTGAGAGCGGACTTGGAGGAGCACTATGTCGAAATCCTTGAAGCAGCTCGAAGAGCAGGCTCTCGCTCTGAGCGTAGAGGAGCGTGCGCAGCTCGCTGATTCCTTGCTCGAATCACTGCGCTCATCCACTTCCGATATCGAAACAGCGTGGGCCGATGAGATCGAGCGGCGCATTGCCGCGTTGGATCGCGGGGAGATCTCCGCGTATCCAGCCGAGGATGTGTTCTTCGACGCGCGGCGTCTCACGCGATGAAGCGCGCGAAATTTCGTTTGCACATGAACTTTTGAAGATTCGATCCTCCAGCTGGAGCGTCAACTGTTAAATTCCAGCGGCGCGCGCCGGTTACTCGGGATCCTGCGTCTCACTCTGGCTTCGAAACAGATAGCGATGGAAGCGTTCCGGTGCGTTCAAAAAGTCACGAGTGAGCTGGTAGTGCTCCGTATCTCGGTAGCCGACCTCACGTAATTGACCCTCCTCGATACCGAGCACCGTCGCTCCAGGCAGTGTCAACAGGATGGGCGAGTGCTTGGCGATGATGAACTGCGCCACCTTCATCGAGGCGAGTTGATAAAGGATACTCAGAAACGTGAGCTGACGCCCCGGCGACAATGCGGCTTCCGGCTCGTCTAGCAGGTACACGCCGTCTTCCATGCGATTTTCGAACAGCGCCAGGAAGCCTTCACCGTGCGACTGCTGATGCAAGGATTTCCCGCCATAGGCCAGGAATGAGCTGCCGACCTCTTCTAGGTACGTGGCGAAGTTGAAGAAGGTCTCCGCGCGCAGAAAGAATCCATCCGAAACACGTTGACGCCAGCTCAGCCGCAAGGCGCGTCCCAGCGCGTGGCCATCGGCACCCTCGGCATACGAATTGTCCCGGTTGCCTCCTTGCGCGTTGAAACCCAGCGCCCAGGCGAGCGCCTCGAGCAGCGTGGATTTTCCGGAACCGTTCTCACCGACCAGGAATGTCACAGGAGCTTTGAATGCGAGATCGAAGCGCTGCTCGACCAGCGGGATCGTGAACGGGTGAACGCCTGCCTGAACTCTACCCTCGTCCAGCGAAACTCGCGTGAGAAATGGACTTCCCAGAGCTCCGTGAGCAGGCCTGGGCTTGTTCTTTCTAGCCATCTCAATACATCAGTTATGTCTGTTATTGCAGTCTGCCTAAGCGTTGTGATCGGCGGCAGAGCATAGTCGACTGAGTGACAGATCTCTCCTGAATTTCGAGAAAAAGCGAGGCATTGCGCGTCAGGCTCTTCGCGTCCGCGGTGAAGGGTTGGGCGGGCGTTTCTTCGAAGATGTGTTTTGCTTTCGCTTCGAACCGGCGCCAGAGACGGCTGCACCCAGCAGGCGTCGGAAGGTTGGGCATTCCATGTGCGTCGGCGCTGGGCAAGCGGCGGCGTGGCGCAGGCCGTCGCGCATGGCGCTTAGTTTGCAGATGGTTGCGTCGAGTTCGTCGGCCTTGAGAGCGAGCAGTTTACGGTCGATCCGCAGATTCCCGTCGGGTGCGAACATCTGCGCGATCTCGTCCAGGGAAAGGCCCGCGGACTGTCCCAGTGCGATGAAGGCCAGCCGCTCCAGCACAGAGGCGGCAAAGAAACGACGCAACCCGCGCCGGCCGATCGAGGCGATCAGCCCCTTTTCCTCGTAGAAGCGCAGCGTCGAGGCTGGAACGCCAGATTTCCTGGCCACCTCAGCAATGTCCATTTCCTCTTGACCTCAAGTTGACTTGAAGTGGCACTCTGCCAATGACAGCGACGGTTTTAAAGAGCGAGGAAGCCCGATCTCATGAGCGATGTGCTCTCAATAGTCTTCATCGGCGTGGGCGCCACCATCGTCATGGATGTATGGGGCGTAGCGCGCAAGATGTTTCTTGGCATTCCACCGCTCGACTATGCCATGGTCGGGCGGTGGATCGGTCACATGACACATGGCCAGTTTCGCCATGATCGTATCGCGGCAGCTTCACCCATTGTAGGAGAACGCGCGCTCGGCTGGAACGTCCACTACCTCACCGGCATCGCGTTCGCCGGGGGCTTCGTCTGGATCGTGGGTCACGAATGGCTGCGCCATCCAACGTTATCGCCCGCATTGGCATTCGGTGTCGGCACTGTGCTTGTGCCCTTTCTATTGATGCAGCCCTGCATGGGCCTAGGCGTAGCCGCCTCGCGCGCACCGCGCCCAGTCTCCGCACGGCTCCAAAGTTTCATCACGCATGGGATTTTCGGATTTGGCCTATGGGCGGCCGGATGGGCGACACGCTGCTTGGGCTGACGCGGCGCCAAGCAGGCTGCTAGCGTTCGTCCGCTTCATAGACATAGTGCGCCTTAATATCCAATCCGTCTTTGAACCCTGAATCAAGCAGGTTCAGCTCGATGCCACCGCCATGCATGGACCCTCGAGAAGCATCGGAGCGCTGGCTGCGTCGCCTCTCGTCGCGATAATCACCGCCATCGTGACGGGCAAGATGAGCGGTGGTGTTTTCCTTGCGATACAGAGGCTGCTTCATGGCTCAAGGATGCTCCGTCACCGAGAACAGCTCCGTGAAGTCGAGTTGCAGTTCGTCACGACTCGCCGTGGCGGGCCTGACTCTGGTCAGCCACGCGAACGCCTCGCCTTCAACGTCTGAATCACCTACGCTGACTCGACCGCGAAAGAACTTAACGAGGTCGAGCGGCGTCTTGATCGTATCGAGATCGGCGTCCGTGGGCTGAATCCCAAACAGGCGCTCGAACTCGATAGCCATATCGATTTTGGCTAGATAACCGCTCCAGCTACTGAGCCCCTCGCGCATCTCCTGGCCCACTGCATCGAGCGACAAAGAGCAATGCCGGCATAGCGAGCGCAGCGCCACCAGGTCTCGCGGAGCGTAGCTGCCTTCTTTTCCGCAGCTCGGACAACGGATCAGCAACGGATCGGAAAAAAGCATGATTATTCGCACTCTCCCTGCTGCGAAACTCAGCGTACGTCATCCCCTGTCGCGCTCCAAGCGATTGCCAGGGCTTCACCGAACCACCAGAACGCCGGAGCCACGAGCAGAGCAGTGATGACTCGCATCATTGGGACACAACATGGACCATAGTATCTGCCTCACCGCCACTACAAAGCGCCGCAATTTCCACATCCTGACTTCGCTCCTCGCTCTGCGTTGCAATCACACGGTCGACCTGAATGAGCTCGCCCGTGTCCAGGTTGAAGAGCAAGGAGAACCCGTTGAAAAAGGTCTGACCCTCCACGGAGTGCACGATGTCGATTCCGATGTAGGGCGGCAGACGCGAGGTATCGTGATACCACGACGCGGAAACGCGTAATTCGGCTCGCTCCAGGGAAAATATCGAGGTCAGGCAGCTCGGCAGCACCGTTTCATGGGCCCCGATGCGAAGATTCAATGTCGGCACGGAGTCGGACCAGATGAGGCGTGCTGGTTGGTACTTTTCAGGCAGACCCTGCAACGATCCGTCGCTACCGATCGTGATCATCCTGTCCTTGTGCGCGACGGCCGTGCCTGCGAACAGCAGCAGGATGAGAAGAGCCTTGGTGTTTTTCATGATGGGGCACTGCAACTCAGGAAAGAGCAAAGCGCGCGCCGCTCATAATAAGATACGGCACCGCTGGCTACCAACAAACCGATCATGCCCCGCTACGTTGCCTTCCTCCGCGGCGTGAGTCCGATGAATGCCAAGATGCCCGAGCTGAAGCGGGCGTTCGAAAGCGCAGGTTTCAGGAATGTTAAAACCGTGCTCGCCAGCGGCAATGTGGTGTTCGATTCACCCGCCAAGTCGGACGCAGCCCTCGCGCGTCAGGCAGAGAAGGCGATGGAACAGCAGTTGGATCGCACGTTCCTGACCATCGTGCGATCGGCAAAGGCGCTGAGCGAGTTGATCGATGGCGACCCGTACGGCGGGTTCAAGTTGCCGCCGAAGTCGAAGCACGTGATTACGTTTCTTCGCAAAGCGCCCACGGCGAAGCTGTCGTTGCCGATCGAATTCGAGGACGCACGGATCCTGGCCATTCGCGGCCAGGAGGTGCTCACGTCCTATGTGCCGCATCCGGGGTCGCCGGCGTTCATGCGGCTCATCGAGAAAACGTTCGGTACGGAGATCACAACGCGAACGTTGGACACCCTGAAGAAGTGCGCGGCTGCCTGACGCAGCTCGCGCACTTCCTGCTCTACCTCACTCGCACCGGCAACGGCGGCGCCTTCGCGGGTTTCGCTGGATTCTTCTCGAGTTCCGACAGCGCGATCTCGATGGCGCGGTCGAGCTGAGGATCGCGGCCGGCGTTGACCTCGCGAGGCCATTGCTCCACTTCCACGTCGGGCGCGACGCCTTCGTTCTCTACGCGGTAGCCCTCTTCGTTCCAGAACGCGATGTTTGGCGCCGTCACGCCGCCACCGTCCAGCAAGGTCGGGAAGCCGAGAATGCCAACGAGACCGCCCCAAGTCCGCTTGCCGACGATGGGTCCGAGCTCGAAACGTTTGAACATCCAGGGCAGCAGGTCGCCGCCCGAACCGGCGTTCTCATCGGCGAGCAGAACCTTCGGGCCCTGAATGGCGCCGCGAGGGCTGATCAGGTCCTGGCCATAGCGCATCTTCCAATGCGCGATGAGCGGCCGGCGCAAAACGTCGATGTAATAATCGGCGATCTGACCGCCCCGGTTGTAACGTTCGTCCAGGATCAGGCCGGCTCGTTGCGACTGCGGATAGAAGTAGCGCTTGAACATCGTGTGTCCGCCATTGGCCGTATCGGGCACGTGCACATAGGCGAGACGACCGCCGCTCTTTTCGGAGACATAGCGGATGTTTCCTTCCACCCAATCCATGTAGCGCAGCGTCGTTTCATCGCCGATCGGCACGACGACGACATCGCGAGAGTTCTTGCCGTCAGGCGTCGGGCCGACGGTGATGCGCACTTGCCGATCCGCCCGATTCTCGAACAGCGAATACACGCTGGTCGGCGCACGCAACTCCACGCCGTCGACCCCCAACAGGTACTCACCGGGTTTGACATACACGCCCGGCGCACGCAGCGGTGAGCGCAGCTCGGGGTTCCAATTCAATCCACCGAGGATCTTGCTGAAGCGATAGCGATCTCGGTCGATCTCATAATTGGCGCCGAGCAGACCCACGCTGACTTTCGCAGGCTTGAACGGGTGATCGCCCGGCGACTGATAACTGTGGCCGACCGCAAGCTCGCTCAGCATCATCTCGATGACACGCTCGAGATCGCTGCGCGTGGCGAGGTCCGGCAGGAACGCACGATACTTCTTACGCATTGCCGGCCAATCGGCGCCGTGGAAGTTATCCGCATAGAAATAATCGCGATTGATCCGCCACGCTTCGTCGAGAATCTGCGCCCATTCGGCTCGCGGCTCGACGGCGACGCTCACGGTATTGAGCGCGAGCTTGCCCTTGCCCGGCGGCAGTTCATCGGCGACATCGGTCACGAACCAATCCGTGCCGACGCGATACCCGATGCGCTTGCCATCGCGCGACAAGTGGAAGTCCACCACCTCTTTAGCCAGCGTCTTCACTTCGCGCTTCTCCAGCGTGAAGCGCTTCAACTCGCCGGGCTTGCTCATCGCTTCCTGAGCCGTGGCGCCATTGCCTTCGATGAAATAGATTTCGCCGCTCGCACCGACGCGCAAGCCGTGACGCGCGCCGACGCCCGCAGGCAAGGCGACGATCCGATCCTCGATGCCCACCGCGTCGATGCGCACCGCGGGCGGCTTCTTGCCCTTCCCTTTCGCATCCTTTGCCGCGTCCTTCGCTGTGTCTTTGGATTTCTCCTCGGACTCCGACGGAGTGTTCGACAGTGCCGTGAGATCCACCTCATCGCTCTGCGGCGGCACTGCGCTCGGGCCATCCTGCCGCAGCGTGATGGCATACAGACCGAAGCGCACCGGGCTGTCGATATTGATTTGCGAGAACCAATCCTTCACCGGCCCCGCATCGGTGGACGCCAGCACATACAAGAACTCGCCATTCGGATCGAACGCCGGCTCGAGCATTTCAGACAGGCCATCGGTCACCTGGATGGAGCGACCCGTCTCCACCGACCAGACATTGACGGTCTGAATCAATCCGGCTGCTTGCACCGTATACACCAGCCAGCGGGAATCGGGTGACCAGTTCGCGCGCATCGGGTTGAACGGCGAATACACCGGCTCGGAAGCGATCTTGATGTTCTTGCCCGTGCCGAGTTCGATCACCCACAGCGACTGGGTGTTGTCGCGATAGGCAATACGAGCGCCGTCGGGAGAGAACAGCGGATCCTCATAGAAGCCCGCGCCCGACAAGCGGTAGTGGCGCGGCTTGGCCTTGCCGTCCTGATCCGCGAGCAGCAACTCATACTCGCCGCTCACGTCGGAGAACCAGGCGATCTGCTTGCCATCGGCGGACCATGTGGGCGACTGATCGTTTGCACCGGTCGAGCGCGTGAGCTGGCGCGCATCGCCTTTCTCGGCCGGCACGGTGACGATTTCGCCGCGGTAGTTGAACGCCATGCGCTTGAGGTCCGGCGAGGCCGCCGCTTCGCGAACCCACTTCGGGTCGCTCGCCAGACGCGGGCGCGTCTCGATCAAATCGGAAATCGCCGAGATACGAATCTGCTGCACGGTGTTGTCGCGCGTATCCAGACGATGCAAATAACCGCCCTGCTCGAACACGATGACGCCCGAGCCATCGGTGCTCGGTTCGGTGACTGGGAAGTCCTTCAGTTGAGTGACCTGGGTAGCGCCGTTGGCGTCATGGCGGAACAGGTTGAACTCGCCGTTGCGGTCGGAGTTGAAATACAACGTGCCGCCGACCCACATCGGATCGGTGTCGTTGCCGCCGTCTGCCGGCTTGGGCACTTCCTTTACGGAATAGTCGCCCATGTCCATGAGCCACAGACGGCTCTGCGTGCCGCCGCGATAGTTCTTCCACTGGCGAAACACGTCGCGGCCGGGCAAATACGCCAGCGTGCGGCCGTCAGCGGAGAATGCCGCCTTGGTTCCTACAGGCACTGGCAGGCGCGTCGGCACACCGCCGGTCACGGCTACGGAGTAAAGCTGGTTCGTCTGCGGCGCGAAACGTCCGCGTTCGGAATAGAACATGACGCGGCCGTCCGGTGTGAACCCGACGACGACATCACGCCCTGGATGCCACGTGAGGCGACGCGTTTCGCCGCCCTGCGCGGGCATCACGTAGATATCGGTGTTGTCGCCATAGTTGGCGCTGAATGCTAACCATTGCCCGTCCGGAGAAAAGCGCAGCGCCGACTCCCTGCCGGGGGCCTGAGTCAACCGCCGTGCGCTGCCGCCAGAGAGCGAGGTCAGCCAGATGTCGTTGTCGTAAACGAATGCCAGGTTCTGTCCGCGCACAGCCGGGCTGGACAGCATGCGTGTGTTGCCCGCATCCGCCGCGTGGCCTAGCGGGGCCACCGCCAATCCGAGGAGTGCAAGCAGCGTCGTATGTTTCATTAACTCTCCGAAGTGCTGATTCCGTGAACAGGTCGCATGCATTGTGAAATCCGAGTGTCGCCGCTTAGTATCCCGCGCGACGAACCCGATTTTGACGAACGCAGAACCGGAAAGGTTGCAACGTAGCTCATGACGACATTCTTCCTGCAACTGCTGGCCGCGTGGATTCTCCTGGTCGTGGCGCATGTCTCTGCGATGGCGCTGGCCGGAGTCGCGCTCGGCGTGGACTTGCGCGAGGTCTCTTACGGTTTTGGCAAAGAGCTTTTCAGCCGAGGCAAGTTGAAGATCAAGGCAGTGCCTTTGGGAGGTTACGCCAAATTCGGGGACACGCGCGAGACGGAGGCGGATCCGCCGGCCGATCCGGCCACCGCGTTCAATCACAAGCCCGTGGCCATACAAGCGATCATTGTACTCGCCGGCTGCGCGGTGCTGGTGCTGCTAGCCGCATTGGTCCTAGCCGGCGCCAGCGTATCCGAAGTCGTCGAGGGATTCCGGCAGATCGTCGTCGGGGCGCTTGGACCGAAGTCGACGGCGCAGGAATATATTCACGCGCTCTACGCACTATCGACGACCCATGGCTTCCCGGCGTTGCTCGCGGTATTGGCCACGAAGGTGGCCGCATTCAACCTGCTGCCCCTGCCCGTCTTGAACGGTGGCCAGGCGCTGCTCGCGTTTGTGCCGACGGATCGGAACGTCTATCCAGACTGGCAGATCCCGTTGATGAACATCGGGATTGTTCTGATGCTGGCATTGGCCGGCTCGTGGGGGTTTGCGATCCTGCTGTTCCTCGCTGGAGGAAAGTTGTGATGCCACGACATTCAAGCGAGCCATGTCCGCGCGAGGATGTCCACCAGTTGATCCGCTGACCATTCCTTGCGGTCGGACACCTGGCCGTCGCCGATCTCGACGATCCTCAACTCGCCGTCGTTCCTTTGCGCGACGTCGACGGAGAAGAACGGGCTTGGGATTCGAGTCGCACATGCAGTGACTACCGCCGGCAGTGCTCCGTCGGAGGAGAACGCCGCGCCGTTGGCGACGAAGTAACGGCGTTCCGAACCTGATAGATATTCTTCTTTACGGCGTACACACACGCCGCCTTCGATTTCTCCTCGGTATTTTTTCAGAGCGGCCACCACTTGGGGGACCTCGCCCGGCGTTGCCACGAGCGAGCCGGCACCGGTGTTCGACGATTTCACGTAGTCCTTGACGAAGTAGCCGGGCCACTGGCGGCCGGCCAGTAGCGCCTCGAAGTCGGCGTCTGGCTCACACATCAGCGTCTCGGCGGTGAACTCGCGGACGAGCGGATACCAGGACGGCAAGTGATGGGCCGCTCTATAACTTTCCGGCGAGACGACCATTCCCGCCGAGAGTTGCTCTATGGATTGGACCAGTCGCGCATAGCCGTCGACATTCAGCATCCAGCCTCTGTAGAGCACCTCTTCGCCCGCGGCAGGGCGTGGCCTCGGATCGAATCGCCCCCGCTCGAAATCCTCGAAGGAGAATATGGACAACTCGAACCCGCGAGCGCGCGCCAGCTCGTACTCGGCCTGAAACAATGGTTCCGGCCGGCGCTGATCGAGGGGATCGTCGGGATATAGAATTCTCATGGGAGTATTTTATGATCGGCGGGCTCGACAGATCACTCGCGTCGACGGAAGATCGCCGCCATCATGGAACCGGAGTTTGCCCCCCGCTACTCGCCCGAGGAGCGCCGACGACGGCTGCTCCTGCACGGCGTGATTTGTGTGCTGCTGTTTGCAGCGTTGTATTGGTGGGCGCTGCCGCGCTTTCGATCGTTTGTCCCCGACGCGCCGTGCGAGGCCGTGTTCGGTGTGCCGGCTTCCACAGTGTTGCTTTATGCAGCGCTGGTCGGCGCGCCCATTGCGGGTGCGATTCTGCTGGTAGTACTGACGGCGCGTACTTCGATCCACGCCATCGCGACTCGACGTTATCCACCGCCCGGCCACAAAGTATTCGGCCGCGTGAAAGTGAAAAGAGGCTGGCAAGCCGTCGCGTTCGCGCTCATGCCGGCGATGGTCATTACCTATCTGTGCGTTCTGAGCGGCCAAGGAATAAGGACGGCGGCTCAGATGGCGCGCGAAATCGATCGTTCAGCCGACTGCGCCGCCGATCGGAATAAACAGGCGCCGCAGCGAGGGCCGCATCAGCAGCGGCCTACACGCTAGCACCGGTCTGGATCGCAACATCAAGACGGTCTATAACTGCCCTCGTGAACCGCTCGGGAGCCGTCGCATGTTGAAGTGCGTGAAGTTTGCCGAACTGCCCGTCGTCGACCAGGACCGCGCGCTGAATTTCTATACCGAGAAGCTTGGCCTGCAGGTGGCTCAGGACGCTCCTTACAAGGAGGGCTGGCGCTGGATCGAGCTCGCCGTGCCCGGCGCTCAAACGCGCATCCTGCTGACTCAGCAAACCGGCGAGCCGAAATCGGACACGCCTCGCTTGGTCTTCATCGCCGACGATGTCGAAGCCACTTACCGCAAGCTCAGCGCCCGAGGCGTGGAGTTCACCAAAGAACCCAGCAAGGCTCCCTGGAACCCCGGTCAAACCTTCGCCCAACTCCGCGATAGCGAAGGCAACGGCATCGTCATCAGCACCAGCTGAAGCTCACGGCTCGTCGTAGACGAGCACGATTTTTCCGCTCGGCGCCAGCCATGGTTCCAGCAAGGAACGCGCCAGGGCTGGATCGCGATGAAACAGCCCGACTCGAACGGCGAAGATCTTGTCGAACTTCGTTCGGCCCGGATCGAACTCGATCACGTCCACCGCCTGAAATTCAGCTTTGCCGGACGCGACATGCTCGCTGTTCCGGCGAACCGCTGCGTCGATCATCTTCTTCGACTTGTCGATCGCCAGCAGCCGGCCGGAACGCAGCTTTTCGCATACAAAGCTCGCCGCCACGCCATGGCCGCAGCCAATCTCGAGAACACGGTCGCCGGGCTGGATCCGCATGCCCTTGACGATTGTTCGCAGGCGTTCGGTCATGGTCGTCCTCACTCGCAAATGCGCGCCCCCGCGCGAAGCGTATCAGGAACAAGATGCAACCGGAGACGTTAGCTGCTCTGAGGCAGCTACGAAACGGAGTTACTCACATGCGCGAGCTCATCCAGCTGGAAGAACAAGGATGGCGGGCACTCTCGACTGAAGGCGATGCGGGCAAGAAGTTCTATGCATCCGTTTTACGTGAGGACGCGGTAATGCTGTTTCCTGGCGGAATGCGGATCGAGGGGCGGGAGCCAATATTGGAATCTCTCGGGGCCCAGCCGTGGGAGTCATTCCGGATCGAGGACCCGAAGGTGGTTCAACTCACAGCGGAGTCTGCAAGCGTTGTTTATAAAGCCACCGCTCGGCGCAAGGGCAGTGAAGCCTACACCGCGTTGATCAGCAGCACGTACGTTCGGGGGACGAGCTGGCAGCTCGTCGTTCACCAACAGACGCCGACCTGACGGCCCTTCAAGCAGCGCTTTCCAGCAGCAGCACGGCCTGTGCATCTTCATGCAGCTGAAGTAATGCGAGCAGCTCCAGCAGCGGCTCGGCAAGCGCGACGTTGTCGGCGCGAGCGCGGCACTCGCGTACGCCTGTGACAATGTCCGCGAGGCGCCGAGAGAGAGATTCGAGGTTAAGGGACTTCAGCTGTGCTTGAACTTGCGACGTTTCCTCCAGCCAGGAATCGCGCAGCCGGAGGCACCCATGATGAAGTAGTGAGCCAACTGCTTCGCGCACTTGCCTCAACGCTACCGCGAGTGGCTCCGTCGTCTGGACAGGTGCGTGGCCGAGAGCGATTTTGGCTAGCGCGCCGCAGGCGTGAGAGAAGTCAGGGACGACAACGCGATCGCAGGCGACAGCCCAGGGTTCGATGATGGCGACGCCCTGCTCCCAATGCAGAACTCCAGCAACGTGGCGCAGCGCTCCGAACTGTCCAGTGAAGCTGCCCGCCAAAGCATCGAGCGCATGCTTCACATGAGTCTCATGAATCCGCCGCACGAGCACGCGATGCTCGTCCGCATCGCGAAGCACCGCAAGTAACGCCTGCTCGTTGGAGTCGTACAGCACCTCTTCGACTTCAGCCGGAGTGAAAACGATGAACCGGCTAGCCGCATGACGCGGCTCGATCTGCGCGGTTGGGCTTGCTCGCTTGTTCGCGACGAGTTGGGCGACGCTCGAGAAGCGCAACGGCGCATTGAGCGAGGACCAATCGGCTGCTTGCGGCAACACACTGTTCTGCGAGCTGCGAGCGCCGGCCAAGCGGATCGTGCCATCGGCGAGCCGTCGGGCCTGTTGGGCAAGCAACTGGCCTTGCGCGAGTTGTTCCATTCGAACGCCGGGAACGAGTCGCTCCGCGGCTCGCAACGTGGGCTCCTCCGCCGCACGTTCGCTGGGCACCGACCATTGCTTGCGAAGGATGAACTTGGTTCCAGTATCCAAGTCCGCAAGCACCAGTCGCGTCATGCGCGTATCGCCGTCACGTGTGGTGCGAGCGCCGAGACACATCAATCGCGATCGATCCAGTTCGGTCTCGCTGGCCTGGCCGATACCAAGCACTGCCTGCGCTCGCCCAGGCAATCTGCCCGCAGACAGGCGCAATGTGAGCTCGGCTAACAAATGAGCCCCGTCGCGAGCCTCATACAAAGCGCTGCGCGCCGCGTATGCGCCCGCCCATTGCTCCAGGTCGTCGAGTACGTTGCAGAGCCACTGCGCCCCAAACGAACGTGCCGACTCCTGGGCGCGTGTGAAAGCCTGCGCATGCGGCGTCGTACCGGAAGCAACACCGTGCGCTAGCAACGATGCAGTTAACGCGACGAACGCTGCGCGATCGATCTGCGCCCGGGTGCCCTCATCGCCCAATCGCACCTGGACATGCTTCTCACCGCCATGCCGAGCATCAGCAAGTCGAAACGCCCACACCCCCAGCGCAATGTGCTCACAGGCGGCTGCGCGCACGCAATCACAACGTGCCGCTTCAATCGCAGCTCCCGCCCAAAATCGTACCGTTGCCGCCGGCAGGCGCGCAGTCTCACATGGCTCGCCACTTGCCTCGCGACGCACGTCAACCGTAACTCCCTGGACGAGTTGCGCGTGAGCGAGCTTCAACAACGCAGGAGCAATCAATTGCTTCAGTGTCTCGTCCGTAACCGTTCCAGGAGACTCACGTTTCGCGGGAGTAGCAGACGAGGCTGCAGCCGATTCTTCTCGATACGCGAGCACGGCAATAATCCGGTGCCGACACGCGCGCGCCGCCCCGCACGTACAGGCGGTCTGATCGATAGGTTTGCCGTTCGCCCACGTCGTAACGACGCCATCAGAGAACGTCGCAGTCAAAGTGCCCGCGCCATCCAACGCAAGCTGCGGCCGATAGCCGGCCTCGAGCTCACGAACCGCGCGCTTCACGATGCCAGCATTCGAAGCCTGCGCGAGCGCCTCGGGCGAGAGATGTTGGAGGTCGGTGCGCGCGCTCACTTCAGCTTCTCGGCAAGCCACGCAGCGAGCTGTCCCGGCGTCATCGCACCTACATGCGCGCCGAGCTCCACCAGTTTTCCGGCCAGCTCCCGATCGTAGACAGCATTCGCCTTGTCATCGAGCGCCGCTAGTCCAAGCACAATCGTTCCCTGCGCAATCAACGATCGCACGGTCTCGATCAACACATACGGCGACATGCCTTCATAGAAGTCGCTGACGATCACGACAATCGCCCGACGCGGCACATCGATCTGATCGGCCGCATAACTCACCGCTTTGCCGATGTGCGTGCCGCCGCCGAGTTGCACGTTCATCAGCACCTCGACCGCATCCTGCGCCTGAGGCGACAGATCGACGATCTCCGTATCGAACGCGATCAGATGCGTGCGAATGCCCGGCAATCCGGACAAACACGCGGCCGTCACCGCCGAATGAATGACCGAGCTCACCATGCTGCCGCTCTGGTCGACGAGCAACAGGATCTGCCACGGCTCCAGAGTTCGACGCTGGTTGACGTAGAACATGGGGCGCTCGATGACGAGCCGCCGACGCCCGGCGTCGTAATGCTTCAGGTTACGACGCAGCGTCTCGCGAGCGGCGAATTGATTCCAGGAACCCTGCCGGCTCAGCTGCTGCCGCTTTCGGCTGCCCGTAAACGAACGTTGCACCTGTTTAGCGAGCTTCTCGATCAGCTCCTTCACGACCTTCGCCACCAGCTGCCGCGCCAGCGCCAGCACCTGCGGATTCATCAAATGTTTGGTCCGCAGCACTGCCTCCAGCAATGCCGGGTTGGGACTGGCGCGCTCGAGCACCTCGGGATTGGTCACGACTTCGTCGATGCCGTAACGCTCGATGGCGTCGCGTTCGAGACGTTCGATGGTCTCCTTGGGAAATAGCTCGTGGATCTCGTTGATCCACTCCGGCACGGACAGTTGTGATGCTCCGTTGCCGCCGTGACGATCGAGCGTGTCGCCTTCGGCATCGCGACCATAGAGCCAGGCCAATGCGCGATCCATGCCCAGCGCCGGACCGTTGCCCAAGCCCGCTTGCAAGCTGCCTTCAGCCGCCTCGCCCAGCAGCAGACGCCAGCGTTCGACCGGAGTCAGTTCGGCAGGCGCCTTCATGCAACGATCCCCAACTCGCGCGCCCATGTGAGCGCTTGCCCCGCGATGCGACGCGCATCGATGAATGCGTCCGCGCCTTGTCGAAGTAACAGCAACTGATGGCGCTGGGCCTGCGACAAGCCCAACACACCAGCGACTAAGGCACCCAGCGCACCGCGTTCACGCGGAGGAAACCATGCGAACGCCGCTCGCAAGCGAGGCAGCGCGACCAGGAAGTCTTCGGGACCCATCGCCTCCAGCGCCGCATCAACAGCGCGCACGATGGCGTCATTCTCAGTCGCAAGACCGCGCGCGCATGAAAACAATCCGTAAAGAAAATCGCCGAGAGCGTCCCGCGGCGGAACCGCACGCGTGATCGCAAGTAATTGCTCACGAGCCGCCGTGCTATCTGCTCCCAGTCCTTCGTGAACGAAGGCAACTGCGAGGGCCGAACCTTTGATCGCCGCGGGCACACTGGCGCCCCTCGCAAGGCGCACCATGGTTTCTAAACAAAAGCGCTTGTCGAACCCCTGGAGATCCAAGCGAAGCACGCCGTCGCACACTCGCACCGCCTCGACGTCGCCGACGGCGTGAGAGGTACGATCGCCCTGGCAGCCATCGAGCAACCAAATAATGCGATCGGCGAGCACTATCAGCGTTTCGCGAATCAACCCGCTCGTATCCAAGCCCCAGAAACCGGCGCGCATGACATCGAGCAGCACATGAGCGGCAGCCGCGATGGCCTCGTGATCGTGCATCGTTGGCACATCGCGAGCGAGCTGTGCTGCAAGTTCCTCGCCCATGTCGAGCAAGCCGGCGCGGATCGCCTGCAACATGCAGGCAGCCACCGTCGCCGGTTTGCCCTGCGCATCGTGAATCAACTCAACCAGCCTCGCTCGCGCGGCGGCTTCAAGTGTCGCGCCATAGACTGCCGCTTCGATCAGATTAGGGAACCAACGATCGTCCTGCGCGCAGGACCAGTGTTCTTCGAATCGCAGCGCCTCCGGCAGCTGACGGGCGGCATTCGGCGCTCGAATTTCCTTCAGCTGCACGCCCTCCACACCGAGGATTCGCAAGCGCCAGAGCAACTGCGCCTTTGGAACATCCGTTTCGCGGCGGCGATCGAGCACCGAAGTTGACCTGGTCCGTGTGATCTCGATGCCACGAGCCGCAAGCTCACGATCGACATCGTGCAACAGCGGCGGCAGCGGCGTGTCGGCGTGCAGTCGACCGCCGCCTTCACCCGTGATCGCCAGCAGCGCTTCACGCAGCAGTGGATGATCCTGCGTGGACAGCAGTTGATTGCCGGCCCAAGGCGCGGGGCTGTCCAGAGCCTCTTTGACGAGCGAACTCTGCACGGCGTCGAGAATGTCTGCCCGCAACGGCACGGGATGACCGCGCATTTTCATCAGTCCTTGCAGCGTCAGCTCCAACGCGATCAGATCTGACGTCGATACAGCGACGCGCTTGCCGCGCAATCGAGCGGCGATCTGCTGAACTGCGCGGCGACCGGCGGCCGACAATCCCTCCTGCCAGGCCCATTGATAGAACAGCGGCGACTGCATGCCGGCGCCATAGCCGCCAAGTGCGTCGACCTGTCGGTATTCATAAGGCACGAGATAGCTGCCTGCCGCGTGCTCACTGCCGGGCGTGAATGTTTCAGGCTGGACCGAGCCGTCGAGGCGCGGCCACGTGGCTTCAATTGCACGCTTGTGCCACCCACCGCACACGACCAGGATGGGACGCTCGTCCTTACGCTGATCGGCTTCCCGCCGCATCCATGCAATCCACAGTGCCATGTAGGCTTCGCGCGCCTGATCCTGCTCGGTTCCCGGTTCATCGCCGCGCAGCTCGTGAAAGTAGAAGTCGAGTCGTTCGCGCAGCTCGGCGTGCGCATCGGTAGGCAAGGACTCGAACAGATGATCCCAGAGCGCGTGATCGCCATCGCACGAGAATCGGCGACACAACGCCTCGATGCTTTCCGAATACCGAGAACGGCGCTCATCGACCTCGACGCTTGCGACACGCCGCCGAGCGTCAGGCAAGGTCCGGTACTGCCAGTGCGGCAAATCGATGAATCGCACGTCGGCGCCAATGCCGTGCGCAGTCCGCAGAGCCACCCACTCGGGTGAGTAATCGAGAAGCGGAAACCAGCACTGCGCCGGCCGCTCGCCCGCGTTGCTGTAACTGTAGAGCGCGATCGGCAGCTTGTGATCGAGCAGCAGCTCTCGAATGCGGTGATTAAAATCGCTCGGCCCCTCGATCAACACAGCGCAAGGCTGCAACGTCTGCACCAGATGCGCGGCGAGCCGCGCACAGGCGGGACTGTGATGTCGAACGCCGAGGACCTGAACGGTCATTGCGGCAGCAGATGGCGGGCCGCGTGGAAATCCCGCCAGTGATCTCCTTTGCGCCTGACGGCTCGATGCTCGATGTAGCGACGGATCTTTTTCAGATCGTCGCTATTGTCCTTGGCGGCGGCCCCGGCCAGCGCTTCGACGATGTCGGCGGGCTTGCCAGAGTCGCCTCGCAAATAGTGGCCGCGCAAAGTCACTGCGTACGCGACGCTGACTGCTTCAGCCGTGCTCACCACGGTCGACAGCTTTTCGCTCGCTCCGCCTTCTTTGTCCACGCCCTGGCGCAATTCGCGGAACGTCGTCACCAGCACTTCGAGCACGTCGTTCGACGGCCGCGCCTTGATGCCGTCCTGAGCCAGCATGCGCGCCACTTCGCTTTGAACCAGCGCCAGCTCGCGATCGTAATCGGCGATCGGGAACACGGTCTCGAACGAGAAGCGACGCTTCAGCGCCGCGGACATCTCATTCACACCCCGGTCGCGAGTATTGGCAGTCGCGATCAGATTGAACCCCGGCGCGGCGAACACTGCGTTGCCATCGGGCAGTTCCGGGACCATGAGCAGTCGCTCCGAAAGAATAGACAGCAATCCATCCTGCACTTCGGGCGGACAGCGCGTGATCTCTTCGAAGCGCACGATGCGCCCGTCCTGCATCGCCCGGTACAGCGGCGATGGGACCAGCGCTCGCGGCGAAGGCCCTTCGTTTAACAACAACGCATAGTTCCAACCGTATTTGATCTGGTCTTCCGTCGTCGCGGCGCTGCCTTGAATGGTCAGCGTGCTCGTGCCGCTGATCGCCGCAGCCAGCAGCTCGGACAGCAGACTCTTCGCCGTCCCCGGCTCGCCCACGAGCAACAGCGCACGATTGGAAGCCAACGTGACGAGCGCGCGTTCGATCAGGCTCGGCGCGCAAACGATTTTCGGATCGATGCCGTCGCCGCCAACCACGAACTGGAGTACTGCCTTCATCGACAGCTGCCAACCCGGCGGCGTGGCGTCCCGATCGCGTTTTTTCAGCTTCGCGAGCTCCTCGGCGTACAGTACTTCCGCCGGCGGGCGTTGCATCGAACGGCGCGCATCCTGACTCATTGGTTCACTCACCCCGCAAAGGGAGCCATCAACTCGATGTCACGCAGTACTTCGCTCGCGATGACCGGATTCAGCGTCGCGAACGCCACTTGCCCCTGATTGTCCCAGGTGCCTTTACGGCGGAGGATCAGCTCGGGCAGACGTTGCTTGGGCTCATAGCTGATATCTCCCACCACCGTACCTGGATCGAGGGTCAGCTGCACTTCGTGGTGATCGTCGACTGCCTTGCTGAACCAGCCGACCCAGCCAGCATCCTGCGCCTCGCCGCGTTCCCAGCCGCGATTGATCAACCCCATGACCGCGCCGGTGGCGACCACCTTATCTTTGAAGCGTGGCAGCGAGGTGGCGCGCAATTCGTCCGCCGTGAGCGAGTACGTCTCACGCCCGAGCTGACGGAACGGTTGCAGGATTTCGTAATCGGCGAAGATCTGTCCGAACGCGGACTGCAACGCCTGCGGCATCTCCAACACGTGCGCGATGCCGACAGTCGCGTCGTCCGGCAGCTCGTAGAGGGAATCCTGCTCGTCGGCCAACGTCCAATCTTCCGCGACACGGAACGCGTGCGTCATCTTCCCGTCGCGATACACACCCCAAACCAGTCGGGCCGCGAGGTGTCGGGTCAGCGGATGTTCCAGAAAGAACAACTTGTAATCGGCAGCGGACCAGCGACGCCGCGCCACCATCGCGAGCTCGAGACGAATGAGCTGCACGCTGGCAATGGCTTTCGCATCTTTCTTGAGTTGTTTGTATCGCTCGGTGGCCGCGTCCGCGAGCGCCGCGTCGTCGCTCTTGTTCGGCTTCGGCAGATCCTTCAAGCGCGCACCCTGCGCATCGCGCACGAACGGCTTGAGAGTTTCGTCGAAGCTCACAAAGAACTGGCGGGGCCCGAAGTCGAGCACGAGCTTGCCGGTCTCGTCCAGACCGAGATCGGGCACGAGCCGGTCGGCCAGCTCGACAGCCGTGAGGCCGCGGGCTTCGGCGATCGCATCGATCTTCTCTCGCGCCTTGTCCTGCAAGCCTTTGAATTTCACCTTGCTCGCGATGGCGTTCAGATGCATCAGCGACGCATCCGTGCCAATCGTGGCAAGGACGTCGAGTCCAGTCACCGCACGCGCGTGGGCCGCTTCGCCGGGCCACTCGCGAATACGCGGAGTCAGTCGTCGCGCAGTCTCATCGTTGCCGAGCAGGCCCAGCGAGAAGAATGCCCAGCCTTCCTTGCTCGGCGCGCCGGAGGCCAGCCATGCTTCGAACACATCCCAGGCGAACTCGGCCAACGAAGCCGGAGTACACAGCTCGCGAACGACCTGGATGCCGGCGTACGGCGCGTCCAGGCGGCTGATGGTGAGCATGTTTCCGATGTATTCGATCGCACTGAGCGGCAAGGCGCTGCCATCCGGCAGCTCGGGCCGTCGGAATGCCGCGGGCACGAAGAACGACGGCATCTTCGGCATTTTCGACGGCAGCACCAGCAATGGATCGGCGTCGAGCAGTGCCTGCAAGGCCGAAGATGTCTCGGCGCCGTATTCGGCTGCGACTTCGCGCGTCACCTGCTCGAATCCGTTATGCACGAGCCAACGCAGGCCGAACCGCGCGTTATCGCGTTCCTCTCGAGGCGGACCGAACGCGAGCGGCACGGCGGCGATGGCCGTGGTTCGCGCGTGCAATGAAATCCACCGAGTCGCGACTGCTTTCGCTTTCTTGAGATTGCGTAACGCGTGTAGCGCAATGGGCGTCAGCGCGGCGCTGTTCACCTTCTCGCCGATCGCCAAGCCCTCGGTCGCGTTTGTCTTTGTATAGGCAACGAAGCCGGGCAACGCGCGCAAGCCGTGGCTGCCCAGGAGCGCCCGGATGGACCCCGTGTTGTCGCTGCCCCAGGAGCTCCATAAGCGCGACGGAAAGCTATTCCACAGCGACAACGCCACCTTGTCCGGCAGCAACCTGAGGGTTTCGACCGAGTAGCGGCGATAGGGAGCTTCGTTGATATCGTCGTCGCTTACGGGCTCACCGCGAAGTATGCGGTCGTGCACGGCCGGATCGATGTCCAACGCCTTGAGAAAATGACGTTCCGGCTGCTCGTCCTTGGGCAATCTCTTCCGGAGCCAGGGATTGGGTTCGAGCGCCGCAAACTGCTGCAACTCCGCTGGCGACCATTCGAGAGCGTCCGCCACCGGCAGTTGTTGTAGCTGCAGCGTCGGCAACTCCTGCGCCTTGCGCTTTTGCAGCCAGGGAGGATTGCGCAACAACTCCGGGAGGCTCGCAGGATCGGCATCCGCCCGATTGAGCGACGCGAGCAACGCTTCAAACTTGCCGCGACCGGCAGGTTGCAGCGTCGCCAGCGCACTTTGCGCGGCTTCGGGTTTACGCAATGCCAGTCGTACGGTCCAACCTTCGAGCGAGCGATCGTTGCTGCCGAGCCATTTTTCCAAACACACCTTCAGCACGGCCGCCGGATAGCGTTCGGAGAGCTTGTCGAGCGCGGCGCGCACATCCTTGTTTTCCATTGCATCGACCAGCACTTCGATCAGCGCCGGGACGCGCATGGCCGTGAGCAGCTTCAGCGCCTCTGCTGTCGACCCTGAGGCCTTCTGCAACGCCAGCACCAGCAGATCGAACGCACGTTCGCCATGCAGATGCGCCTGGAGCAGGAGGGGGCCGGACAAATAATAGAGATGCCACTGCTTGCCCTTGAGGTAGGTGTGCATGGACTCCACTGGCAGCGCGCTGTGCGCAAGCCACATGAATGAGTCGTCCAGGTTGCGCTCGATACAGTCGAGCGCCCATTCATTCAGGTGTGGGAACAGATAAGCAGCGGGGAGCAGAACATCCGCGTTCGCGGCGCGAGCTTTCGTGGCGACGGCTAGCGCTGCCCGGTACTGCGTATCGTCCGCCGCCGCGATCCTGTGGCGCAGATCGCCGATCATGTGCGGGCTGTGGTATCGCGAGGTGTTGTACACGATCGGCCACATCTCCAGGACGAGATCGAGCGCGAAGGCCACACCATGCAAGGAACAGGCGGCATCGATGATCCAATCCAGGCCGCCGCGTTGGTACTGCGACAGCGCCTGGGCCATCAGTTCCATCCAGAATTCCAAGTCTGGCTGCGACAGCGCCTGCTTGGTGATGCGTTCGCGCGAACCGGCCAGGCCCCAATACGTCCAGGGGCGGCCCGCCGCTTGCGCGAGCGCCTGCATGTTCTCGTGAGCGTGCTGATGTCTGTCGTCCTGGAACTCCAGCAGTTTGTCCAATGGCGATGCCTTGGGCGCCAGTGGGGGCACGTTGATCCCTCGCACGATGGGCAGCGCCTTGCGCCACTCCTCGGTCCATTGAAATCCGCCGGTCGGCCATTCGATGTCGGCGACGGGTCCGCTCTGCGACGAGACCCGCGGCGCAATTGGGGGCTGTGACGTTGCTGCCGGCGGCGATTCGAGTCGAGAGCTCGCGTCAGCCGCGGCCGCTTTATCGCTGGCCGATGCGACCTCACGAGGCTCTGTCTTTACCGGCGCCAGCGTCGCGACCGCCGCGGCCCCGACTTCCGTGTAGCCGCCACGAGTTTTTTCTTTAATGAGTTTGTCACGTTCCTTGCCGGCGGCTTCCGCGCTGGCGAAGGACTTGGTCTTGGTCTGACCGTTGGTGCCGATGCGGCCGAATCGGACCGTGAGCTCGCTATCGGTGACGGCAACTTCCCAGAACTTGCTGGAAGAGCCCTCGACCAGTTCGAAGCGCTGCATATCCCTGTTCCATTATGTGCAAACAGCCCCGATCCTAATGCGGGAACGTGACCGCGCCAGCGATGCAATTCAAAATTATGGGATCAGCCTCCAATGCAGTACGCGACGTAACCCAGCAGCGCCAATCCGGCGACGATTCGCAGCTCGACGGCTAACCGACGCTCGGCGTCCTGCCGACGGAACACCCACCGCATCAGGACATAGCCGCCGGCCATCAGCAGCACGCCGAACAGATGCCGGTCGTCGCCGACCATATCGCTAGGTTGATGGATCAATCTGTTGGATCCGATATGCGCGTCGCCGCCAGCCAGTGCGAGTAATCCGGCGGCAATGAAGGCGCCGGAAATCCCATAGGCAAGCAAACTCAGGCCATCCCATCGAATGCGCAAACCGGCGTTCCTCGTTCGTTGAGACTATGCGGCGAAAGGAGCCATCAATTCGAGGTCCCGCAGCAGCTCGCTGGCGACGATCGGATCGAGATGAGTGAATTTCACCAATCCTTCCTGGTCCTCGGTGCCTGACTTGCGGAGCACTACCTTCGGGATCCGTTGCTTCGGTTCGGAGCTCACGTCGCCGAGCACCGTGCCGGGATCCAGCTCGATGTGGACTTCGTGCTCGTCGTCCACCGTCTTGCTGAAGTATCCGACCCAGCCGCCGTCCTGCGCGTCACCTCGCTTCCAGCCGCGGTTGACCAACCCCAGGACCGTGCCGGTCGCCACGACTCTATCCTTGAATCGGGTCAGCGAACTGGACCGTAGCTCATCTTTCGTCAGCGCATAAGTCTCACGGCCGAGCTGCCGGAACGGTTGCAGGATCTCATACTCGGCCAGGATCTGGCCGAAGGCCGACTGCATCGACTGCGACATTTCGAGCACGTGCGCGATGCCGACGGTTGCATCGCCAGGAAGCTCGTACCGTGAGTCCTGCTCGTCGGCCAGCGTCCAATCTTCGGCGACGCGGAAGCCCTTGACCATTTTCCCCTTGCGATACACGCCCCAGACCAGGCGCGCGGCCAGATGTCTGGTCAGTGGATGTTCGATAAAGAACAGCCGGAAGTCGGCGGCCGACCAACGGCGCCGCGCCACCATCGCAAGCTCGAAACGAACCAGCTGCACGCTCGCAATCGCCTTGGCGTCTTTCTTCAGCTGTTTGTAACGCTCGATCGCTGCGTGCGCGAGCTTCGCGTCGTCGCTCTTGTTTGCTTTTGGCAGATCCGGCGCAGACGCGCCCTGCGAGTCACGCACGAACGGCTTGAGCGTTTCGTCGAAACTCACATGGAACTGTCTCGGACCGAAGTCGAGCGTCAGCCCGCCGTTCTCGTCGAGCCCTAAGTCCGGCACCAATCGATCGGCGAGCTCCTCGGCCGTGAGACCGCGAGCCTCGGCAATCGCAGCGATCTTTTCCCGCGCGCGATCTTGCAAGGCTTTGAATTTCACTTTGCTCGCGATGGCGTTCAGATGCATCAGCGCTGCGTCGGTGCCAATGGCCGCAAGCACATCGAGCCCTGTGACCGCGCGAGCATGCCCCGCCTGACCGGGCCATTCGCGAATTCGTGGAGCCAGCCGACGTGCGGTTTCATCATTGCCGAAGAAGCCGAGCGCGAGGAACGCCCAACCTTCTTTGCTCGGCGCACCCGCCGCCAACCAGGCATCGAACACATCCCATGCGAATTCCGCTAATGAGGTGGGAGTACACGTTTCGCGAACCAGTTGAATTCCGGCATACGGAGCGTCCAGTGAACTGAATGTCAGCATGTTTGCGATGTACTCGACTGCACCCGCCGGCAGCGCCTTGCCGTCCGGTAGCTCCGGGCGCCGGAACGACGCGGCCACGAAAAACGACGGCAGCCTCGGCATTTTCGACGGCAGCATGAGCAGCGGATCGGCCTCGAGCAGCGCCTGCAGAGCCGCCGCCGTCTCGGCGCCGTACTCGCTGGCCACTTTCTTTGTGACTTTGTCGAAGCCGTTCTCCATCAGCCAGCGCAGACCGAACCTCGCGTTATCACGCTCTTGTCGCGCCGGACCGAACGCAAGAGGCAACGCGACGACAGCAGTCGCTCGCGCGTGCGCCCCGATCCACTCCTGTGCGACCTCTTTGCCCTTCTTCAGATTGCGCAGGACATGCAGCGCTATCGGTACGAGCGCGGCGCTCGTCACGTTCATGCTCAGACGCAATCCCTCGATCGCATGAGCTTGAGCGTAGGCGATCAACCCTGGCAATGCTTGCACGTCATATCGCGCCAACAAGGCCCGGATGGGCTTCGTGTTCGCATCCCACGGTACGTACCACAAATGCGCTGGGAAGCTGTTCCACAACGATAGCACCGCCGGCTCTGGCAACAGCATCATGTCCTCGATGGAATAGATGCCGCGATACTCGCCCTTCACGATCTCCTTGGGCCGCACCGGCTCACCGCGCAGCACGCGCTTGTGGGCTGCCGCCACGATGTCCAGCCTGCTCAGTACGAAACGATCCGGGTCTTCGTTCTTCGGCTTCTGATTCAGTAGCCAACGCGGCGGCTTGAACGCGGCGGCCTGCTTACGCTCCTTCGCCGGCCATGCGATTGCATCGGCCACGGGCATCGGCTTGAGTTTCAGAGTCGGCAGTTCCTGTCGAGCTCGCTGTTGCAGCCAAGGCGGGTTGCGCAGCAACTGGGGCAGAGCAGCGGGATCCGCGTCAGGGCGATCCAACGCCTCGAGCAATGTTTCGAACTTGCTCCGGCCGGCCGCATCGAGCGTCGCAGCCGCGCTTTGCCATGCTTCGGGCTTGCGCAGCGCCAGCCGCACCGTCCAGCCTTCGAGCATCCGATTGCCACCGCTGAGCCATTTCTCGATACCCACTTTGAGCGCGGCGGCGGGAAATTGCTCGCTGAGCCGATCCAGCGCCGCGCGCACTTCTTTGTCCGCCATGCGATCGATGAGCACTCTCAGCAAGGCGGGAATGTGCATGGCCGTGAGCAGCTGCAGCGCTTCCTTCTTGTCGTCACGTCCGTCGGCGGTATCCAGCGCGAACACCAGCAGATCGAACGCTCGTTCGGCATGCAGATGCACCTGGAGCAGCGCCGCCGGCACTTGGTAATTGAGCAGCCACTCGATCGCCCTGGCGTGGTTCAACAGCACGTCAGGCGGCAGGACGGTGTACGGCAGCAGCCAGTGACGATCATCGAGCTTGCGCTCGATACATTCGAGCGCCCATTCGCTCAAGTGAGGAAACAAATAAGCGCATGGAACCATCAGATTCGCATCGCGAGCACGGGCTTTGCTCGCGACCGCCAGCGCCGCCTTGTACTCCTTTTCATCGGCCGCAGCGATCGAATGGCGCAGATCGCCGAGCAAGTCAGTGTGCGTGTCGGCTTCCTGCTGCTTGCTGATGATCGACCACAGCTCCAGCACCACGCCGAGAATAAAGGGCAGGCCATGCAATGTTCTACCCGCGTTGGTGACCCACTTCATGCCGTCGGGATCGTAGTGGGGAGCGAACTGAGCGCTCAGCTCCAGCCAGAGCTCGAAATCGGGCTGGAGCAATGCCTTGCGTGTGCATCGCTTGCGCACGACGGTGGCGCTCCAGTATTTCCATGGGCGCCCTGCCGCCTTGACCACCGACTTCATCTCGTCGCCATAGATATCGGCCATGCCGTCTTCGAAGCTCGGCGGATGGTCTTCTGGCGAGGCTAACGGAACGTAGGGCGGAACGTGAATGCCGCGGACGATGGGCAGGGCCTTGCGCCACTCGTCGGTCCACTGAAAACCGCCGGTGGGCCAGTCGATGCTGGCAGTCCCTTCGACCGCTGCGACGCGCTTCATTCAATCCATTCCGTTGGGGCACCCGCTCGCGATCCTAATGCGGCGAGCGGGCCGGAACTGAGAACTAGAGCGACTTATCGCGCATCGACGACTTACTCGCGCGTGCCGACACCCCGATGCAGCAGCCACACGCAGCTTATATATAGAACGGCCGCCGCGCCGATCATGATGGTGTACGCCAGGCCGACGTTCACGTCCGACACGCCCAGGAAGCCGTAACGGAACGCGTTGACCATATATAGAATGGGATTGGCGTGGGAAATGTTCTGAGCCCAGTCCGGCAGCAGCTTGATGGTGTAGAACACGCCGCCCAGATAAGTGAGCGGCGTGAGCACGAAGGTCGGAATGAAAGAAATCTGGTCGAAGTTCTTGGCGAACACCGCGTTGATCATGCCGGCCAGCGCAAACACGATCGAGCTCAACAGCACGGCCGAGATCACCACGCCGATGCTGTGAATCTTCATGTGCGTGAAGATCAACGTGATCGCGGTGACGACGCCGCCGACGATCATGCCGCGCACGATGCCGCCGACCATGTAGCCGGCGACGATCAGCCAGCCCGGCAACGGCGACACCAGCAACTCTTCGATGTGCTTGCCGAACTTGGCGCCGAAGAACGACGACACCACGTTGCCGTACGAATTGGTGATCACCGACATCATGATCAACCCGGGCGCGATGTATTGAATGTACGTGTAGCCGCCCATGTCGCCGATGCGCGTGCCGATCAGGCTGCCGAAAATGATGAAATACAGCGTCGCGGTGATCGCCGGCGGGACGATGGTCTGGCCCCAGATGCGAATGATGCGGCTGAACTCGCGGATGACGATGGTGTTGAAACCCACGATGTTTGTTTTCAACAGCACGGGTTCTTTGACCGACGGCGCGAGACTGGTCTGGTTTTGCACGGCGTTATCCATGAGCGGCCTCTTTCTGATTCACCAGCCGCATGAATAATTCTTCGAGCCGGTTGGTCTTGTTACGCATCGACAGCACTTCCACGCCCGACGCGGACAGCTGCGAGAAAATGTCGTTCAGACTCTGGTCCTTGGAGACTTCGATCTCCAGCGAATGATCGTCCGGCATGCTCACCGTGTAGCCCGGCAACACCGGCGCGGTCGCGATCGGGTTGCGCAGGTTGAAGACGAACACTTCGGTCTGCAGCTTGCGCAGCACGCGACTCATGCGATCGTTCTCGATGATGCGGCCCTTGTCGATGATGGCGACGTGACGACAAAGATTTTCTGCTTCTTCCAGATAGTGCGTGGTGAGGATGATGGTGGTGCCGGCCGCATTGATGTCGCGCATGAACGTCCACATCGTGCGACGCACTTCGATGTCCACGCCCGCAGTGGGCTCGTCCAGAATCAGCAGCCGCGGCTCGTGCATCAGCGCGCGGGCAATCATCAATCGGCGCTTCATACCGCCGGACAACGTGCGCGACACCGCGTTCCGCTTTTCCCACAACTGCAGCGCAGTCAGGTATTTCTCCAGGCGCTTCGTGGCCACGTGACGCGGGATACCGTAGAAACCGGCCTGGTTGAGCAGAATCGTGGTGACTGTTTCAAATTGATTAAAGTTGATTTCCTGGGGCACCAGGCCGATGCAGGACTTGGCCACCGCCAGCTCAGTATCGATGTCGTGCCCGAACACCTGAACTTTGCCGCTGGTCTTGTTGACCAAGGAGGTGACGATACCGATGGCGGTGGTCTTGCCGGCGCCGTTCGGACCGAGCAGTGCGAAAAAATCGCCCTCCTCCACCGCCAGGTCGATTCCCTTGAGCGCCTGAACGCCGTTCTTGTAGGTCTTCGTCAGCTGCTGGAAGGTCAGTGCTTGCATGGGCGTCGCACCGCCGGGGCTGGCGGCGATGACATTGATCGGAGTGGGAAAAGTGGCTGCGAAGGGTATCGATCCGGGGGCGGACCAGCAAGGCGCGAATGGTCACCAGAGTCGTGCCTGCGGCGACCTGCCGGCGCCCGGCTGTCACCAGACGGCCACTTTCAACGAATGGGCCATGAAGCCACGGCGGCTTGACGGTACCATTCCAGGGCGCATCATGACGGCCTTGCCTTAGCGCAACCCAGCATGTACACGAGCTTTTTTGGCCTGGGCGAGAAGCCCTTCGCGATTACTCCGGACCCGCGTTACCTCTTCATGAGCGAGCGGCATGCGGAGGCGCTCGCGCATCTTTTGTACGGCATCACCGAGGCCGGCGGCTTCATTCAGCTCACCGGCGAGGTGGGCACGGGCAAGACCACCATCGTGCGCTCGTTGCTCGAGCGCATGCCGGGCCACGCCGACGTGGCCGTGATCCTCAATCCGCAATTAACGCCCGTTGAATTTGTACTGACGATCTGCGAGGAGCTGGGCATCTTCATGCGCGATGAAGACGCGACCAGCATCAAGGATCTGGTGGACCTGCTCAATCGCCGCCTGCTGGAAGCGCACGCCAAGGGCCGCCGCATCGTGGTCATCGTCGACGAGGCACAGAACCTGTCGCCGGCCACGCTCGAACAAGTGCGCCTGCTGACCAATCTGGAAACTGCATCTCAGAAGCTGCTGCAGATCATCCTGATCGGTCAGCCCGAGTTGCGCGAAGTGCTGGATCGGGTCGAGCTGCGGCAGCTCGCGCAACGCATTACTGGCCGTTATCACCTCTCGCCGTTGTCGCGCACCGAGACGGCGTCGTATGTGAATCACCGACTCAAGGTGGCGGGCGCCAATGGCGAAATATTCAGCAACCTGGCGTTGCGCGAAGTGCATCGTCTGAGCGGCGGCATTCCTCGCATCATCAATGTGATTTGCGATCGCGCGCTGCTCGGCGCGTTCACTCAGGAACAGCATCGCATCGGCCCGGGCATGATTCGCGAGGCCGCGAGCGAGGTGTATGGACGCTCGTTCAGCCCGCCGTGGATGAAAGTGCTGGTGGGTTCGGCGGCCGGTGTCGCGGTGATGGGCCTGGCGCTCGGTGTTGTGACACTGACCCGGAACGCAGAGGTTCAAACGCCTGTCGCAGCGGCGGCGACTCCAGCAGTAGTGGAGCCTCCGCCCGTGCAGGTGCCTCAAGTGACTCCGGTGGCGCTGCCCGTCATACCACGCCCGCAGGATGTCGCGGATGTGCTGGTGGAAAAGGTCGGGATGACCAACACGGAAAGCGCCTTCGGACAGCTGCTCTCCCTCTGGGGCGCCAAGCTCACGCCGAAAGCTGGCCGGCCTTGCGATCAGGCGAAGAAACAGGGGCTGGAGTGCGTGTATCAGCAGGGCTCATGGGCGCAGCTGCGCACGTTGAATCGCCCGGCCATCCTCACGCTGATCGACGAAGACAGCAACGCGCATCAGGTCGTGGTGTCCGGTCTCGTCGGCGACACGGCGAAAATCAATTTGCCCGACGAGACGGAGATGGTGTCGGTGGCCTCGCTGTCACGACTCTGGTCCGGCGAGTACCTGGTGTTGTGGCGGCCGCAAGTGAGGTCGGGGCGCGTCTTGTCTCCCGGCATGCAGGGCGACGGCGTGCGCTGGCTGCGCACCAGGCTGAACACGGTGGCGGGCAAGCCCGAAGAGGAGCCGGCCAGCGATTATTACGATGAGGATCTGGTGAAAATGGTCGAGGACTTTCAGCGTCAGAATCGCCTGAACGTCGACGGCATCGCCGGCGTGCAGACGCAGATCGTGCTGGACGCGCTCGGCAATGCCCCTGGCACGCCGGTGCTCGTGGCGCAGGCGCGGGGAACGAGCTGATGAGCTTCATCCTCGACGCCCTGAAAAAATCCGAGAACGAGCGGCAGCGCCAGGTCGGTCCTTCGCTGGCCGATGTGAGAATCCATCGGCGCCATGCCGAGCGGCCCTGGTGGGTGGTCGCGGTGGCGGCGCTGCTCGTCGTCAATCTCGGCGTGTTGTTGTTCGTGCTGATCCGCGATGGCGACGCGATGCCGACTCCGGCGCAACAGGCGCCCGCGCCGGTGCAGAACGCGCCTCAACAAAGTTATAACGCCGCGCCGCCTCCGCAGGCCGCGCCTCAGCAAAGTTATAACGCGCCTGCTCCCGCTCAGCAGTATCAGTATCAATATCAATATCAATATCAGCAACCGCAGGCGCGGCAGTATCAGCCCGAGCTCGTTCCGACCGATCCGTCGGTCCGTTCTCTGGCGGACGAAGCCGGGGGTTATCAAGAGCCCTACCCCAGCGAAACGGTGAATCAAAATCTGTCGGGTGCCGCCGTCGTGCCGGAGGGTCCGCCGATGGTTCGGCAGATTCAGCCGCCGGCCGTCTCGCCTCTGCCGTCCGGCGCAGTCTTCGAAGCGCGCACGGCGGCGAATCCGCCCGCCAACGGCGCGCTGGTGGGTAATGAAACTCTGCCGACGTTCGACGATCTGACCGCCAGCGGCACCAGCCTGCCGGAACTGCACCTGGACATTCACGTGAATGCGCAGAATCCCGGCGAACGTTTCGTGTTCGTGAACATGCGCAAGTACGTGGAAGGGGAGACGCTCAAGGAAGGTCCGACCGTGGAGCGGATCATCGCCGAGGGCGTGGTGCTGAATCAGCGCGGCCTGCGATTCCTGCTGCCGCGGCAATAACTACAGTTTTGAATCCTGTCGGCCGTGGGCGACGAACCCACGGGTCATGCGTGGACCTGTCCTGGAACTGAACGGCGCCCGCCTCAGCCGACTGTTGCGAGCCGGCATTCAACGCCTGCTCGCCGATCAGGAACATTTGAATCGCATCAACGTGTTCCCGGTGCCTGACGGCGACACCGGGACCAACATGGCGCTCACCATGGGCGCGGTGCTGGCGAGTCTGCGGCGCGGACCGGACGATCACGCCGGGACCACGCTGACTCGTGCAGCCGACGCTGCTCTCGACGGCGCTCGGGGCAACTCCGGCGCGATCCTCGCGCAGTTCCTTCTTGGCATGGGCGACAGCGCCGCACAGCATGCAGCGCTCTCGACAGCACAGTTTGCTAGCGCGGTAACGACCGGCGCCTCATACGCACGCGAGAGTCTGGCAGAGCCGCGAGAAGGAACGGTGCTCACGGTGATCACCGACTTCGCCTCTGAGACAGCTCGTCTCACCTCCTCCGGCCTTCATGACTACCTGAGTCTTTTCTCACAAGCGCTTCACAAAGCTCGCGTATCGCTGCAACGAACGGCCGAGCAGCTGGATGAACTGCGCGCGGCGCGAGTCGTCGACGCGGGAGCGCAGGGCTTCGTGGATCTGCTCGAAGGCATGACGGAACATTTGCACCGGGATGTGGACGCCGAGCCTGCTGAAACTTCGGTCAGCTCGACCGACGGCGAAGCGACGGCCGGCGAGACTCACGACCTGTCGCATCGCTTCTGCACCGAATGCACTATCAGCAGTCCCAACATCGATCGCCGCAAGCTGCGCGAGCAACTCGCCGCGCTCGGCTCATCGTTGGTGCTGGCTGGAACGACACGCAAAGCCAAAGTTCACATTCATGTGAACGATCCCGCCGAGGTGTTTCGCGTCGCTGGCCAGTTCGGGGCGGTGACGGCTCAGAAGGCCGACGATATGCAGCGCCAGCAAGAAGCGGCGCACGATCGGCAGCGGCGTGTCGCCATCGTCACGGATTCGGTCGCTGACATTCCGGACGACTTGCTGGATCAGCTGGGCATCCACGTGGTGCCATTACGCATTCAGTTCGGCGAGCAGAGCTATCTGGACAAGGTCGGGTTGTCGCCGCAGGAGTTTCTCGCGGAGCTGGTGCGCAATCCCAAGCACCCGAAGACCTCACAACCGCCCGCCGGCGATTTTCGACGTCAGTTCGAATTCCTGACGTCTCACTTCGAGTCGGTGGTCTCCATCAATGTCACCGGCAAAGTCAGCGGCACTTGCAACTCCGCGCAGACCGCGGCTGATTGGGTGCAGCGCTCGCGGTCGATCGAAGTGGTCGATTCCTTCAATGCCTCCATCGGACAGGGGTTGCTGGCGATCCACGCCGCGGAGCTGGCCGCACTAGGCCTGGACGCAGAACGAATCGTTGCGGCTGTTCGCAAGATGATTCCGCTCACGCGCACTTATGCCCTGATCGGGTCTATGGAATATGCCGTTCGTGGCGGACGCGTGAAGCCTGCCATGAAGTCCATCGCGCGTGCCCTGCGTCTCACGCCGGTGTTGGCAACCCGCCGCGATGGCCGGATTGCGCCGGCGGGCGTGCTATTCGGTCGTCGTCGGCAGGCCAAGCTGATTCGCTTTATCTGTGCGCGAATGAAACGCGGCCAGACGTATCGCGTCGGCGTCGGACACGCGAACGCGGAGACTGACGCACACTATCTGCTACAACAGTTGCGCCGCGAGCATCCGCAGATCGAGAAATCGTTCGTGATGCCCGTCGGCAGTACACTCAGTGTCCACGGTGGGCCGGGCACGCTCGTGGTCGGCGTTCAGCCTGTTCTTTCGACGTAGCAGCCTTCATTTCCAATCGCGCAATCTGACCTGCGCGTACCGATACCCTGCCTCGATGGCGCGATCGAAGGCGCGCCAGTTGAGCATGTCGATCTGCTCCAGTGGCGGCTGAAGTAACAAATCGGAAAGTTCGCGCCGCGCGGCGGTGTTGGCCGTGCTGTTGACCATGCCGGAGCGCCAGAGGATTTGCAGGATATTGATCCGCTGTTTACGGTCGCGAAACCATTTCAATACACGCCACAACGGTGGCGCATCGGAATCCACGCAGTCGGTAGTGAACACGCGATCCGCCGCGACATCCACGCCGATGACGCGCCCGACACCTGACTCTCGCATGACATCGACCGGAAGATTGTTGATGGTCGCGCCGTCGACGAAGACTTCGCCGCGATCGATCACGGGTGGCAGCACACCGGGAATCGAGACCGATGCCCTCAGCCAGCGCCACAACGTGCCGCGACGATGCACCGCTAATTGCCCGGAGCTCAGATTCGTCGACACGCAGAAGTACGGCAACGGCAGATCTTCGATGGCCACGTCGCCGAACTCATCGTGCAACAGACGACTCACTTTGCGGCCCGAGACCAGCGACACCAGCGGCAGCGTATAGTCGTTCACCGGATTGGTCGCGACGAAGCTGCGACGAACCCGCTCTTGTAACTCTTCCTGGCTCCATTCCAAGGCATGGCCCGCGGCGACGATGGAACCGAGGCTGGTGCCGCCGATGGAGTCGATGACGATGCCGGCTTCGCGAAAGGCGCGTAGCACGCCGATGTGAGCGAAGCCTCTGGCCCCACCGCCTGACAGCACGACACCCAATCCTGTTCCCGTTAGCGAGCGCGCGAGCCTCGCGATATCCGCGGGGCCGCGAATATGGTGGTGTGGCAAGCCAGGTTTGAGATCCAGCCAGCGCTGCGTCTGACCCGTTACGGTCGGGCTCTTGTGTAACAACACCAGCTCCGGCCGCTGCCCGGTGAGATTGCGATCCAGATAGCCCTGCAGCGCCGGCCAATCTGAAGTTTGCGACTCCACGTCCGCGAGCAGCAGGATCACGTCAGCCTGACGCAGGCACAGCTTGCTCCAGCTGCTGGCGGCAGCGTCGCAAACATAGACGACGAATTCATTCGCACGCTCGACCGCGTGAAACCACTCGGTCGTGCGTTGAGCGCCGCGATGATTCCACACCAGTTCGCAGGATCCGATGTGATCGAGAAACGTGACGAGCTTGGCCGCGAATACGGTGCCACTGTCGCTGCCGTCGTGAGGCACGATGGCGAAGGTTCTCGGCATGGATCGTTGGGTGCGACCTGGCGTTTGTGACATCTCCAGTCGCTGCACGAGCAGCTGCGCGACTCGCAGCAGCCCTTCTGGATGCTGTTGCATCACTCTTTCGAATGCCGCGCGCGACAGGCGACCGAGCTCGCTATCGCGAAGCGCGATGACGGTGGCGCTGCGCGGCTTGCCGGAGATCAGCGCCATCTCGCCGACCAGCTCGCCGGCGGCGATTCTTCCGACCAGGCGCCGGGTCCGGCCGTCAGTCGATGCAAATGCGCCGAGACTGCCGCTGATGACGCAATAAACAGCGTCGGGGGCGTCGCCCGCCTCGAACAACGTGGAGCCGCCTTGGATGGCCAGCCAGTCGAACTCTTCGAGAAGCGCGGTCAGTAGTGAGGAATCGAGGCCGTCGAACAGGGGCAACGTGCGCGCCAGCCAGTCGCAATCGCGTACTTCCTCGGCTTCCGCGGCGGAATAATCTTGTTCGAAGCTCATGCGCAGCCGTCCCCACGGCCCCATCCCGGGCGCGGACTCTGACTGTGTTCACTGCAACGAGGCCATTGGGCCATATACGCGGCGGGACTGGGAGGTAGACACTGATTTAGTTATTGACACTCTGTCAACGCGAGGCGCACCATACCCGCCATGTCCTACATCGCCGATCGCCGCCAGGAAGAGAAAGACCGCCGACGCAGTGAAATCGTCGACGCCGCCGAGACACTTTATCGCGATCTCGGCTGGGATGCGGTGACCATGGACAGCGTGGCCCGCAAAGCCCGGCTGAGCCGTGCCCTGGTCTACGTCTATTTCAAGGACAAGGGTGAGCTGCTGCTGGCGATCACCGAACGCGCCATGGAAGTACTGCGCAGCCGCTTCGAGGAAGCCAGCCAGCGTGCCCGCGTCGGCATCGACCAGATCGAGGCCATGGGTCGGGCCTACATGGCGTTCGGGCTGGAATTTCCTCACTATTTCGACGCTTGCGCGCGTCTGGAAACCCGCGCCACCGAAGCTCCCGAGCAGGGATCGACGGAAGCGGCCGTCCTGCAGATGGGCATGAAAGTGCACGACGTGGTGGTCGCGTCCCTCCAGGCGGGTCAGCGCGACGGGAGCATTCGCCCGGACATCGGCGACCTCGAGGTGACTTCGCGAGTGCTGTGGGGCTTCACCCACGGGTTGACTCAGATCGCGATCACGAAGGCGCGGCCGCTGGCCGACGCCGGCATCAGCGTCACGCAGCTCACTCAGCAGGCCATCGGCATGATTCGCTACACGCTGGCCGGGCAGCAGCGCCCAACCGCCGAGTAGCGGCGGTTTTTATTTGCGCAATTTTTGACACTTGTCTAACGACTGAACAACTGTGGAGACTGGCTGACCATGGGAGCGGCGCGATATCTGGCGACTGTCGGCCTGTGCTTGAGCGCTTGCGCGGCTGGCGCGCAGGCGCCGGTGGCCAACGATTTCGATACGGTCGTATCGGATTACGTGGCCGAGGGCCTGCGCAGCAACCTCGCCCTGCAGAGCGAGACGCTCGAAGTGGAAAAAGCGGCTCAGGCTCTCGCCGAAGCGCGCGCCCGGTTCTTTCCCGAGCTTTCGTTCGAAGCTCGTTACACACGCGCCGACGGCGGCCGCGTCATCGACATTCCCATCGGCAGCGCGCTCAATCCCGTCTACTCGACCTTGAATGAAATGCTCATCGCGCAAGGCCAGCCGGCGCGATTCCCGCAGATCTCGGACGAGTCCATTCCTTTCCTGCGCCGGGAAGAGCAGGACACGCGGCTGTTACTACGTCAGCCTTTGTATGCGCCGGCCATTCCCGCGGCCGTTCGTGCTCAGCGCGCTTTGTTAGATGCGACCAGCTTCAATCGGATGGCGATTGCTCGCGCGCTCCGTCGTGACATCACCGTTGCTTACGTGGATTGGCTGACGGCGCGCAGCTCGGTCGAGATCGTTGCCGCCAGCGAAGCGCTGCTGCAGGAAAATCTGCGCGTCAATGAATCTTTGTTCGATAACGGCAGGATCACCGAGGACCTGGTGCTGCGAGCCAAGGCCGAGCTGCTGGATGTCGAACAGCAAAAGCGCGAGGCGCAGAATCTGGCGACTCAGGCGCAGAGCTTTTTCAACTTCCTGCTCAACCGGCAATTACAGTCGGCCATCGAGCCCACCTCGCCGCCGACCAATGCCGCCGGTGGCGAGGCGGCGCTCGAACAGTTGTGGGACATGGCGCTCGATCGCCGCCCGGAAATCGCCCAAGTCGAACAGCTGCGACGTGCGAGCGAAGAGCAGGTTCGTATTGCCCGCAAGCAAAAATGGCCGATCTTGTCGTTGGGCGTCGATGCCGGCACGCAGGGCGAAGACTATCGTTTCGGCCAGGGTTATAACTTCGGTACTGCCTCGCTGATCTTCACCTGGCGCATCTTCGATGGCGGCGGCGATACTGCTCGCGTTCATCAAGCGCGCGCCACCGAGAAGCAGCTGGTATTGCAACAGGAAGAGATCGCCCAGCAGATCCGGCTCGAAGTGCAGCAGTCGTACGATCGGCTCACGACCGCACGGGACTCACTGGCGACCGCCGCGGCTCGCGCCGATGCTGCTCGCGCCGCCTTCCGTATCGCCAGCCGTAAGCGCGACGAGGGTGTGATCAGCCAGGTCGAATTCATCGACGCGCGCAGTGCTCTCACCAGCGCCGAATTGAACCACAACCTCACTCGTTTCAATGTGCTCGCACGCCGAGCCGAGCTCGAATACGCGACCTCGACGGGAGACATCCCGCTCGATCCAGGAGTTTGATCATGCCGCGCCTGTTCAGCGTTGTATCCCCACTGCTGTTGTCGGTGAGCCTGCTTGCAATCGCGGGCTGCAACAGCACTGCGAAAGATCAGCAGCCGGTGGAGTTGGCCCGCGTTCGCACCGCGGCCGCTGTCACTGGTCCCGCCGCGCCGTCGATTCGTACGAACGGCCTGCTCGCCAACGAAGATGAGATCCGGCTTTCGTTCAAAGTTGGGGGTGTGATTCGGCGCTTGTCGGTCACCGAAGGCGATCAGGTTCGCAAGGGCCAGAAGCTCGCCGAGATCGAGCAGGCGGAAATCGATGCGCAGGTCGAGCAGGCTGCGCAGGCATACGAGAAAACTCGTCGCGATGTCGAACGTGGCGAGCGCCTGTACGCCGACAAGGTCATCAGCCTGGAGCAGTTGCAGGATCTGCGCACTCAACTGGCGGTGAATGAAGCAGCTTTGAACTCCGCGAAATTCAATTGGAGTTATGCGGCTATCGTCGCTCCACACGACGGCACGGTCTTGCGCCGACTCGCCGAAGAGCGCGAGCTGGTTCAAGCCGGCAATCCCATCTTAGTGCTCGGCGCGAAGGACAAAGGTTTTGTAGTGCGCACCGGGCTGGCCGATCGCGAGATCGTGCAAGTGAAGCTGGGTGACGAAGCGGAGGTTCGACTCGACGCCCTGCCCGGAAAGACGCTCACCGGCAAAGTCACGGAAGTGTCGGGCGCGGCGGATGCGGGCAGCGGCATGTTCGGCATCGAAGTCTCGCTCGATCCCACCGATCTGCCGTTGAAGAGCGGCCTGGTCGCGAAACTCACCATCGTTCCCGCCACTGCCAAGGCCGGTCAGCGAATTTACGTTCCAATCGGCGCGATCGTCGAAGGTGACGGCCGCACCGCGCGTGTGTTCGTACTGGATCAGCAACATGCACGGCAACGCGAAGTCGAAGTGGCCTTCATCGAAGGCGAAGCCGTGGCTTTGAACGCCGGCCTGCAGGCGGGCGAGCAAGTCATCACCGACGGCGCTCAGTATCTGGAAGATGGCGAAGAGGTCACTCTCGCCGAGCCCGTCGCCCTCAACCGGGAGTAGCGCATGAGCTTCCTGGAATTTCCCATCAAGCGCTACCAGTTCACGCTGGTCGCGTTCGCCATGCTGGTGGCGCTCGGAATCTCGTCTTACATGAGCATTCCGCGCCAGGAAGACCCGTACTTCCCCATTCCGATTTATCAGATCATCGTTGGTTATCCCGGCGCGGAGCCGCGCGATGTCGAGCGCCTGGTGGTCAAGCCCATCGAGGATCGCATCAGCGAGCTGGACGACATCAAAAAGATCGAGTCGTTCAGCAACGACGGCCTGGCCATGATGCTCACGGAGTTCTACAGCACCGCCGACGCCGAGGAGAAATATGACGAGGTGGTGCGAGAGATCAACGCGCTGCGCCCGTCGCTGCCGGCCGAGATCTCACGTTTGGAGATCAAGAAGAGCAATCCGGGCCTGGTGAACATCGTGCAGTTCGCGCTGGTGTCTGAGGATGCCCCGTATCGCGAGCTAGAAGATCAGGCGCGCGATCTGAAGGACATCCTGAAAGCAGTGGACGGCGTTCGCACGTCCGAGACGTGGGCGTATCCGGCGCGTGAGTTGCGCATCGCTCTCGATCTGCCTCGCATGGCCGAGCTGAAGCTCGCCCCGAGCCGAGTGATCGAAGCTCTGCAAAGCGAGAACACCACGGTGCCCGGCGGCGCCATCGATGTCGGCAGCCGCAGCTTCAGCGTCAAGACATCCGGCAGCTACGAATCATTAGAGGAAGTGCGCGACACCGTCGTCGCCGCTGTCGACGGCCGCACCGTTCGGATCCGCGACGTTGCCGAAGTGAACTGGGATACGCAGGAGCACACGTACATCGGGCGGTTCAACGGCAAGCGCGCCGTGTTCGTCACTGCGAATCAGAAAGACGGCTACAACATTTTCGAGGTCCGCGAGCGCATTCTCGAAGCGGCCAAGAAGTTCGAGCCGCAGCTGCCGAAGCGCATCAAGCTGGAGCTGGGCTTCGATCAGTCCGAAAACGTCGCCACGCGGTTGAACCGGCTGACAACCGACTTTGCGATTGCCATCGGCCTGGTGGCGATCACGCTGCTGCCGCTGGGCCTGCGTGCGGCGAGCATTGTGATGATCTCCATCCCGTTGTCACTCGCGATTGGCGTTTCGACGCTGCACCTGGTGGGCTTTTCGCTGAATCAGATTTCCATCGCGGGCTTCGTCGTGGCGCTGGGCTTGCTCGTGGACGATTCGATCGTGGTGGTCGAGAACATCTCGCGCTTCCTGCGCGAGGGACATTCTCGAATGCAGGCGGCGATTCTCGCGACCCGGCAGATCTTCCTCGCCATCCTGGGCTGCACGGCGACCATCATCTTTGCGTTCTTGCCGCTGATGATGCTGTCCGGTGCGTCGGGTAAGTTCATTCGCGTGCTGCCGACGGCGGTGCTGTCGACTGTGCTCGCTTCGCTGCTGATCGCGCTCACCATCATTCCGTTCCTGGCGAGCCGGATTCTGAGCAAGCACGAGAATCCCGAGGGCAATCGTCTGCTGCAATGGGTGCAGAAGAGCATTCATCGCTTCTACCAGCCCCTGCTGCATCGGGCGCTCGCCAAGCCGAAGCTGACGGTATGGGGCTCGCTGGCGGCGTGCCTGGCGATCATGATCGGTGTCGGCGGGTTGATCGGCTTCAGCTTGTTCCCCAAGGCCGATACGCCGAACTTCATCATCACCGTCGAGACGCCAGACGGGAGCAGCCTGGCCGAGACCGATCGCGCGTTGAAGTTCGTCGAGGCACAGCTGGCGGCGATGCCGGAGGTGTCCAACTATTTCACGAACCTCGGTCGCGGCAACCCCAAGATCTACTACAACGAGTTCGGCAACGAAGGCGCGAGCAACTACGGCGATATCTTCGTCAAGCTCAAAGAGTACGACACGACGGACACGCCCAAGAAGCTCGAAGAGTTGCGGCGCGAGTTGAAGCAGTACCCGAACGCGCAGATCTATGTGAAGGAATTCCAGAACGGTCCACCCATCACCGCGCCGATCGCGATTCGAGTGGTTGGGCCCGAGCTCGATGAGTTGGATCGGCTTGCGACGCGCGTCGAGCAGATCATTAAAGAAACGCCCGGCGCTCGCGACGTGGAGAACCCCGTGCGTATCAAGCGCACGAACCTGCAGTTAAAGATTGATTCGCAGAAGGCGGCGCTGTTCGGGGTGCCGGCCATCGAGTTCGATCGCGCGGTGCGACTTGCGGTCGCTGGTATTCCGGCGAGCCGTTACAAAGAGACCGACGGCGAACAGTACGACATCATAGTTCGCACTCCGATCACGGAGCGAGCTGACATTCATGCGCTCGATCAAGTGCGCGTCACGACGCTGAGCGGCGCTACGTTGCCGTTGAGCCAGCTGGCCCAAGTGGAGTTCGCCACGGCTCCGACGCAGATCGATCGTTACAACCGTTCGCGCGCCGTCACGATCAACGCCGAGGTTCAGAACGGCTACAACACCGATCGCGTGACCACCGAAGTTCTGCGCCGGCTCGATGAGATGCAGTGGCCGCGTGGTTATTCCTATGTTCCGGGCGGCGAGCTCGAAAGCCGTAACGAAAGTTTCGGCGGCCTGCAGGCGGCCACCATCGTCGCGCTGCTCGGCATCGTTGCGGTGCTGGTGCTGGAGTTCGGCAGTTTCAAGAGCACGCTGATCGTGCTCAGCGTGGTGCCGTTTGGTATCGCCGGCGGCATCCTGGCGCTGGGTCTGGCGGGCTACAGCATTTCGTTCACGGCGACCATCGGCTTCATCGCGCTGATCGGCATCGAGACCAAGAATTCCATCTTGCTGGTCGACTTCACCAATCAGTTGCGAGCGGAAGGCATGTCGCTGGATGAGGCCATCGAGCGCGCCGGCGAAATCCGATTCCTGCCCATCCTGCTCACCAGCGCGACCGCCATCGGCGGCCTGCTGCCGCTGGCGTTGCAGAACGCGGGCATGTACTCGCCGCTCGCGTGGGTGATCATCGGTGGATTGATTTCGTCGACGCTGGTCGCTCGTATCGTCACACCGGTGATGTACAAGCTCATTCCGCCGACCATCGAGGTCAAGAAGTCCGAGGTCGAGCCAGCCGCCCTGCCCGCCTTCGGGCAATGACGCTGCCTGCCAGATGACTTTGCAGTAAAGTGCGGCTCCTGCACAGGAGCCGCGATGAAGTTTGAAACGCTGTCCATTCATACCGGACGAGATGTCGAGCGCGCCACGGGCGCGGTAGCCCCGCCGATTCAGATGAGCACGACGTTCGAGCGCGACGTCGATGGCGAATTCTCCCGAGGCTTTTCCTACAGCCGCGCCGACAATCCCGCTCGCCGCCCGTTGGAAGAATGTATCGCCGCGCTCGAAGGCGGCGCCGACGCGACCACCTACAGCTCCGGCTCGGCGGCGTCGATGGCGGTTTTCAGTCTGCTTCGGCCCGGCGATCACGTAGTTGCGCCCATCGCGTCTTATCACGGAACAGCCAAGCAATTGCGCGATGTGCTTGCGCCCATGGGCGTGACGCATACGTTTGTCGATATGACTCGCGTCGATGCCGTTCGCGACGCGCTTCGCGACGACACGCGTTTGGTCTGGATCGAAACACCGTCGAACCCGCTGCTGAGCATCAGCGACATCGAGACCATCGCCGAGCTCGCCCATGGTCGCGGCGCCTTGGTCTGTTGTGACAATACGTTCGCAACGCCGGTCTGGCAGCGGCCGCTGGAGCTCGGCGCCGACCTGGTCATGCATTCGAGCACCAAATATTTCGGCGGCCACAGCGATGTGATGGGCGGCGCCGTCATCACACGCGATCGCGGCGGCCTCTCGGACAAGCTGCGCGACTATCAGCAGACCGCCGGCAGCGTGCCCTCACCTTTCGATTGCTGGCTGATTCGCCGCAGCCTCACCACCCTGTCGTGCCGCGTTCGGGCACAAACTCACAACGCCAGCCGGCTCGCGGGTTTCCTGCAAACTCACAAAAACGTCGAGCGCGTGTTCTATCCAGGCCTCGACACCCACCCCGATCACGCCATCGCTCAACGACAGATGAAAGGCGGCTTCGGCGCCATGCTTTCCTTCTGCGTCCGCGGCGGACGCGACGCCGCCTTTGCCGTCGCTGCCAAAACGCAGCTCTGGATCCGAGCCACCAGCCTCGGCGGCGTCGAATCGCTCATCGAGCACCGCGCCTCAGTGGAAGGCCCGCATACCGTCACGCCGCAGAATCTGCTGCGGCTGTCGGTCGGATTGGAAAGCGAGGATGACCTGATCGCCGACTTGGATCAAGCGTTGACTTGAACGTATCGAGCCGATGAATGGGCCGCGCTACTTCGTCAGCGGCCGCTTCTTCTCTTCCCACGCCTTCATGTCACCGTCCAGGTGCAGCAGGCGGGTGAAGCCGTTCTCGCGCAGGCGGTGGACGCTCTGTTCGGAGCGGATGCCGGTTGCGCAGTAGATGACGATGTCCTTGTCGCCGGCGTCGGCGACTTCGGAGATGCGCGCGGGGAGGTGGGTGTGAGGGATGTTGATGGCGCCGGGCACGTGGCCTTTGGCGAACTCTTCCGGAGAGCGCACGTCGAGGATGACCATCGACGCGTCTTTGGAATCGATGCGCTTCAGTAGTGAAGTTTGATCGATCTTAGGCGTCGCCTCTTCACCAGCCTGCGAGACCGCGGCGAACATCAACGCCGCGGTCGCTAGCAAGGCGCTAGAAAGCAAAGTCATCAATGCTTGCCCGGCTCGAGCTTCACACCGCGACGTTCCCACGCGATGTAAGCCAGCATGGCCGTCATGCGCGGATCGTCAGCGGCCATGGGGTCGCCTTCGAGCGGATTGCGCAGACACCAGTTCACCATTTCCCAAAGATTGGCGACCTTGCCCAGCTGCTTCTGGAACTTGGGATAAGTTTCCGGATGCGTGTTCGCGGCGTTCGGATGGCACTGCGCGCATACGACACCGTTCTTGCCAATCTCGGGACTGGTCCACAGCTTGCGGCCTTCCTTCACCACGCCGTCGAACTGCTCCTGCCAGCGCGCCAGATCTTCCTTGGTGAATTCATCGGCGCTGGCGACACCGGCAGCGCCCATGGACAGCACTACGCAAGCAATGACGGATGCGATTTTCATGTTCATACCTTGGCGTCGTTGGCTATAGCGGTGCATCTCAGAAATGCGTCTGCGGAGGAATGCGGCTGTCAGGATCCTGATAGGTCTTGTCCTTCGGATGCCCCGCCTGCGCATCGAACGCCACGGTACGCGTGGTGTTGTTGTACAGATTGAAGGTCGCGTTGGCGCGGCCGCTGTGCACGTCGATGAACTGCCAGCCGGTCGCGTCACGCTCGAAGAACGGATCGGCGCGATTCATCTGCACCGTGAGCTTCGGCAACAGCTGCTCGGCCTGCGCATAGCTTTGCGGGTACGGCCACGGCCACGCGGTCGCCATTGCCGAAGTGAACGCGATGTTGCCGATCTGGTTGTACTGGATCTGGTGCACGTGCCCGTAGAACACCGTGACCTTGTTGAACGGCGCGAGCAGCGCCTGGATCTGCTCGGCGTCTTCGGTCCAGAAATTCCAGCCCTTGTAGATCTTCTGCAGCGGCGAATGCGAGAACACCACGATCGGGGTGTCCTTTTTCACTTTCGCCAGATCTTTCTTGAGCCACTCGCGCTGCTTCTCGCCGACCATGAACGGCGAGCCGTTCGGATTGTCGAGGCCGGCCATCTCGGCCATGCGCTGCTCGGCGGACGGCCAGCGATTGAAGGTCCAGTCGTCGTAAGTGAGGATGCTGTTCAACACCACGAAGTGCACGCCCTTGTGGTTGAAGCTGTAGTACTGCTTGCCGAACAGCTTCGACCAGTACTCGCCCAGGTCGAGGTAGTAATCGTGCTCGCCCATCACGTGGTAGACCTTGCCGTTGAGCTTGGAAAGGATTTCCGCGCCGTGATCGAGCTCGGCCTTGGTGCCCATCTGCGCCAGATCGCCGCCGTACATGATGAAGTCCGGCTTGGGCGTGAGCAGGTTCGTTTCGGCGACCGCGCGAATCAGGCCGCGATCCCAGTTGCGCACGAACTGCGTGCCCTTGATGTGCTGAATGTGCGAATCCGAGATGTACGCGAACGTGAAGTTCTCGGTCGGCTTCGCGAACGCCAGCTCCACCATGGTCAGCGGCAGCGCGGTCGCGCCGAGACTCACCGTGGAAGTTTTGATGAAACTGCGGCGATCGTATTTGATGTCCATGATTACATCCCCTCTCCGCCGCTGATGGAATTCGAGACTGGGGTCGCCGGGCTGCTCGCCGCGACCGTGGTGGTCTTCACATTGCACGACGCGGGGTTGGCCGACGCTGCCTTTTGCGCGGCGAACTGCGGGCTGGTCAGCGCTTCCATGAACGCCACCAGATCGCTGATCTCGTCGTCGGTCAGATTCAACGGGCGAATGCCGCCGCTCAGGAAGTCATTGACCGGATCGTCCTTCTTGGTGACGCCGCCATTGTTGTAGTGCTCGACCACGTCGCGCAGCGTCTTCAGGCTGCCGTCGTGCATGAACGGCGCGGTCACGGCGACGTTACGCAACGTCGATGTCTTGAACGCGCCGATTTCATCGAGTGTCTCCGTCACGGCGAAGCGACCGAGCTCCGACACCTTCGGGTTCGTGAGCACGGCTTTGTCGACGTCGGTGCCCGCCGCTTTGGCGGTAAGGAATGAAGGCGCGAACTGCGGAATCTCGTTCTGAATGCGATTCACGCCGACGCCGATGTTATGAAAGCGGTTGTCGGTGAACAGCGCGTAGTCCTGTTCGATGGCGTGACACGAGACGCAACGTCCCTTGGTCAGGAACACGTTGAAGCCGCGCTTCACCTGCTCGCTCACGGCCTTCTGATCGCCGCCGTAATACCAGCGATCCCACGGCGAATCGCCCGCGACGATGGTGCGCTCGAAGCTGGCGATGGCCTGCTGCACTTCCTTCATCGTGACCTGCTCGCCTTCCTTGTCGAAGACTTTCTTGAAGCGAGCCACGTAGTCGGGATCGGTGCGCACGATCTTCAACACTGGATCGTGATTCACCAGGCCCATTTCCACCGGATTCACGATGGGATGCTGCGCCTGATCTTCCATGTCCAGCGAACGGCCGTCCCAGAAGAACAGCTTGGAATAGGCCGCGTTGATCACCGTCGGCGAATTCCGCGTGCCGGTGAGTTTGTTGACGCCTTCCGAAGTCGTCAGCGGACTATCGGTGAATCCCTTCTTGGGATCGTGACAAGTCGAGCACGCGACCTCGCCGGTGCTGCTGAAACGCTTGTCGTTGAAGAGCTTGTCGCCGAGCGCGATCTTCTCGGGCGTTTGCGGGTTATCGGGCGGAATCGGTACGGGCGGCAAACCCAATGGCTGCGCCAGCGTGGCGCTCGCCATCAGAAGGCCAGACAAAATACTGGCGCACGTCGCCACGCGCACGGTGTGAATCGGCGGTCCCATGCTGTCTCCCCTGCTGGCGCGGCCCGTGAGATGTGAAGGACGGGACCTAGCCGTGGTCTAAGTTAGACAAAGTCTAATCGATGGGCGAACGCTGGCAATTGATCTCCTCAATAAGAGACTCCTTCAGAGGAGCGACTTGACGAGAACGGCTGACCGCGACGATGCGATCGGCCGCGCGCACGGCGACGCGAGCGAACCGCAACACTTTGCGACCGTCTTCAGTGAGCGCGACATGAGCACGATCGCGTTCGAACAAACGCACGCCGAGATATTCCTCGAGCTTGCGCAGCTGAATGCTGAGTGTCGATTGAGTAACGGAGCACCGCTCGGCCGCGCGCGTGAAGTTCAGACAGTCGGCCAGAGCGAGGAGATAGCGTAAGGCGCGGATGGACATGCGACCCCTCATTGGTCCAATTCGCTCGTCCGAAAATACACCGCGCTCGCGTCAGCCGCTAGCACGGGAATGCGCGACTCGGCGACCGGCGTAAAGTTATTTCCTATCGACCCCATCGGCAGAAGCGATTGCACCGCCGAGTTTTTGCAAAGCCTGGCCGGTCACGCGATAGATGGTCCATTCATTCATCGGCACGGCGCCGAGACTCTTATAGAAGTCGATGGCGCGCTGATTCCAATCGAGCACGGACCATTCCAACCGGCCGCAATTACGTTCCAGGGCGAGGTGCGCCAGGTGACGCAGCAGCTGTTCCCCATAACCCCGGCCGCGAAACTGCTGCCGCACGTACAAGTCTTCGAGGTAGATGCCGGGCTTGGCCAGGAAGGTCGAAAAGTTGTGGAAGAACAGCGCGAAGCCGGCCACTTCACCGCTGGGCTGCAAGCGCGCCATGATGACTTCCGCGCTCGGTTTCGGGCCGAATAGCCCCTCGCGCAATTGCGCCTCGGTGGCAGTCACTTCGTGCAGCAGGCGCTCGAACTCGGCTAGCTCGCGAATCAGCTGCAGGATCATGGGCACGTCGGCCGGCGTGGCCGGCTCAATGTGCAGGTCAGTCATGGCGCTCTCCAAACTCCACTGCCGGTGCTGGGCAGGATGCCCGAATGCAGCGGGCACATGGACGTGCAGGAGCTGCAATCGTACCTTGCATCATTAAGTGAATCGATATATTTTCGGCGCGTACCCAAGTACGAACCTGCCAAATCGGGTTCATGGGTTAAAAGAATCTTGAACGAAGCGGCCGACGATGAGCGCTGAAACCAAACTGCCTCTCAATGCGCTGCGCGCCTTCGAAGCCGTCGCCGCCCATTTGAGTTTCACCGGCGCGGCCCAGTCCCTGAACGTGACCACGGCCGCGGTCAGCTCGCACATCAAAGCGCTCGAAGAGTTTCTGGAAACGCCGCTCTTCGTCCGCCACAGCCGCTCGGTCCGCCTGACGCCACAGGGTGCGCGCTTGTTGCCCGGCGTGCAACGAGGCATGAGCGAACTGACGCGCGCGGTGGATCAACTGCGGCTCGATCGCAGCAGCGGTTTGCTCAATATCAGCCTGCTTGGCTCGTTCCTGCAGAAGTGGCTGTTGCCGCGGCTCGGCGATTTCTACCAGAAGCATCCGGAAGTGGACCTGCGCTTCAGCGCGAGTCGCGAGCTGGTGGATTTCATGCAGACCGACTTCCACGCCGCCGTTCGCTACGGCTCGGGCAGTTGGCCGCAAATACAGGCGGAGAAGATGCTCGACGACTGGGTGTTTCCTGTCGCGAGCCCCACGCTGTTCGCCAAGCTCGGCCCGATCAGCACCCTGGCCGATCTGAATAAGTATCCGCTGCTGCACAGTGCGAGCGAGCCATGGATCGATTGGCTGCGCCGGGTCGGCGGCGACACCACTCGCGTCGAGCGCGGCCCGATTCTCGATGATTCGGCTTCAGTGCTGGCCGCGGCCGAACAAGGCCACGGCCTGGCACTGGCGCGATGGTCGCTGGTGGCCGGCGATCTCGCCTCGGGACGACTGGTTCGACCGTCGAGCCAGAGCGTTCGCCAACACAACTCCTATTATTTCGTCGCCCCGGCGCACAACTTCGAAGTGCCCAAAGTCATTCGCTTCCGTAATTGGCTGCGCGAAGTGTGCAACGAGTTCCCGCCGCCCGAAGGCGAGCGGCTGGAACCCCAATAGTTACGCGAGCGTCGGCTGCCGGGAGCCGAGCGAGCTGCTGGCCCGCACCGGCTCGGCCTGCAACGCCACGACCACGCTGATGACGATCAGGTACAGCGGATATTCCCAGCCGCCGTTGGCATTGCTGAACACCCAGCCGTTGCCGATGTGCACCCACAAAGCGCCCAGCAACACCGGAATCAAGCCGAGCGCCACCCAGCGCGTGCGGTAGTTGATCAACAGGAGCACACCGCCGACCGTCTCTAGCGCGAACACCACATAAGCGAGCGGGCCCGGCAAGCCGATCGACGCAAAGAACTGTGCGGTGCCTGCGAGCGTGAACGTAAAGAACTTCAGGATCAGGCCGTGCGCGATGAACATGACGCCGAGCGAAATGCGCAATAAAGCGCTACCGGCTTGCTGGGGACTATTGAATATCGACATGACAGCACCTCTTGAATGCGATTAGGGGAACGCCAACGGATGGCGCGCTCAGTCGCGCTCCACCGGAAAATCCTGCTCCAGCCAGGCTTCGAAGCCGCCTTCCATTTCGACGACGGGAATGCCGGCGGACGCCAGTTCCACGGCCGCCGCCGCAGCGAGCTGGCATGTCTGTCTATAGCTATAAAGGACGGCCGTGCGATCTTTCCGCACGCCGGCGAGCGTGTGCCACTTGCCCTGCGGCAAGTTGATGGCGCCGGGGATGTGGCCCGCCTGATAATCGGCGGGCAGCCGGACATCGACGATGGTGATGGGCTCGTTACGGTCGATCTGACCTCTCAGCTCATGGGGACCGGTGAGAAAGGCCAGCTTCTGGGCGAAAAAGTCGCGTGCCTGGCGGGTATCCTGAGCAGACATAGCAGCACCTTTGCGAGAGTCAGGCGACGCCCGACCGGAATGGGTGCTACGTTAGTCATGCGCCCGCGCCCGATCATCGGCCCTGGCGGCATGGGATTTATTCCGCGAATCGACCCAAATGCAGAACCTCACCGACATCGCCGTCTTCGTCAAAGTAGTCGAGCTGTCCAGCTTCACGGCCGCCGCCGAGGCGCTGGAAATGTCACAGCCCGTAGTCAGCAAGGCAGTCACCCGGCTGGAAGAGAAGCTCGGCGCGCGCCTGTTGAATCGAACCACGCGCCGACTCAGTCTCACTGAAGCAGGCTCGGAGCTCTATCGCCGCACCGGCAGCGCACTTCGTGAGATCGAGAACGCGGAGCTGGAGGTCGCGCGCTTTCAAACAGAACCGCGCGGCACGTTGCGCGTATCGGCGCCGATGTCCTTCAGCATCCTGCAGCTCGGCCCGGCGATACAAACATTCATGGAGCGCTATCCGGGCGTGACCGTCGAGTTGAACATGGATGACCGGCAGGTCGATCTGGTCGAGGAAGGCTTCGATGTCGCGATCCGGATCGGTCGGTTGCGCGACTCGAATCTCATCGCTCGAAAGATCGCGCCGACGCGGACAGTCATCTGCGCATCGCCTGCGTATCTGGCGAAGCATGGCACTCCAGAGCGGCCGGAAGATCTGCTCGAGCACAACTGCATTCTTTATTCATTGCTGAGCACGCCGCGTGAATGGCGCCTCATCGACAGCGAGGGCCAGGAGCACGTGGTTCCTGTGAACGGGAACCTGCATTCGAACAACGGTCTGGTCAATCGCGCGGCCGCCGTTGCGGGCGGCGGCATCATCCAGCTGCCGACGTTTTATCTTGGCGACCAGCTGCGCTCGGGCGAGCTGAAGCCATTGCTCTGTAAGTTCCGTCCGCCCGAGATCGCCGTGCATGCGGTGTATCCGGAGCGGCGCAATCTGATGCCGAAGGTGCGAGCGTTCGTCGATTTTGTCGCGAGCACGTTCGGGCCCGAGCCGCCCTGGGAAAAAGGCTGGACGCTGGAGGATTGAGCAAACAAAAACGCCGCTCCATCGAGCGGCGTTTCTGTTCGGGCGGGAGCCGAGCTCGGCGTCAGAACTGCTTGGTCAGCGCCATCTTGAAGTATCGGCCGAGCGGATTGCCGATGAACGGGTCGTAGCTCAGCTCGACACGCACGAACGGCGGATCGCGGTCGGTCAGGTTGAACACCGAAGCGCTCACCGTGGTTTCGCCCGGCAACTTCAGCAGATACACCAGATCGTGCGTGGTGAACGAGCCCACTTCCCGGAAACCATCGGGCACGCTGGGACGCACATCGGTCACGCCATCGATGAAGCGGGTGGTCCAGCGCACGCTGTGATTTCCCGTGTTGAAATCGACGTACGCCGAGCCTCGCAGCTCGGGAATCGACGTATTACCGCCGAGTCCCCCGCGAGTGCCGGCGTAGTCGTCTTTCTCCTGAATCAGGATGCCTTCCACGAACAAGGCTTCACGCTCGTACTCCAGTGTGTACGACGCGTCCGTGCCGACCAGCAACTCGCCACCAAACAAGCCGTCGAACTGATACGACAGGCTGGCGTCGAGGCCGGAAATGTTTTCTTCCGGTCCGTTCACCACGTTCACGCGGGTGCGGATCAGGCTGTCGAAGCCGCAGCCAGCCTCGGTGAACTGAAAGCGCGCCTGCAATCCGTCGTAGGCCGGGTCGTTACAGAAATTCAGCCGCGCGTTGGACGTACCGAAGAATGCTGCCACGAGATCCGTTCCGCCCTCGGAGACGATCGGATTCTTGAATTTGAAGCTCCAGTAATCCAGCGAGCCCTTGAATCCGCCGGCGGCCACGATGGCGCCGAGGTTGTAGGTGTCGGCTTCCTCGGGTTTCAGGTCGGGATTGCCATAGTTGTCGTAAGGCTTGTAGCCACCGCTCGCGGACGTGAACGACAGCGTGGTGGAGAAACCGTCGAGCAACTGTGTCTGCTGCGGACCACGGAACGTGCTGCCCGCCGATCCGCGCAGAGCGAGCCACTCCAGCGCCTGCCACCGCAACGATAGCTTCGGGTTCGTGGTGGAACCGACCTTGCCGCCGTAATCCTCGTAACGAAGCGCGACCTGCGCCTGCAACGATTCGAGCAGCGGCAGGTTCACTTCGCCGAACACACCGAACACGTCACGACTCAGATCCTGATTACGCAGCGGACCGAAGAACGTGAACAAGCCGGATTGCGTGTTGCAACTACGATTGCCGCTGACCAGCGTATCGACGCAGGGATTCTGATCGATGTCGGTGAAGAAATTGACGTCGCGCTCGAAGCCTTCCTCGCGATACTGACCGCCCGCGGCCCAACCGACGGCGCCGCCCGGCAGCGACCACGGCAATTCGCCGTTGAACACCACGTCGGCGGCCAGCGTCGAGCCCTTGTCCTTCCAGCCGTTGTTTTCATACAGCCAGTCGACCAGCGCCGGATCGTTGAGCAGCGCCGGATTGTTCGGATCGAAAGTCACATTGTTGACCGCGCCGGTGGACGGATTGTTCGCCGAGGCGCTGGAGAACGGGTTCAGCCACATGCAACCGCCGGTGCCCGGCTCGGAAGAGGGATCGCAGTCGGGTCCGCCCAGGCCGTTCAGCGCGGCCTGCAGGCGATACGCGAGGATGTCGGGAGTGTTGACCTCGCGAGTGTTCTCGCTGTACGTGAGAGCCACATCCCAACCGATGTCCGCGCCGAGCTCGCCGTCCAGGCTCGCCGACAGACGATAGCCGTCGAACAAACGCTCGTCCTTCTTGCCTTCGCCGGTGAGCGGATGACCGCCGTTACCGAACGGACGCCACAACAAGCCGCTCGCGCGCACGCCGTTCGTTGCCGCATTGTTTCGCACCGTCTCGTTCGTGATGAACGGCAGCATGGCCAGCAGTCCCGGATTGTCCGGCGACACCGCGTAATACGGCGGTGACAGGCTGCCGCCAGCGCCGACCCTCGGACCTTGCGTCGGCCCGTAAGAAGGCGAAGAGTTTTCTTCGGGCACATCGTGCACGGCGTACAGCGCTTCGAGGTGCAGTCCCGTCGACTCGCCGATATCCATGTTGAATTCGCTGTACAGCTGATAATGCTCTTCGCGCTCGACCAGATTGTCGAAAGTGATGTACTGATAGTTACAGTTGATGGCGCCAGACGGAATGCCGCCGAGCGATGCGCAACCTGGATCGCGGAACCCGCCAGAAACCGCCTCACCGACGCCAGTGTAGGGTTGGAAGGCGCCCGGGTTACCCCACTGCGCGAAGCCGCCTTGCGGATTCTGGGCCAACGTGCGCACTGCCCAGTCGCGTTCGGTCGTCTTCAACTCCGAGCGATGCCGATAGCCGCCCGCGACCATGATGTTCCACGTGTCGGCTTTGTGGCCCCACACCGCATTCGCGCTGTAGTCGCCGTCCGTGTCGTCGATGTAGCTGTAGGAACCATCCAGCGACAGCCCTTCGACATTCGTCTTGGTGATGAAGTTGACGACGCCGGCAACCGCATCGGAACCGTAAGTCGCCGCCGCGCCGTCCTTGAGCACTTCGATGCGACCGATCGCGGCCATGGGCAGCAAGTTCGTATCCACGCCGCTGCCAGTCGGAGAAGCCGCGAGTCGCCGGCCATTCATCAACACCAACGTGCGCACCGCGCCGATACCGCGCAGATTGATGTTGCCCATGCCGGTGGATTGCGCCGAACCGAATTGATTGGACTCGCCGAGCACGCCCTGCACGGCTGGAATCGATTTCACCAGGTCCACCATCGAGGGCGAGCCCTGCATCTGCAGGTCTTCAGCGGTGAAAACATCGACGGGCAGCGCCGCGTCCTCGGCCGTGCCTTCGATATAAGAGCCGGTCACGACCACGACCTCCAGCTCTTCGACCGCCGCGGAAGATTGCTGAGCCGTGGCAGCGAAGCTGCTGAGCAGAAGCGATCCCGCGAGCACGTTGCGTACGCTCGCGCGCAGCTTGTTTTCGAAGGCAACAGCACTACGCGGCGTGCGGACACACCGTACCCACGGACTGCGACTCGGAATCATATCGTCCCCCACTAGAAGCTGCGGCTGTGGCCCGCCGCGTCGGCGAACACCGGCTCGAAGTGTTCTTTCATCAGGCGTTCGCAGGATCCAAGCGACGCGCTCGTTGCGTCGGCTCGTGGTCGCCGCGAACTTTTTTCAGGTGTCTTCCATGGCCGTTGTTTTCGACCACGATGTGTGAAGCACTCGGGGTGTTGTACGTGACAGTGTCAGCGAGGGTCAACGCGCTTAATAAATCATTGCAAAGCTGCGCACGTTTTTATCGAGTCTGACACTGGACACGCTATGTGGTTCTGTACTTCAGAACGAGTCGCAGCGGATCTCGCGATATCACGCGTGAAATAGAGGCAAGCTCACTGTGAAGCGCGCGCCGCCGGTGGGCGCATCGCTGATGTTGACTACGCCACCGTGTGCTTCGACGAGACTACGCACGACTGCGAGCCCCAAGCCCGCGCCGCCCGTGCGACGATTGCGTGACGTTTCCAAACGAACGAAGGGCTCGAGCATCGCGTCCCGCTGCTCGGGCGGAATGCCCGGGCCTTCGTCATCGACGGTGAGGCAGACGGACTTGTCTGTTGCATCCACCTGCACGTGCGCGGCCTTTCCGTACTGCAGAGCGTTGTCGATCAAGTTGGCCACGACTCGACGCAAGGCCAGGCGATCGCCGAGCACGACCGCTTCTTCATGCCTGGCGGCGGAGCGCAGATGAACGTGCGCCTGCTCGGCTGAACGATCGTCCACTTCCGCTCGCACGACTTGTCCGAACTCCACCAGTTCCTCCACCAGCTCGCCCGCGCCCGCGCGACTGGCGAGCAACGCGTCGTCGAGCAGATGGATCATGTCATCGATATCCGCAATCGCGCGCTCGCGATCCAAACCCTCGGGAATGTGATCGACGCGCAGACGCAGGCGTGTTGCAAACGTTCTTACGTCGTGTGAAATGCCACCGAGCATCGCCATGCGGGCGCGGAGCAACTGTGCGAGCCGGGATTGCAAACGATTAAACGCGCCGATCAGCTGCCGGATTTCGGGAGCGGCCGAGCGCGTTTCGGGCAGCTGGGTGGGCAGGCCGGAGAAATCGATTTGATCGACTCTGGCGGCGAGCCGCGCCAGCGGCCGCGTCTGTCGATGCATGATGATGAGCGCGATCAGGCCGGTCAGTGTGCCGACCAGTCCGGCGATGAAGCCGATGGGCATGCCGTACACGTTGGTGGTCGGCCGGTGATAACCCTGGATGATCAGCGTCTCTCCGGTGCTCAATCGAACCCGCAGCTCGAGATCGGTCGGCGACAGATAAGAGAACTGCGGTGGACGTTTATCATGGCCGCCTTGGGCGTCGAACGTCAGGCTGAAAGGACGGCCGCCAATTTCGCCCAACGCCTTTTGCAACAACCGGGCGCGCAGCTCGAAAGGACGCGCCTCCGGTGTCTGCAGCAGCGGCAACGCGCTCACCAGCTTGACGCTGAATTTTTGCGAGCTCACGGCGCGAATGATGAGCGATCGCTCGTTGCTGTCCTTCGCCTGCTCGAGCAATTGCACGATGGCCGCGATCTGTCGCGGCAACGGCAGCGGCCGGGATTCGCCATCTTCTCTTCCGGTGGCGATATAAAAGATGGCAGTCGAGCCGATCCAGGCAACGATCAGACTCAGCACCACGATGAGGCCGAGCCGAGACGCGAACGTCAGTCGGGTGATCACGAGACTTGCCCGACGTGCGCGGTGAACAGATAGCCGCCGTTGCGGACTGTCGTGATCAACTTCGCCGAAGGACTGGCCGCGTCGAGCTTGCGCCTCAACCGAGAGATCTGCATATCGACGGTGCGATCGAAGGGATCGGCCATGCGACCACGGGTCCAGCTGAGAATCTGTTCCCGCGTCAGCACCCGGCGAGGATGCTGAACGAAGCATGCGAGCAGATCGAATTCGGCGGCCGTGAGCGCAACCGGCGTTTTGCTTTGATCGACGAGCTCGCGTGCGTCGAGATCGATCACGAAGGCGCCAAACGAGAAGCGCCGTTCTCGTGCGACGGCCGGCGTCGACCCGCCTCTACGCAACAAAGCGCGCACTCGCGCCAGCAACTCTCGCGGGCCGAACGGTTTGACCAGGTAATCGTCGGCGCCCATTTCCAGGCCGACGACCCGGTCGACTTCGTCGCTCTTCGCTGTGAGCATCAGAATGGGCAAGTTGCTCTGCGCGCGCAGACGGCGGCAAATGGATAAACCATCCTCGCCGGGCAGCATCAGATCGAGCACGATGAGATCGGGCCGACGCCGCGCCAGCGCGTCGTCCATGCCACGGGCATCCTCGGCGGCTTCGACGTCGAAGCCTTCACGACGCATGAGGTCGGCGACCAGCTGCCGGATGACGGGATCGTCTTCGACGATGAGCAGATTGGCGTTGGCTCGCATCCCGCCCTTTTACGGCAGGCGAGCGATGAATCTCAAGCGGATGTTTGTTCCGCTGTTCAGTCGCGCGTACCGATGGCCTGCTCGATGGCGCTGGTCAGCGGCTTCATGAAGAAGGAGTCCTCGGGCATCAAGCGCACGGGAATTTCGTGCCGCTTGAGCGCGTCGGCGACCACCGGGCCGATCGCCGCGACTTCAGTCTTTTCGAATGCGGCCTTCACCAACTCGAGCGGCCCCACCGTGAACAAGCGCTCAACTTGCGGTGTGCTGGTGAAGGCGATGATGTCCACCTGACCCGCGGCCATTCGCTGCATGAGATCCGTGACCGCGTCGTCCGCGACTTTGTCGGCGTAAACATAGGGAGCGACGGTCAGCACCTGTGCGCCGGCCGCTTGCAGGAACTCGATCAAAGGACGGTTGGGTTCGGTGCCGTACAACTGCACGCCCACTTTGCGCCCCTGCAGATTCTCGGTTCGCAACGAGTCGATCACTCCCTGAGTGGTCGGCGACTCCGCCGCAACATCGGGCTTCAAGCCAAGCTCTCGCAACGCTCGCGCCGGCTTGGGGCCGCGCGTGATTTTTCTGATCGCGCCGAGTCGTTGCACGAAGGGCTCGCGCAACGCTGGCTCGTTCTTATCGATGCAGCTGAGCAGTCGGCGCAATCCTTCGCCGGTCAACAGGACCAAGTCATCGCACGACCCTGCATTAAAAGCGTGCAGCCATTCGAGGATGGGGCGCGGATCCGGCGCGTCCAGAATCGCCACGAGCGGACAGCGCAAAACCGTCGCTCCGCGACGTTCCAGCATCGAGGAGAAGACGTCCAGTTCCCGGGTCTCGGGGACAGCGATGGTGCGACCGGTGAGTGTAGCCATTCCTCCTGAATACCATCATCGGCATCGCGGAGGCCAGACCTTGTCGGCATCGGAAGCGAGGTCCACCAGGAAAAGCTCACCGGAGCGCTCGCCATCACGCTGCGCGAACAGCAGGCGGTCCCCGTTCGGGGACAGCAAAGGTCCGACCTGAAAATGCTCCGCCAGCGCGGGAATCTGACCGACTTCCACCCAACGACCGTCGCGCCGTTTGTACTGATACAGATGCGAACGCTCGGCTCGCTGCGCCACTACCACCATAGTGCTGCCGTCCCGTGACACTTCCGCTTCGTACTCGAAGGCCGGGGTGTTCACTGGCGGACCGAGGTTGTCCACCTGCCATTCGCCGCCAGCGGTGGGCGTGGCTATGTAAATGTCACCCTGGCCGTGACCGCCGTCGCGCGCGGATCCGAAATAGAGACGTCCCTGTAAATCCTGGCGCGGCAACAACTCGGACGCTGGAGAATTCACGGGTTCGGGGAGGCGCCGCGGCTCGCTCCACGCGCCGCCTGGTTTGCGATCTACATACCAGATGTCGAAGTTCTCGTGCTTCGGATCCTGCCGGGAGGAGATGTAGTACAGGCGCTTGCCATCGTGCGTGACGAACGGATCCGCCTCGATCACCGGTAGTGACTGTGCGAACGATGGCGCTTCTGGCGGAGTCCATGCCCCGGCCTCGCATCGGGACACCATGACGCGGTAGTTGCTGAAGTCGGCGTCCGCGCTCAAGAAGTACATCTCGCGACCGTCGGGGGTAAAGGTCGGCGACGATTCGTAACCCGAGGAGGCGATCGCGGCGGGCGTCCAGCGACGCGGCTCGCTCGCCTGTTGCGCCGATGCGCCGTTGATCACGAAAATGCTGACGGTTGCCACCGGCAGGCAACGGAGAGCGATGATGGATGCGATTGACATGCAGATAGTTTCGCTGGTGCGAACGAATGCGCGGATGCCGCTAAAGACCATTGCGGGCAAGGTGAAGCTCGCGCGCAGCACCGTTCGCGAGCGGTTGGTGAAGCTGGAAGAATCCGGTGTCATCCTCGGCTACCACGCGCGCGTGGCCGATGCCGATCGGCTGTCCGCCCTGCTGTTACTGAAGCTGGCAAAGACACCTGCGCCTCGCACTGTTGCCGCCATCACTGCCTTGCCCGAAGTTTGTCGTTGCTATTCGTTGAGTGGCGATATCGATCTCGCGGTCGAGATCGAGGCGCGCGCCACGTCGCAGCTGAATGCGACGCGCGATCGGATCGCGACCCTCCCGGATGTGATCGACGTTACCACTTCGCTGATCCTGAAACGCGATAAAGATAGCTAAGCGGCCGCGACCGCCTCGATCTCGAGCAGCCACTCTTCGTCGTAGATACCGGTGATGACGATGGTCAGCGCCGGCGTGTGCGAACCCAGCACTTCCTTTCGAACGGCCGCATTCGCCGCGCGGTACTGTCGATCGGACAGGAACACCGTCACTTTGACGAGGTCGGCTAATGTCATTCCCGCGGCGACCAGCTGTGTTTCGACATTGCGCCAGGCGAGGCGGCACTGATCATCGAAGCGCGCCGGCACCTTGCCGTCAGCATCGGCGGGTACCTGGCCGCTGATGAACAGCAGCCGCGAGGGCCGCTCAATCAAGCAGGCCTGCGCGTAAGAATGGCCGTTGGAATTGATCGCTTTATTCGGCATCGCCGCTGTCACCATCGATGCAGGAAAAACCGCGCCGGCCACAATGCTCGTGCAGACTTGTCGTCGTTGCATTGGCTGCGCGGCGCTCTTTGTTTATCCAGGACCTCAGTGTGCCCCGACACAGCCGATTGCACTCCGGCCAATTGCCGGCGGCGGCGCCATTATGGCGGCAACTCATGCGATAGCGCTCTTTCGCATTTGCCGACGCCAGCCTTTGCGAGAATCACATTGTGAGACCGCGCGCGGCGGCGAGACACTCACTCAATGACGCTTCTCACGTCTGCCACGGCATACGTCGCATTCATCTTTTTGCTGGCTGGCGCCGTGAAGGGCGTGGTCGGACTGGGATTGCCGACGGTGGCGATGGGCCTGCTGAGTTTGGTGATGCCTCCGGCCGAGGCTGCAGCGATTCTGTTGCTGCCTTCGTTCATTACCAATGTGTGGCAGCTCGCGGAGGGCCCTCGCCTCGGCAATCTGGTACGCCGTCTATGGCCGACGCTGCTCGCCATCTTCATCAGCACCGTCCTCGCCTCTGGCGTCATCGCGTCGACCAAGTCGACGGTGGCGAGTGTCGCGCTCGGCGGCGCGTTGTTGCTCTATGCCGCGGCCGGGCTGTGCAATTTCCATATCAATGTGTCGCCAACATCGGAAAGATGGGCTGGCCCGCTGGTCGGCGCCATCACTGGATTCATCACGGGCGCGTCCGGCACATTCGTGATACCCGCGGTTCCTTACCTTGCAGGCCTGGGGCTGCCGCGGGATGAGCTGGTTCAGGCGCTCGGGGTGTCGTTTACCGTGTCCACTGTGGCATTGGCGCTCGGTCTGCTGTGGCATGACGCGTTGGAAATGAATTTCGTTTCCAATTCCGTGGCGGCCGTCGTTCCGGCCTTATTAGGAATGTTTCTCGGCGGCCAGATTCGCCGGCGGGTCTCGCCGGAGCGATTCCGTCGCTGGTTCTTTATCGGCCTGAGCGCCCTGGCCGTGCATCTCATCCTGTCCGCCATGCCATGATGCTGTAATGCGAAAATCACGCTTAAGTGGTCGCCGCACTTGCAGGTGTTTAATACGAGGAGTGTCATACGCACCATAATCAAAAACCGGCGGCGTAGCGGATCTCACAAAGACATTCCGTAGAGCTGATCATGTATGCGCTTCCGCTTTCGGTGGCGCAAAACAGGGGAACGGCACAGGGAGGAGCGCACACCGACGTTGAGGCAACGATGGTCGCCCGAAAGGTGGCTAGCCTGTTTGCCTGCAAGGAGGATGCGGCGCTCTCACGTATCTTGCTCGACGCCGGCTGGCAGAGCGAGATGCATGAGTCCGGGTTTGGCGATTGCCGTGCCGGCATCGCCTGCCTGAGCACGGCCGATGGCACGTGGCTCGACAGGATACAAATCAGCATCGCCTCGCACCGGCGTATTCCCTGGATCGCCATCGTCGGCCCCGGACTGATCGAACGCGACCCGGTTCGGGAATTCATCGTCAGCCACTGCATCGATTATCAAACCAAGCCCGTCGACCATCATCGCCTGCTCACGGCCTTGGGTCATGCCGTCGGCATGGCGACGCTGCTGGCGCCGGACCGTGGTTCGATCGACGGCGCCGCCCCCGAGTCGATGCTCATCGGTCATTCGCGAGCCATGCAGTCCTTGCGTCGCGATCTCGTCAAGATCGCCGCGGTCGATGCGCCGGCCTTGATCACCGGTGAGACAGGCACCGGCAAGGAACTGGTGGGGCGCACGATTCATATACTGTCGCCTCGTCACGTCAATCCGTTCATCGCGATCAACTGCGCCGCTTTGCCGCCATCGCTCATTCATGCCGAGTTGTTCGGCTTCGAAAAGGGCGCTTTCACCGGTGCGCATCGGCGCCAGGAAGGTCACTTCGAGGCCGCGCAGGGCGGCACGATCTTTCTGGACGAGGTCGGCGATCTGCATGCCGATCTCCAAGCGCTTCTGCTGCGCTTCCTCGAGCAGCGGACCATACGACGCGTCGGTGGTCGGGAAGAGATTCAGATCGACGCGCGAGTGCTCGCCGCGACCAATGTCGATCTCGAATCCGCAGTGAGAGAGGGGAAGTTCCGGGAGGATCTTTACTACCGACTGAACGTTCTCCGTATCAACACTCCGCCACTGCGCGAGCATGGCGAGGACATCGGCGCCTTGGCTGCTGCTTTTCTCACCCGATACCAGTATGAGAGCCCGATGGCGCGGGGCTTCTCCAGAGCCGCCCTGCATGCATTGCAAGCTCACCGATGGCCCGGCAATGTGCGCGAGCTGGTGAGCTGCATCCGACGCGCGATCGTGATGTGCGATGGGCCGCTGATAACGCCCAGAGATTTATGTTTGGCCGAGGCGCCGCGGGAGCAGCCGATGCTGAGCCTCGACGCCGCAAGACTGCAGGCGGAAAAGAACACTGTACTCGCGGCGCTGCAGAGAACAGGCGGCAACGCGCGCCAATCCGCCGAGCTGATTGGCGTGTCGCGTGCGACGTTTTATCGCCTGCTCTGCCGGCACGGGCTCGCCGCCGAAAATTCCGATTCCATCAAGCTGCCCGCGGCGCTGATCGCAGAGCTCCTCGACGCGCCTCATGACTCGACCGGCAGCCTGCATTGATCTTTGTGTCTCGCCGCTGAGACGCGCCCCCAGCCGCCAGCTTCAAGCAAACAGGCCATCGCCCATCGAGTATTGAGCGGCCGTGTCTCAGAGCTGAGACGCGCGCCCCGCCCCGGTCACATCACGAAATCCAGTTTTCTTTTCGCTTCAACCAGATACGCCGCCGGTACGCGATTTGCTCCGAGCCGTGTCAGGCGCGTCACGTGCGCGCCGACCCTAACCGTACGAAGCGAACTTTCAATAACAGGGGGATCTATGAGATTTCTATTCCGTCCCGTTGACGGTGCAACCGCAGGCTGCATCGGCTCACCGCAGGAGCTCCGGCTCAAACCGTTGTTGCTGTCCCTGATCGCGGCAGTGGCCCTGGCGCCAACCGCCGCACCGGCGATCGACGTCGATACCCTCGATTTGTTCGAATTGGACGCGAACGCCAGCGACGATCCGGCCAATTCGCCAGACGACGACTGGGACACTCCGCCCAACGCAGGCGGCGCGATCGAATTCACCGGCATCATCGAGGATGTGGGCGGCGGTGGCGACCGCATCTTCGCCGGCAACAACAAGGATATTCACGAGGTGAACACCTGGACCCACAAGCCCGGGCCTCTGACCGGCCCGGACAAGAACGACATCACCAACGCCTATGCGGCAGCCTACGAGTCCGGCACCTCGACGGTCGCATACTTCGGCGCGGATCGTTTCTCGAACGTAGGTGACGCGTTCCTCGGGTTCTGGTTCTTCCGCGGAACCGTGACCGCGAATGCGGACGGAACATTCACTGGCCTGCATACAGATAGCAACGGCGCCGCCGGTGGCGGCGACGTCCTCGTGCTGGTCAATTATCCGCAAGGCGCCAATGCACAACCCGAGATCCAGGTGCTGTATTGGGAAACTTCGTGTACCAGGGCGGCCAACAACGACCCGCAACCCGGTCAATGCGCCGACGTGAATCTGCTGCTGAAGGCCAAGCAGACCGGCGCACAGTGCAGCGCCGCCGCGCCGAACCAGGACTTCTGCGCCATCACCAACTCGGGCGAGGTCGATGCGCCTTGGGACTACACTCCGAAAGCGGGCAACATCGGCTTGTTCCCGTTCGAGAGTTTCTACGAAGGCGGCATCAACCTGTCCATCCTGGGCGGCAACAGCTGCTTCAGCACCTTCATGGCCGAGTCGCGCTCCTCGAAGGAATACAACGCCACGCTGAAGGACTTCGTGCTGAGCTCGTTCGAGCTGTGCTCGGTGGCGATCGTCAAGAACTGCACCACCGGCGTGCTGAATCCGAGCCAGACCGGCTTCATTTTCAACTACAGCATCACCGTCACCAATGACGGCGCCGGCACGCTCCACAACCTGCTCATCGTGGACGACAATGGCACGCCGGGCGTCACGGCGGACGACGATCAATACACTCTGACATCTCTGGCGGCAGAGGCTTCGGAGACCTTCGCGGGCACGATCGAAACGACACAGAACCCCCCGACGAACACGGCCACGGTCAGCGCCGCTGGCTCGCCGGGTGGAGCGCGCACGATTACCGATACCGCCAGCGATCAATGCGAGCGCGTAATAATCAGTCCGCGAATCGACGTCACGAAGTGCTGCACCACCGAGCTCACGCTCGACGCCAACAATGTCGTGATCGCCGTGAACTTCCAGGGTCAGGTCTGTAACACGACTTCCGGCGCTACCGCCGTCAATCTCACCAACGTGACAGTCACGGACGACGCCGGCACTCCGGGCGACACTTCCGACGACGGGCCGCCGGTGTTCGGACCGGCGAACCTGCCAGCAAACACGTGTCAACCATACAGCGGCAGTTATGCGCCCAGCAGTATCACTAGTTCCGATCCGCGCACGGCGACGTTCTCCGATACAGTCACGGCGCGTGGCGACGGTCCATTCGACTCGGGCACAGCGACCGCTACCGCAACGGATACGTGCGCAGTCTGCACACGTGATTCGTGCGAGCCCGGTTCAACTCCGTGAGTGAGTGACTCGGAGGGGCGATGGAGTCATCCATCGCCCCTTTTGTTTCTAAGCGCCCGGCGAACAAAGCACGTCGATACCGATCGCGCATTTCCTGTCGCTAACTCGCGACGGCCGATTTTCCCTGGAAATTTCGCCTGAATTCAGTTCGACGCAGGCCGAAACTGAATCGAATCAGGCGCTCCCTTACGAATATGTAGGCAATTGACCCGAGTGATCGGGTCTATTAAATAGGTCGAGCGTCGAAGGGGTTTACAGGCGAGGTCGGGGCCACCGATCGTGCTGTCCGCTAGCTGATTGTTCGGTAACATAATCGCGTACACGCGGCGCGAAAACTGCAATCTGATCGAGCGGAAGCATGATTCGCGGGGCTACGACTTCCACCTACAACGCGGATGGCCGCCCGACAACCCCGCACTTGAGACCAGGAGGAACAGCATGGCCAATTTGAGAGTGCTCGCACTCATCCCTTTCATGTTCGTGTGCAGTGTTGCCAATGCAACACTTATCACATTCGACGCATACGACTACGCCGCGGGCACCAATCTCACCGACTTGTCGCCGGGACTGCATTTGCAAACCATCGCCTCGCCCGCGGGCGGTCCCGTGAGCGTCGCCAGTTACGACGTGCAGTCACTTCACAGCACCAGCGGGATGATCGCCCCGGGCTACTTCAGCGGCATCGGCTCACCGTTCGGCGGCGCACTGACCTATCTCAACGATGGCTACGCTTGCTACGCCCAATCCCAAGCAGGCACGCCGCCCAGCTCGTTCTGCAGCGAAGGCTTCTCCTTTCTGGAACTGACGTTCGATGTCGCCACCGACTTCGTCGAGATCGTGGGTGGCTTCGGCGACAGCCTGGGCGGCGCGCTCTGGGCGTTCAATGCGGCCGGCGATCTCGTCGGCACCGGGGGCGCGTACACGGTCATTGGCCCAGGTCAGTACGCCAACTCAGTGAGCCTGGCCGAAGCCGCGATCACGCGCGTCGTTTATGGCGCCGCTCTTCCCGCCGGAGGCATCGCTGCCGGGAGCATTTCATACAACTACAACATCCCCGAGCCCGAGACCATGATTCTCATGCTGACGGGTCTCACCGGATTGCTGATCGCCGGTCGTCGCCGCAAGAAGCTCGCGACCGCCAGCTGACACCTGCCTGCGGCTGGCGTCGTCGACCCGGAAGTCAACGACGCCAGCTCGGAAACATTCAAGGATTGCGACGGGCCGCTCGCTCAGAATCGAGCGATCTCGTATATTGAATCGTGCATGGATAACGCAGTCTTTGAATCGTTGCGAAGCGCCCTGCGCGCCTCCCCGGACAATCGCGACCTCGCACTCGTCGTGTTACGAGCGGCCCTCGAGCGCGACCATACGGACGAGCTCAAACAAGTACTGAGCGAGTTGAAGCTCGATGTGCCGCGGCTCGCCGAAGCCGAGCGCCGCGACTTGGGCCGCGCCTATCTTTCCATCGGTGAGCCGGCGCGGGCGACCGAGTTGTTACAAGGCGATGACAGCGAGACGCTGCTCCTCAGAGCGCGCGCCTTCGCCCAGACCGGCGATCTGGACCAGGGCCGGACTGCGTATCGGTCCGCCATCGCGGCCAATCCGGCGCTCGAAGACCGGGCGCTCGCCGCCGAGCTGGATTCCAAAGTGATTCGCCTCGACGCCGCACGCCAGGGCATCCGCAAAGTCGCGCAAGATGCGAACGACGATACGGATGCGACCGAGGTCACCCGGTTATTGCAACCGGAAACCGAGCGGGTGAAGTTTGCGGACGTCGGCGGGCTCGATGCGGTGAAAAAGCAAATCCATCGCCGCATCATTCTGCCGTTTCAGAAGCCCTCGCTGTTTCAGCGTTTTCGGCGCAAAGCCGGCGGCGGCATTCTTTTGTATGGGCCGCCCGGCTGTGGCAAAACATTGATCGCCCGCGCCACCGCGGGTGAATGCGGCGCGAAGTTTTTCAATGTTGCCGTGTCTGACGTGCTCGACATGTACATCGGCGAATCCGAGCGCAAGCTCCACGCGCTGTTCGAGCAAGCTCGTCGATCCGCGCCAGCCGTGTTGTTCTTCGATGAAGTCGAAGCGCTGGGCGGTAAGCGCCAGTATTCGCGCGAGGCGACCTCCTCCAAGCTCGTCAGCCAGTTCCTGTCCGAGCTCGACGGTTTCACGCAGGCAAACGAGAACGTGCTCATCATGGGCGCGACCAACGTTCCCTGGGCCGTCGATCCAGCTTTCCGCCGGCCGGGGCGTTTCGATCGTGTGATGTTCGTGCCTCCGCCGGATCGCGTCGCGAGACAATCCATCCTCGAAGCGCTATTGCGCGAGCGCCCCACGGCGGGTGAGTTGCCGATGCGCGAGATCGCGGAACTCACGCCGGGTTTCTCTGGCGCCGACTTGCGCGATCTGGTCGAAAGCGCGGTCGACGAAGCGATAGAAATGTCGATCAACGGAGGGCGCGAGGTTCCAGTGACGATGGAGCATTTGCGCACGGCCCTGAAAGCAGCGAAGAGCACGACCAACGAATGGCTGACGACCGCGCGCAATTACGCTCGGTATGCCAATGAAGGCGGCCAGTACGACGAAGTGCTCGAATTCCTCGAACAGCACGGACAAAGACGTTGAGCGTCGCTTATCGCATCCAGGACGAGCCGATCGGCGGCTGGCGCCGAGTGCCTGCGCTCGATCCATTCTGGCCGTTGATTGCAATGATGTTCGGCGGCGCCTGGATCGGCGCGGCCGCCTTCGCATTCAACGCGTGGATGTTGCGGGGTCCGACATGGGGCCGTGAGATCGGACTTGCGATCGCGATTTTAATCGGTGCGCCGCTCATTCTCATCGGCCTCGCCGTCCTGCGCTCGGCAGGCGCACTGCCCGGTTCGGCGTTCGACTATGCGATGCTGCTGATCATCGCGTGGAAGCTCGGCCTCGCTTACTGGATTTTCTTTTTGCAACGGACCTCGCATGCGCTCTACGAATACTTCGGCGGCGGCGCGAATCAGGCGCAGGCCGTGCCGATTGGCGCGTTGCTGGTGTTCGCCGGTGGCTTCCTGAAGCCGCAGGTGGTGCAGGCGGTTGCCTCGCCGCTCTGGCAGGTGATGGTGAGCTGATGTTTCGCGATATCGACAAGTTGATCGAGCGCGCCTACACGCAGCTTCGTCATCAGGACCTGCACGGGGCGATCGAGACGCTGCGCCAGGCGCTGACGCTCGATGCCGATAACGCGCATGCGCACGCGCTGCTCGCCATCTGTCTGCACGATCAAAAGCGCGTGCACGCGGCGGAGTACGAAGCTCGCGCGGCGTTGGCGCTCAATCCCGAATTCCCGTTCGCGCACTATGCAATGGCGATCGTCTCCATCGCGCAGCGCCGGTTCAAGCTCGCCGAGCAGCACCTGAACGCCGCGCTTGCCTTGGATCCTGGCAATCCCGCTATGCTTCGCTCGCTCGCCCATCTGTATGGCTTGTGGGGCCGGCGGCGAGAAGTGTTGCCGTTGCTGGAAAAGGCGCGTGACGCGGAGCCGGACGACGCCGATACATGGGCCGCGCTCGCCGAACATCATCGGGATGCACGCGATTTCAAACAGGCCGAAGTACTCGCCCTGCGCGCGCTCGAAATCGATCCCGAGAACGCCGACGCGCTGCTGACGATGGGTTACTTGTTACTCGCGCGCGGCGAGACGCAGGACGCGAAAGAGCACGCATTGATCGTGCTACGGAATAACGCCGTGCATGCGGGCGCGATTCAACTGCTCGGCGCAGTCAAGGCGCGCCAGAGTCCGCTGCTCGGCCTGTGGTGGCGCTTCAATTCATTTTTCGGCGGCGGCTCGATGACCCGTCGCGTGGTGCTGCTGATCGGCATCTATCTCGCATATCGCGCCTCGATGATCGCGCTCAACGACTTTGGCTATCAGCAGGCCGGTACGTGGGCCCAGTTCGCCTGGCTGGGATTCTGCGTCTACACCTGGGTCGGCCCGGCGGTGTTCCAGAAACAATTACGCAAGGAGCTCGCGCCCGCGAGTTTGAGCGCGAAGTACTAAAGCTCGCTCAACCCACCCGTTACTTCACCAGGACGGTGAAGCAATCGGTTCTGAGCACAATCGACCCGTCCTCGGAGCGGACCTCGAACTGCACGTCGAACATCGTGTCATCTGCAATTTGCGGGCGCTCGAAGGGAATATGGACCGAGCCTGCGCCGCCGGGCGATGTGGTCAGCGTCACGAGTGGACCGGCATTGGGCAATGGGAACGGCACGAACTGAGTGTTCGTGCAATTCCCATCAGCGGTGAAATCGACCGCTCGGCTCACGGTGAACACCGTGCTCGGGCTGGTACGCCAGAGCGTAACCTGGATTTCCACGCTGAAGCCTTCGCTGCTGGCTTCTGGACTGACGTTCACGATTCCCTGCCCGACGCCGGAGACGGCGGCGAGTTTTTGGCCGTGAGAACTGGCGGAGAGAACGTGAATTTGTGCTGCGTCGCTCCGTGACACGTTCGTTGGCGTTTGAGCGGGAGCATTGTCGGCGGCCACCATCCACAGGCTGATCGCCGAAAGACTCAGAGTCGTCATTGATCGCAGCATGGCTGTCTCCCATAAGAGCACATCCACAGCCCGATCAGAGTGCGCGCTTCAACGGCGCTTGAACAGTGTGCAAATGTCTGGCAAAGCCCTGCTAGTTTCTTGCAGCAGTCGTGCTGGATCTTAGACAAACATCGCAACGATGCTGCGTTTATCTACTCACGCCGTCGACTCGCTGTAGAAGCGGACTTCCAGCGCGGGCGCTTCGAGGAATGTGCGAGCAATTTTGAAGTCGTAGCCGTCGGAGCGAAGCGCGGTAAGCGCTTCCAGCGTCGCCTTCACGACGTCGTCGTGGTGCGGGTGCATCGCGCCCGCCGTGCCGCGAGGGCCGACGATCTTTACGGCCGCTTTGAAGCGGCCGGTCCGACGCGCCGCGCGGGTGACTTCGCCGCGGAAATCTTTCGCCACGGCGTCGGAGTACGTTGCACGCGACAATAGGAAACGTTGGTTGGGCAGCGTAGCCTGGCCCGGCTCCCACAAGTCCATGCTCTGCGCCTTTGGTTCCGGCAAGTCGGGTTCCGGCAGATAGCTCAACGCGGACCAGGCGACCACGCCCCAGGTGGCCGTGTTCTTCAGGATCTTGGTTTCCTTGCTGACCGAGCCAATGTGTTTAGCCGGCAGCGCGTTCAACTGCCTTTGCCTCACGTCATCGGGCAACCGCTTGTTGTCGTCGATCTTCTTGAGATCCGCTCCATACGCCTTGAACTCGTCCGGCTTCACCGGCAGACCGTGCGTTTCGATGGTCTTGAAACTGAACTGCGTCCACAGCGCCGGCGAGAGGATCGCGCCGCCGAATCGGATCAGTGATTTTTTTCCGTCGTTCAACCGGCCGTACTGGCTGGAACGGTCGCTAAGAAGCAGCGTCCGCAACGATTCGACCTCGACGTTCGCGAGCGGCAGCTTCGGGTCGATGTATCTCACCATGTACTTGTAAATCCGGTAGAGCCGATCGATGTGAGAGTTGAACTCCTGGCGTGCGAGGTTCTCCTGCCAGGCCGCGTTGCTTTCGATGGGACCCGCGGTCTTGTCGAAGGCGCCGAGCTCGCGAAACTGCAGGCGATCGAAGGCATCGCTCGGATCGCCGATACGATGTTCCATCTTGGGCCCGATGACGATGTTCCAGGGATTCCAGGCCACACGCATCAACACCTTCTGCGGGTCTGGGTCTGGGTTGGGATCGGTGATGTCGAGCGAGCCAGGCAGTTCCGTCGCCGGATTCCGGCCCGCCCAGATGGCCAGCGACGTGAGCAAGGCGAAGTGACCGCGATCGACCGCCTCGTTCCAAACGGCAATCAGCAAGTGGTGCGGGATGATGTGATGACGCGTGAGACTCGCGTGAGTCGTCGGGACACCAGGCGCCTGGAACGGGTTCGTTCCCTTGGGCAGCGCGGATCCGCATAGCGCGACTGGTTCGGGCATCAGGCCCGCCAGCGAGACCTTTTTGTCGAAAGCCTCGCGATCCTCAGTCATCTTCCAACCCATGGCACCGTCCTTGCGAGAGTCGAGCGGGCTGCAACGCTAGCGCATCGACCCCACTGGTTTCAGGACTTCGCGCACAGGAATTGCTACTCGGCCAGCGGTTGCTGCACGGAGAGTCCGCCTTTGTGGGCGTACGGCACGTACCCTTCCGGCGGACGAGGCAAGCGTTGCAGACATCGCCCCGAGCACGCATTCACCGCAAAACATCGGCAGTCAGGCCGAGAGAAATCCATCGTTGCTGGACCTGGCTGCGATCGAAGCTTTTGACTGCCTTCAGCATCGCAATCGACGCCGGCAAAGTAATGACCTGACTCCAGAGCTCCGCGCCAAGCTCTCGTAAATGACATTCCACGCCGCATCGTCCGGATCCATCTCGCAGAAATGGGGAAGCATGATCGACTAGCGTCCGCTGCTAACAGGTACCGAGGGAAGGTGTCATACTCCTATGAAGGGCAAAGGTGGCCTGTTTCTCCAGCGCCAGGCCGGTGCTACTCTCAAATCCGATGCGTACGATGGATTGTGGATCCCCCACTTTGCCTGATCACCCGGTATGGCGTGCGCTTTCATCTTATGTCGTCGGTCCTGAGAACGCGCGCCTGACCTTCATACAGCGGCTCGCGCGCGAGAATGGCTGGAGCGAGGCGCATGCGCTGCGTGTGTTCGACGAGTATCGCCGTTTCTGCTTCCTGGCAGTGACAGGTGACAATCAGCTGACCCCCTCCGATGCAGTCGATCAGGCATGGCATCTCCATCTCACCTATAGTCGCGACTATTGGGAACGCTTCTGCCCAGACGTTCTTGGCCGGCCGCTCCATCACGGTCCGACGGCGGGCGGCGACGCCGAGCGTTCGCGTTTCTTCGAGCAATATGCTCGCACGATGAAACGTTACGAGGAGGTTTTCGGGGTGGCTCCGCCAGCGGATATCTGGCCTAGTGCGGCACGGCGGCTCTTGGATGACCCCCGCGCCCGGCGCGTTCATCCGCGCGACGGCGTCGTGATCCCTCGGGCAGCATTATGGGCGATGCTTGTGATTGCGGCGCTCGTTACGGCGCTCCACCTTGTCCTTTAGCAGCGGAGGCTCGTCTCGAAATGTTTTTCAGCCATGACGACCTGAACGGCGGCCAGTTCCTCGCACTCTATGGCGTGCTCCTTCTTTTCGTCATGTATCTGGGGTTCGCCATTCCCCGCTATCTTCGCAGACAGGGCCGCGTCACCGGGACGGTCGATACCGAGCAAGCCGCTTATCTGTCGGGCGGCAAAGATCGCTTCTTCGAATTGATCATCGCTCGGCTTCTCTCCTCGCAACGGATCGCCACGACGAAGGATCGGAAGATCGAGATCGTCCAGCCTGATGCGGTTGGCAGCAACGCCGAGGCCAGCGTGCTCGCGCTGCCTTCGCCGCTCGACTGGAGCGCAGTCGAAAATGCACTGGGACCCCATATGCGAGCGGTCAGAAAGGGGCTCATCGCCGATGGTCTGTTGATGGATCGGATGCGAGTGGAGCTGATCCGCGTGTGCCAGACCTTACCGTATCTGCTGCTGATCGCGTTCGGTGTGTCGCGCTGGCGCTATGGCAATGAGCTCGGCCATCCCACCGGCTTCCTGACCGCACTGGTGATCGTCACCACTGTCTTCGCGCTCATCCGGTGGTTCACGCCGGAAAGGAGAACGCAAAGTGGCATTGTCGCGATCGAGGAAGCGCAGGCGCGCGCCGAGCGCCTTCAGCGCGCGCCGACAACCGACGAAATCCCATTGGCTGTGGCGCTGTTCGGCACCACGGTGCTCGTCGGCTCGAGCTGGAACGATTTTCATCTCATGCGATCGGGTAGCAACGGCCCCAGCGACGCCGGCGGAGGATGCGGCGGCGGAGGCGGTTGTGGCGGGTGCGGAGGCTGCGGCGGCTGATGGTGGTGCTTTCGGCCTTTTTCTTTTTCATCAGCCAGCATTCGCTGCTGTCGCTGCCGCTCTGGATCCTCGCAGGCTTCGCCCTGGGTAGCGCGGCCAGCGCGCTGTTCAGGAACGGCGCCTGGATGGGATTGAGCGTAGTCGGCTTCGCTATCGGATTCGCCAACATCTTTCTTGGATCGATGGTCAACGGGATCTTCCTCAACGCCTACGGCACCTATGGCACCGCGGTGATCACGCATGAGGAGGAAACCAATTCCCAGCTCAACGATGCCAACATCTGGGAATATGACGCTGTGGTGCGGACTGCCGACGGTCACGACGTCAAGACCAGCTTCGACACGATGTCGGCTAGCCTCTATCCGCCGCGCAATGCGATCCAGCTTCCACCCAAGGGCGAGCGCTTCGTAGTCAAGTACATCCCTGGCTTCGAGCGTAACGTCGCGATCTTGCGGGACGAATCAGGCTACGGAAAAAGACTGCTGCTGCAGGAAGCACTCGAGCCGGTCGAGCGTGCCGCGGCTCAGGTCGAGGCGAGTCCTGACAATCCCGACTTCCACAGGGAATATCGCGAGACGATCGAGAAGTTTCTCGATCGCCACGCTGGGGACGCCCCTTCTGAAATGGTGAACCACTATCGCAGCGAGCTGAGGCGACTGGGCGGCACCTGAGCACTTGAAACCGAACACGCGTCGGTGCTCAATTCCTCTGTTCGCTCACGAATTCCCGAAGGGTTTCTACAAGATCTTGCAATTCCATGTTCGAACGACGACCCAGCTCAGGATCAGTTTCCTGAAGATGGTTCAGTATCTCTGCGTAGGAGCCAAACGATCCTGCATCCTCCATCCGCAGAAATGCCTGCGGCGCAAGCAACCAAGTTCTTCCTTGCCTGAGTTCCCATGTTGAGTACTTCAATTCCAGGATGGCATGAACTGCAGCGACTAGCTTCTGAGCAGCGCTGGAATCTTCATGCATGAATCGCCAAACAACAAAAGGAACACGATCGCTACTCCCGGTGTGGGGAGCGGCCTTACCCTGCTGCGTTTATCTACTCAGCAAGCGGTTGTTGCACGCAGAGCCCGCCTTGGTGCGCGTAGGGGACATATCCTTCCGGCGGGCGAGGCGGGCGTTGCCAGCTCAGCGACTGCGTCAGCACGGTCGAAAGAGTCGCGATCGCAGAGAGGTCTTTGCGCCTGGAAAACAGCAATGTCGCTATGCCGTCAGCATCGAACGTGGTGTCCGGCGTTCCGTTCGGGTGGAAAGAGCGAAGAACATCTGGGACATGGCGACGTAGGCTCCTTCACTACCACCGACCACAACGATCTTGCCGTCCCGCTGAAGGATCGCATCGCTTGGCACCCGGTATCGGTCCTCGACAACCACGCGGCCGTTGTTGCCGAAGGATGGTTCGAGCCCGGTGGCGAGCAGCGTCGCCGGCGCAAGCGCCGATGTCATAATTAAAACGCGCGCGACTTTCATGCGTTGTTCACTTCCGTGTGGGACGACGGCGAGGCGCAGCTGTCGCAACGACACCGATCGTCAGCAGACCCAGCAAGGCCATGTAATCGAGAGCTCCGCCGCCGCTTCGACCGGAGGTCGTGGGAGGAGGTGGGGGTGTACTGTCATCGTCAGTGATCGTCACTGCATGACTGGACCAAGCGCCCGGCTCTGCCCCGCTCGCACCAGACAATGCCACAGTGAATTGTTCATCCGGCTCATCGCTAGTGTCGCCTGGCAGCTGGATGGTGATGGTCTTGTCATCCGAATCGTTCGGCGCCCACGTCAGCGTGCCATTCGCGGCAGTGAAATCCGAGCCCGCACTGGCTGTTCCCGCGTTTGTTGCGTAGCTGACGGAAACGGGGCCAGCACTCGACCCGCACGAGCGTCGTATGGTGAACGTAACACTGGTCGCCGCTTCGGAAACTGCAGTCGAGCTCGAAGAAAAGTGGACCGTTGGGCCGCACAGCCGGGCGAGCAGGAGCGTTTGAGGGTCATTGTAGTTGGGGCCGGAACGTCCCGTGCCCACGAGTATCAGAGCTCCGTCGGGCTGAACCAGCAGCGCATTCGCTCTCGTGCCGTATGCGCTGGCAGTGTCGAAGTCGACGATGAAGCGCCCCTCGTTGCCGAAATTCAAGTCCATGGCGCCGTTTGGCGCGAGCCGTGATACGGCCATATCAAATAACGTACCGGTGTCGTCGCGATTACTGCTGCCCGGCACGAGAATATTGCCACTCGCGTCCAACGCAACTCCCGTCGCGTTATCGCCATTCAAGCGCCGGTTCACACGCCGCACCCAACCGTTGGTTCCAAATGAGGGATCGACGGCGCCCGTCGACCCCAAGCGCACGAGCGCGCTGTAGTGATCATCAGGGCGAGTCGGGCCTTCACCCCAGGTTTGGGTGCCTGCGAGCAGCAACGATCCGTTCGGCAGGACGACCATTCCTCGGACGCTTCCCAAAAAGTTGAAAGCCTGCTCGGGAATGATCACGCTACCGCCCGTGCCGAAGGTCGAGTCCGGGACACCGGCCGAATCCAACCGCACAGCGGCGAACGACGCGCTGATCAAGGGAGTATAGCTGCTAGCGCGCGCGCCGGCGCCAACCAGTTTGCCATCCGGCTGCAGCGCAAGTTCATACAGAACGTCACTATAAAAAGGTGGGTATGATGGGTTGCCCGGCGGGAAGTTCGCGAGACCGGCGCCATTCTCCCCGTATGTCGCATCCACTACGCCGTCAGGAAGCAGGCGCGCGACCGTGAACGTATGGCTTCCGCTGCCGGCGACCAGCAACTTGCCATCGGCTTGGATTGCAACAGCCCTCGCGGCTGCGAGTTCGCTCAACAGAGCCGCACCTGGGCCGCGCAGCGAAGTATCCAGAGAGCCGTTCGGATTCAGCCGCACGATAGCAGCGGTTGAATAGCTGGCCACGCTACTACCTGTGGAGCCAACCGCCACCAGCCGGCCATCGACCTGTTCGGCGATCGCGTTGATGTAATCGACATTTCCGCCAAGATCCAGCACTGCAAGCCCGTCGCCGTCGAAGCTCGTATCCAAAGTTCCGTTTACATTGAACCGAGCCACGAAAGCGTCGCCGGCTGGATTGGCAAGGTCGGGGCGAAAGTAGCCGGCGACAACAATCTTCCCATCGCGCTGAAGGACTGCATCGGTGGCATTCCAGGGCGCATCCTCCAGAACGACGCGACCGCCAGTACCGAACGAGGCATCGAGATCTATGGCGAGCAGGCTGGCAGGCGCGAGCGCCAGCGACATGGCCAGAACGGCGGTAATCTTCATTTCACTTCCGTGCAACGCGAGGCGTAGTTCCGAGTGGCCAGGATTTTACGTGGGCGATGTTTCCTGTGCGAGGGAGTACGTAGCAGAAAGCGCGGCGAGGAAGGGCAGGCGGGATGGATTGGCCGCGATAATGTTCTGGGAAGTGGCGCGCCCGACTGGATTCGAACCAGTGACCCCTGCCTTCGGAGGGCAGTACTCTATCCAGCTGAGCTACGGGCGCGTCGCGAGCACGAAGTGTAGCAGTGACGGCCGAACCCTGCGCCTTGCCAGGCGTTCAGGGGGTGGGGTCAGCTTCGCGTCGGGCCGCGAATCATAGCTGGCCTCGCCGCCCGCCCCAAGGGCGGTCACGGAATTCATGTCGCATCAGGGGGTTAGCCTGCTCAGTTTATCGGCAAGGGCGACGCCGCTATACTGCGCGCCGTTTTGCCATGTGGCTTTAATTTGCCCCTGTAGCCTTTGTTGGAGCCGAAGTGAGCGCCGAGCACCACGATAAGAAGTTTTTCGACACCTTCATGCTGGTACTCGGCATTTTGATCGGCATCGCGGTCGTTCTATATGTGTTGGCGCGCATCGTGGCCGCCAATACCCAGGAAAAGCACGTCGTGACCGATCCGGCCAACCAGGCCGTGGTGGCCGAGCGCATCGCGCCGGTGGCCAAGGTCGCCATCGCCGGCCAGGACAACTCCGCGCTGGCGCCCGTTCAGGCGGCGGCCGCGGCTCCGGCGGAAGACCTGGGTGGCGAACAGGTGTTCAACATGGCCTGCATGGCCTGTCACGGCGCCGGCGTGGCCGGCGCGCCGAAGATGGGCGACAAAGCCGCGTGGGGTCCTCGCATCGCCAAGGGCGCCGAGACCCTGCACAAGCACGCCATCGAGGGCTTCCAGGGCAGCGCCGGCTTCATGCCTCCGAAGGGTGGCCGCGCCGATCTGTCGGATAAGTCGATCGTCAACGCCGTCGACTTCATGGTCGCCGGCTCGAAGTAATCCCGCCTTTTCGAGGTCGCTGCGATCGCCGCAGCGACCTCGCCTGACTCGCTCCCGCTTGCATCCGCGCGACCGTTCAAGGGCGCGAAGCTCCTTCGTGCATCGTCGGCGTGGCGCGATCCAGTTTTCGTAACGATAGCGCTTCGCTGATGTGCATCGTGTCGACGTGAGGCGCATCCGCCAGATCGGCGATGGTGCGAGCGACTTTCAACACGCGGTGATACGCGCGCGCCGAGAATCCCAATTTGTTCGATGCGCGTTCCAGCAACTGACGTCCGCGAGCAGTCGGTTGACAGACGCGTTCGATATCTCGGCCCTTCAGACGAGCATTCGTGCAGCCCTGCCGATTGAGTTGCAGCTCGCGGACGCGGGCGACGCGAGACGCGACCTGGGCGCTCGTTTCTGACTTCACGTGGTCTGCACGCAGAACTTCATGCGGTACGCGCAATACTTCGACGTGCAGATCGAGACGATCGATCAACGGTCCGGACAAACGACCCCGATAACGGCGCACTTGTTCGAACGTGCAATGACAGATCCCGCGCTCGTCGCCCAGATAACCGCACGGGCAGGGATTCATGGCCGCGACGAATTGAAACGAAGCCGGGAACTCGGCCTGTTGAGCAGCTCGTGAGATCGTGATCACGCCAGTTTCAAGCGGCTCACGCAGTACCTCGAGCGCCGTGCGATCGTACTCGGGCAATTCATCCAGAAACAAAACGCCGTGATGCGCGAGCGAGATCTCGCCAGGGCGCGGCCGGGAGCCGCCGCCGACCAGAGCGACGGAAGATGCAGAGTGATGCGGAGTGCGAAAGGGTCGCGTGCGCCATCGAGATGTATCTATGGGAAGCCGCGCCACGCTGCGCACGGCAGCAACTTCCAACGCTTCCTCTTCGCTCATCGGCGGCAGCAAGCCGGGCAGACGTTGCGCGAGCATGCTCTTGCCCGTACCCGGCGGGCCGATGAAAAGTAACGAGTGCGCGCCGGCGGCGGCGATTTCCAACGCTCGCTTGGCGCTTTCCTGGCCACGCACTTCGCACAGATCCGCCTCGATGCCGCCACTCGTGCTCGTGGGCGCGGCGCCGATGATGAAATGCAGCCGGGCGGCGCCAGTGGCATGATTGACCATGTCAGGAAGATTGGATGCGATCGCGATTCGACATCCAGTGACCAACGCCGCCTCGGGAACGTTTGCTCGAGGAACGAATATGGAATGATTGACGCGCGCGGCAGCGACGGCGGCGAGCAAAGCTCCTTGCATGGATTGCACTTCGCCGCTCAGCGAAAGCTCGCCATAAAACTCACAATCGCGAAGCGACTCCGCGGGAAGCTGACCGGAGGCAAGCAGAATCGCGAGCGCGATGGGAAGATCGTAGCGGCCGCCGTCCTTCGGTAAGTCGGCCGGCGAGAGATTCACAATGACGCGGCCCTCGGGCCACACGAACTTGCAGTTCTCGATGGCGGAGCGAACGCGATCGCGACTTTCTTTCACCACCGCTTCGGCGAGGCCGACGATGGAGAACTTGGGCAAGCCCGCGCCAAGATCGCACTCGACACGCACCAGCGGCGCTTCCATGCCGTGTTGCGCGCGACTCAACACAGTCGCCATCGCCATCCTTGGCTCTCCGAGCAGACGTTTGCCCGATTCAACCACTCATTGAGCGGCAGCGAGACGCGATCTAGCGGGCAATCGCCGCAGTAATTGCTGTCGGCGACGACCCGGAAATGCGTTAGGGAGTGGTCTTTTCCAGCGCGGCGAGCCGGGCCTCGAGCGCCTCGAGCTTCTCGCGGGTCCGCCGCAGCACCGCGGCTTGTACGTCGAATTCCTGCCGGGACACCAGATCGAGCTTGCTCAGCCCGGCCTGTAACACGGCTTTGAAGTTTTCTTCCAGATCGCGGCGCAGGGCCGTCACGCCGGGGGGCACGACGGAAGACAGGCGGCGGGCAAGTTCATCGAGTGAGCGCGGATCCACGCGGCATCTCCTAAGCATCGAAATCGGGCAGGCCATTAAGCCTCAAAATCGCCCGTCCGTGGTCATGGACCGATCTCGGAGCAGGCGGCACGCGCATTTTGCGCCGACTTGAAGCAAACGGGCGGAAATTTCGCACCAGCGGAGTGCGCGCCGGGTCGGTCGGCCGCGACAGCCGCGTTCGTTTGCTTGCACAAATTCGTGGCACAGAAGATGCATTTCCGATGCGGCGCGCTCGGGGAGCGGGGAAACATTACGACTAGTCATGACTAGACATGACTGATTCCGGAGCACGCGCCCATGAACCCGGAGCCGGATGCAATGAAGTTGATAACCGCGATCATCAAGCCCTTCAAGCTCGATGACGTCCGACAGGCCGTCGCGGATATCGGAGTTCAAGGCATCACGGTGACGGAGGTACAGGGCTTCGGCCGTCAGCGCGGTCACACCGAGCTGTATCGCGGAGCCGAGTACCGCGTGGATTTCCTGCCCAAGACCAAGATCGAGCTGGCGGTGGACGATTCGATTGCAGAGCAAGTGGTCGAAGCCATCACCAACGTCGCGCGCACGGGAAAAATCGGCGACGGCAAGATTTTCGTCATCGACCTCGCTCAAGCCGTGCGCATCCGCACCGGCGAAATCGGCGTCGAGGCAGTTTGAGCTCGTTTTCTAACAGCAGCACCTGGCAGCAACAACAGATCTATCTCTTTCGTAGGAGAACGACAGTGAAAAAACCCTTGGCAACGAGCCGCGTGCTCACTTATCTGTGGAGCCTCGCGCTTATCGCGTTCGCGATAATCGCAGGGCCCGACATGGCGCTGGCTCAAGACGCGCCGGCCGCGGAACCCGTGGCTGCCGAAGCCGCGCCCGCGGAAGCTGCGCCGGCTGAAGCTGCTGCTCCTGCCGAGGAAGCCGCCGCGCCCGCCGCTCCTACGTTCGACAAGGGCGATATCTCCTGGGTCATGACCAGCACGCTGCTGGTCATCCTGATGACCGTTCCGGGACTCGCGTTGTTCTACGGCGGCATGGTCCGCTCGAAGAACGTGCTGTCGATCTCGATGCAAGTGTTCGTCGTGTTCAGCCTGCTGTCGGTGCTGTGGGCGATCTACGGCTACAGCCTCGCGTTCACCGGCGGCAACGCGTTCTTCGGCGGTTTCGATCGCACGTTCCTCGCGGGCATGCTCGATGCGGCCGGCAATCTCACGCCCGCTGCGACCTTCAGCAAAGGCGTCTACATTCCCGAGTATCTGTACGCTGCCTTCCAGATGACCTTCGCGGGCATCACGTCCTGCCTGATCGTAGGCGCGTTCGCCGAGCGCATGAAGTTCGCCGCGGTGCTGGCCTTCGTGGTGTTGTGGTTCACTTTCTCCTACCTGCCGATCGCGCACATGGTGTGGTTCTGGGCGGGTCCGGATGCGTACACGGACGCGGCCGCGGGTGAGGCGGCGCTGGCGAGCGCAGGATTCCTCTTCCAGAAGGGCGCCCTCGATTTCGCGGGTGGCACGGTCGTGCACATCAACGCCGGTGTCGCTGGCCTGGTGGGCTGTCTGCTGGTCGGCAAGCGCAAGGGCTATGGCACCACGGCGATGACTCCGCACAACGTGCCGCTGATCATGGTCGGCGCCTCGCTGCTGTGGGTGGGCTGGTTCGGTTTCAACGTCGGCTCGAACCTCGAAGCCAACGCCTTCGCCGCGCAGGTTTTCATCAACACCTTCGTCGCCACGGCCGCCGCGGTGGTTGCCTGGACCTTCGCCGAGTGGATCTTCCGCGGCACGCCGACGATGCTCGGCGCGGCTTCGGGTGCGGTCGCCGGTCTCGTGGCCATCACTCCGGCCTGCGGCTGGGTCGGCCCGATGGGCGCCATCGTGATTGGCCTGATCGCTGGCGTGGTCTGCCTGTTCGCGGTCACCAAGCTCAAAGCGGCCTTGGGGTATGACGACTCGCTGGACGTGTTCGGCGTCCACTGCGTCGGCGGCATCCTCGGCGCCATCCTCACGGGTGTGTTCAACAACCCCGCCCTCGGCGGCACCGGCATCTACAACTACGTCACGGGCGTCTGGGAATTCTTGGGCACCGGTCCGCAGGTGCTGGCCCAGTTGTGGGGTGTGGGCACCACGATCCTCTGGTCGGGCATCGTGTCCTTCATCGCCTTCAAGCTCGTCGATCTGGTCATCGGCCTGCGCGTCACCGACGAGGTGGAGACGGAAGGCCTGGATACGACCGAACACGGCGAGCGGGGCTACAGCCTCTAAGCCACTTCATCCGGCATGGGTTGAAAACGGGCGCTTCGGCGCCCGTTTTCTTTTGGCCCGCCGACGAGCCCGAACGTGATGTAGTCCTCAATCCTGCGGCTTGACAGGGACTGTCTTAATCCCTGCTAAGGACCCGTCCTGTTACACTGCCGACGTTCTTTACATAGATCCCCGTTACATAGGATTGGGCCCGCGGCGTGAAACTGGTAACCGCCATCATCAAGCCCTTCAAGGTCGACGAGGTGCGCGAGGCGCTGGCGGAAGCCGGCGTGGCCGGCGTAACAGTGACGGAGGTCAAAGGTTTCGGCCGTCAGCGCGGGCACACTGAGCTGTACCGTGGCGCCGAGTACGTCGTCGACTTCCTGCCCAAGTGCAAGATCGAAGTGGCGATCGACGACGAGCGGGTCGACCAGGTGCTGGAGACCATCGTGGCCGTGGCCAACACCGGCCGCATCGGCGACGGCAAGATTTTCGTGATTCCCCTGGGCCACGCGGTGCGGATTCGCACCGGCGAGACCGACGGCCGGGCGATTTGATTGTTTGTGGAGACCGCCATGTTCAGACGTTTGTTGCTGCTGACTGTGGCCGCGGCGCCGCTGGCCGCCGGCACCGCTATCGCCGATGTCTATAAATACATCGATGAGAAGGGCAACGTTCAGTACACCGACAAGCCCCCGGTATTGCCGGCCGAACGCTTGAACGTGAAATCTCAGAGCAGCGACGTAGTCGCCGCACAGGACCGTCCGCAGACTCAGCAACCCGCTGCGAGCTCGCGTCCGACAAACACAGCCAAGGACGAACGCGAAGCCGCCGCCGCAACGGCGAAGGACAAGGCCGAACGTTGCATCAAGGCGCGCGAGCGTTACGATAAATACATGACCTCGCAGAAGCTGTATGAAGAAGGCAAGGACGGCGAGCGCCGCTATCTGGATTCCGCCGAGCTCGATGCCGCCCGCGCCTCGGCCAAAACTGCTATGGACGTGATGTGCCAGTGACCCTTCGAGCAGGATTCGTCGGCCTGGGCGCGATGGGCCTGGGCATGGCGCGCAATCTCCACAAGCACGGCTTGTTGAGCGCCGTGTGGAACCGCACGGCTGAAAAGGCCACGGCCCTCGCTCAGGAGACGGGCTGCACCGCCGTCAGCAAACCTGCCGATCTCGCTGCTCTGTGCGATGTGATCGTCGTGTGCGTGTCCGCGGACGCGGATGTGCTCGCCGTGATCGACGAGCTGTTGCCGGCGATCAAACGCGACACCATCGTGATTGACTGTTCCACCGTCAGCGCCAACACCGCTCGCACGGCCGCTCATCGTCTGCACGAAGCCGGTGCGTATTTTCTGGACGCTCCCGTCAGCGGCGGCACCGAAGGCGCTCGCGACGGCACGCTGGCCGTGATGGTCGGCGGCGACGAGAAAGCATTCGAACGCGCGCAGCCTGTACTGCAGGCCATGGGCAAAGCGGTCACGCACTTCGGCGCCAGTGGCTCCGGCCAGGCGGCGAAAGCGACCAACCAGATCATGTGCGCCGGCGTGATTCAGGCCGTCGCCGAAGCGATGGCGTTCGCCAAGTCCGAGGACCTGCCGCTGGATCGTTTGATCGACACGCTCGGCAAAGGCGCGGGCTCCAGCTGGTACTTCGTGAATCGCGCGCCGAACATTCTGCGCGATAGCTATCCCGCCGGCTTCCGCGTGAAGCTGCACGAGAAAGATTTGAAGATCTGTCGCGCCATGGCCGCCCGCCACGGCGTGCAGCTGCCCTTGATCGAGATGACGCTGGTTCATTATCGACGCCTGATCGAGCAAGGCCACGGCGACGAGGACATCTCGACGCTGTTCCGTCTCAAGGACGCCATGTTTGCCGCGGCCCGGGACGGCGGCACGTCGAGAGAAAAACCCTAACCTCCGTTAGCCATGGCGGCGTCCGCCTCTGAAACCCGCGCACCGTCGCCGCCCGCCACCAAGGCGCCCACGTTCTTCCTGCCGGATTTCTGCGCCTCGCCCGCGGTGCTGGCGGTGGTGCTCATCGCCGAGCTGGTCGCGCTCGTGATCGCGCTCGCGCGCCAGGCACTGCACGATAACTTCTGGGCCGACCTGGCCGGCGGCTCGTTGTTTCTTTTATGGATCGGTCTCACCTCCGCCGCCGTGCTGTGCCGGGCGCGTCCCTGGCTGCAAACGATGCAGCCGTCGCGCGCCGCCATGATCGCCGTCGGTTTGCTGGTCGCGAATATCGGGCTGATTTCGGAGCTGGTGTTTCAGGTCGGCCGGTTCTGGGGCGGCGAGCCGAGCGATGGCGAGCTCGGCTTCTTCCCGCACGAGCATGCTGGCTTCGTGCTGAGAAACATCTGCGTCGGTTTCATCGTGAGCTCGTTGGCGCTGCGTTACTTCTACGTCAGCGCCGAATGGAAACGCAGCATCGAGCAGGAAGCGCTGGCTCGCATTCGCGCCCTGCAAGCGCGCATTCGCCCGCACTTCCTGTTCAACAGCATGAACACCATCGCCGCATTGACTCGCTCCAGCCCCGAGCGCGCCGAGCAAGCGGTCGAAGATCTCGCCGACTTGTTTCGCGCCAGCCTGAGCGACGCCAGCGCACGCATTCCGTTGAAAGACGAGTTGGAAATCGCGCGCACACACCAGCGCATCGAGCAACTGCGTCTCGGCGATCGTCTCACCGTGCATTGGGACGTGGACGAACTGCCGATGCGCACGATGGTGCCGAGCCTGATCGTGCAGCCGCTGCTGGAGAATGCGGTGTATCACGGCGTAGAGACGCTGCCGCGCGGCGGCGAGATTTCAATCGTCGGCCGCCGCCAGAACGACCAGGTGCACATCGAAGTGCGCAATCCCATCCTGACCCAGGCCGGCTACGCCAATCGCGAAGGCAATCGCATGGCCCTGGAAAATATCCGCCAGCGGCTGGAGCTCGCCTGGCCCGGCCGCGCCAGAATCGAGACCGAACAGCGGGACGGGGAATTTTGCGCCCGGCTGATCTTTCCGTATGCTGGCGACGAGCTGGTGAACGGCTAATCCGGGTATTGGGGCGGTAACTAAGACCGATGCGTCTGTTAATCGTGGATGACGAGGCGCCCGCGCGAGAGCGCCTGCGACGCCTGCTGGACGAAATCGAAGACTGCGAAGTCGTCGGCGAAGCCGACAACGGCGAACAGGCGCTTGCGACCTGCGGCGAGCTGCGTCCGGACGTGGTGCTGCTCGATGTGCGCATGCCCGGACTATCCGGCATCCAGGTCGCGCGCCACATCGACTCGCTGGAAGATCCTCCCGCGGTCATCTTCACCACCGCCTACGATCAGTACGCGGTCGAAGCATTCGAGACCGAAGCAGTGGGCTATCTGCTCAAGCCAGTGCGCAAGGAAAAGCTGGCGCACGCCTTGCGCCACGCCTCACGCATATCCCCCACTCGTCTGGTGAAGGTCGCCGAATCGGCGCGGCTCGAACATCGCCGCGAGCAGATCTGCGCCCGGCTGGGCGAGACCCTGAAGCTGATCCCGCTCGAGGATATTTATTATTTCGTCGCCGATCAGAAGTACGTCACCGTGCGCCACAAAGGCGGCGAGAGTCTGATCGACGAATCGTTGAAGGCGCTGGCCGAGGAATTCGCGCCGGACTTCCTGCGCATCCATCGCAACGCCTTGATCGCGGAAAAATACATTTCCGCCGTGGAGCGCACCGACTCGGGACAGTACGTCGTCAGAGTTCGCGAGTGCGGCGATGTATTGGAAGTGAGCCGCCGTCACGCATCCGAGCTGCTCAGGCGGATCCGCGGCGAAAGTCACTAATTGGTCAGTCTGGGCGGCGCAGTCGCATGAAGCGGCGCGCCGTGGAATAAACCAATGCGCCGCGGGTCGCCCATCGCATCAGGCGCTTCGGTCCGATCAGCGCAACCAGCGCCACACCGCCTACCAGAACCGCCGGATTCTTGATGAGACGCTGCGCGGCGCCGATGCCACGATCCAGGCCGCTGAGTTGATGCTCGATCTCGTTCATCGTCGCGCCCAGCTCGCGACGCTGCACGGCTGCGCGCAAGCGCAGGTTGGAATGTTTGGCGACTAACTGGTTGAAACGTTCGCTACTCACACAGTACACCCACTCACAGGCGGGCCTTCAGTTGATCGCGATCCTTGGCGAGCTCCGCCAATGTATCGTCCAGCAGCGGCGGCTTGGTGCTCAGCTTGTGCTTCAGGATCAAGCCCGCCACCACGGCGACCAGCACGAACAAGCCGATCATGGCCAGCGAGGCGATGAGCCGGTGCGTGTCCCAGAACACGAAAATCACCGCCAGCGCCGCCAGGAACAGACCCATCATGGCGGCGAACGCCGCGATGAAGGCCCACAGCAGGATGGCGCCGACCTGCCGGACTTCTTCCTGCAACTCGGTGGTGATCAGCTCCAGCCGGGTATGCACGATGGCGACGAAGGTCGCCAGAAAATGGTTCAGCGACTGGAACAGACCGGCGACCGGTCGCGAAGTATCGTGCGCACCCTGCGGTTCGACGCGCGGATCGTGAGTTTGGACGGCCATGGCTGAGGCGACTCGCGAGCCCGCGCTCAACGACGGGCGAGCAACAGCCCCAGCACCAGACCGACGCCGGCGGCGATGCCGACCGACTGCCATGGGTTCTCGCGCACGTACTCATCGGCTGCTTCGGCAACCTCGCGCGCCCGGCGCATGGCTTCTTCCTCGACCTCGGTGAGACGCACCCGGGCCTGACGCAAGGATTCCTCGGCGCGAGCACGCACTTCCTGGATCTTCTCGCCGGTCAGCGTGGAGGTGGCCTTGAGCAAAGCCTCGGCATCCTCCATGACGGTCTTCAGATCCGCGACCAGCTGATCGGTGGACACTTCGGGTTGGGCATTCATGAGTCATTTCCTCTCGTGCTCGAGCATGGATGGTAGGGGATAAACAAACCAGCGACAAACCGGCGAGCGGGCAGCGGTGCTAGCATGGCGGCCCTTGCCGCGGGCTTGCGGCCACCTGGAATGGAACGCCTCATGACTCAATCGCCACGCGTCGCACCGGCCAGCGATCGGTTCTACGCGCGCACGTTCGCATTGGTGACGTGCCTGGTGCTGGGCGTGGCCCTGTTCAAGATCGTCCAGCCCTTCCTGGGGCCGCTGTTGTGGGCGATATTCATCGCGTTTCTGCTGTATCCGCTGCATGTGCGGCTCGCCGCCCGGCTGCGGGGCCGGCCCGTGTTGTCGGCGGCGCTGCTGACCCTGCTCACGTTCGTCGTCATCATCGGCCCGCTGACCGCGCTGAGCGCGGCGTTCGCGGCCCAGGTCGGCGACCTGCTGCAGCTCGTGCAGAGCACGGTCGCGGACCAGACCAAAGGCAACGTGCTGAATCTGGCGAATGTTCCCTGGGTGCGGGACGGCCTGATCTGGCTCAACGACACGCTCGATATCGATCTGGCGCAGATCCAGTCGTGGATCACGCAGGGCTCGCGCGAGGCGCTGCAATCGCTCGCATCGCTCGGCGGACGCGCGTTCATGGGCGCGGTCGGCACCGTCGTCGGCTTCGTGATGATGGAATTCATGCTGTTCTTTTTCGTTCGCGACGGCGCCGAGATGATCTCGACCGTGCGCGAGCTGATCCCCATGGCCGAAGCACACAAAGCCAAGCTGTTCGACCATCTGGCGGCGGTCACTCGCGCCATGGTGTATGGCACGGGCCTGACGGCGCTGATCCAGGGCACGCTGGTCGGCATCGCTTTCCTGATCGTCAACCTGCCCTCGCCGGTGGTATTCGCCGTGATCGCTGCCCTGCTCTCGCTATTGCCGGTCGGCGGTACGGCGCTCGTGTGGGGCCCCGCAGTCCTGGTACTGGCCGCGCAGGGCCGCTGGGGCGCCGCTATTTTCATGCTGATCTGGGGTGCGGTGCTGGTGTCGCTGGTCGACAATGTGGTGCGGCCGATGCTGGTGTCGGGCCGCGCCAACGTGGGCACACTGACCGTGTTCATCGGCGTCCTCGGCGGGCTGGCCGCCTTTGGCGCCATCGGCCTGTTCCTCGGGCCCGTGGTGCTCGCGCTGATCATCGCGCTGATTCGTTTCAGGCAGGAAATGCGGCGCCTGGAAAAAGCCATGGCCGCGATCAATCCGCCGCCGGCGAATCAGCCGGCGCCCCAGCAGGCCATTCAGGCCCCGAATCAGGCCGCCAATCAGGCGCCAACGCCGCCGGCCAATCCGCCGTCGGATCCTTCGCCTCAATCGAGCTCATGAGTACTTTCGAACATACATTGCGCATCGCCACGCGTCAGAGCCGTCTTGCCTTGTGGCAAGCCGAGCACGTCGCGATGTTGCTTAGAAACAAGCATCCCGGCCTGAACGTCGAGCTGGTGCCCATGACCACGCAGGGCGACCGCATCCTCGACCGCCCGCTCGCCAACATCGGCGGCAAGGGGCTGTTCATCAAAGAACTGGAAGTGGCCATGTCGGAGCACCGCGCCGACATTGCAGTTCATTCCATGAAAGACGTGCCGAGCGAAATGCCGCCGGGATTCACGCTGGCTGCGATGCTGCCGCGCGCCGATGCACGCGACGCGTTTGTTTCTTCCCGGTACAAGAGCTTCGAGAGCCTGCCGCAAGGCGCTCGCGTCGGCACGTCGAGCCTGCGCCGTCAGTGTCAGTTGAAACACGCGCGCCCGGACCTGGAGCTCATCACCCTGCGCGGCAATGTCGACACCCGCCTGCGCAAGCTCGATGAACAACACTACGACGCGATCATTCTTGCCGCGGCGGGCTTGATCCGCCTCGGCTTGGAAAGCCGTATCACGGAATATTTCAGCCCCGACCGTTCAGTGCCGGCCGTCGGCCAGGGAATCATCGGCATCGAGTGTCGTGCCGACGATGCACGCAACGTCGCTTACGTGCGTGCATTGAACGACACACAGGCATGGCAGTGCTGTGTCGCCGAGCGCTCGTTCGCGCAACGCCTGGAAGGCAGCTGTCAGTCACCCATCGCGGGCTTTGCAACTTTGAGCGGCGATCAGTTGCAACTTCACGGCGTCATCGGCTCGCCCGATGGACGAGAGATGTATCGCGGCTCTCATTTCGGCAACGTCGCCGATGCGGAAGCGATTGGCGTCCGGCTCGCCGAAGAATTGTTGCAAGATGGCGCCGCTCAGTTGCTCGATCGACTGCGGCAGGAGTCGCCATGATTCCCAAAGTCATGCCGCCGCTCGCCGAGCTCACTGTCCTGGTGACGCGCCCGGCGGCGCAGGCCGCTGCACTCTGCGAAGAAATCGTCCGTCAGGGCGGGACCGCCATCGCTTTTCCTGCTGTCGAGATCGCTGCGCAGACCGCCAGCGTCGCGAGCGGACACGATTTGATCGTGTTCGTCAGCGTGAATGCCGTCGCTCACGGCGTGCATCTGATCGAAAAGAGTCCCACGGCGCGCGTGGCCGCGATCGGCAAGGCCACCGCGGCGGCCCTGGCGCAAACCTCGCTGCGCGCGGACATCGTTCCGGAAGCGGGTTTCAACAGCGAAGCCTTGCTGGCGCATCCCGATCTCACATTGGCGAGCGGCGCTCGGGTACTCATCGTGAGGGGCGTCGGCGGTCGCGAACTGCTGCAGGAGTCGTTCACGTCGCGCGGCCTGATCGTGGAAACTCGTGAGGTTTATCAGCGCGTTTGCCCGACGATCGACGCCGCCACGCGCGATGCGCTGGAGGCGCGGTGGGACGCCGAAGGTATCGACGTGGTCACCGCCACCAGTATTGAAACTTTGCATAACCTGATCGGAATGCTGTCCGACCGCGGTCGCGCGCTGCTTCGAAAAACGACACTGCTGGTGGCCAGCCGACGCATCGCCGAGGCGGCGCAGGCTGCAGGCTTGAACGGCTTGGTGCTGATCGCGAACGGCGCCGACGACGCATCGATGATCGGCGCTTTGGCGCAGTGGCGAACCCGCGCCCGGGTAGCCTGAGGCCGCTCGAAGCAAGTCGTCTTCATGGGGTCGTTCTGAAAGTTCAAGTGCGCTGCGTGTTACGATAGCGACGTCGATAGCAGCGCATTCTTCTATGGCCGAGACCGGTCCGGAAACCATCAGCTCGTCTGTTCCCGGCGATTCGTCGGGACCCCGTCGTGCGCATACTTACAGCCGATTGACCACGGCTATCGCCGTGCTCGCTTTTGCGACCGCCGGCTATACCCTGGTCCGCCTCGACTCGATGCGAGACAAGCTCGATACCGCCAATGCAGCGGTCGCTGCTGCCAACGTCGATCGGGACCTGTTGCGCGCGGAGCTGAAGAGCCAGGCGAGCCGCGAACGTCAGGCGCATCGCGACCTGAACCGTCGTCTGGATACGCTCAACGACGCGCCTCAACAGCTGCAAGAGCTCGCATCCTCGGTCGAAGAACTACGTGGCCGCGCCGAAGGGCCGGAACGCGCTTGGTCGCGCGCCGAGGCATTGTTTCTTTTGGAGCTGGCGCAGCGCCGGCTCACGCTGGACCGTGACGTCGAAACTGCGGTGGTCGCATTGGAATCGGCGGATCTGCGTCTGGCCGCGCTGCGCGATACGTCGTTCGCGGCTGTCCGCCAGGAGATCGCGAAAGAACTGCAGGCGCTGCGCGCCGTGCAGCGGCCCGACACGACAGGCATCCTGTCCCGTCTCAGCAGCGCCGAAGAACGCGCCGCCGAAGCGCCGGTCAAAGGCATTCTGGTCACCGAGCGCAACGCCTACGATCGCAGTCAGTTGCCGGATGGAATGTTTGCTCGCGCGCGCGCCATCATCGGCCAGACGTTTTCGAACCTGATCGTCATGCGCAAGGTGGACGATCTTTCGGGCCGGGTGATCACGGCGGAAGAAGCCGTGTTACGGCGTCAACATCTGCAGTTGCTACTGTTCGCCGCCCGTAACGCCGTGGCCCGGCACGATGAACAGGCGTATCGCACGGCCCTCGCGGGCGCGCGTCGCTCGCTCGGCGATTTCTTCGATCTCTCCAAGCCGTCCGCGCAAGCGCTGCTGACCGAAGTGCAAGCGCTGGAGCCCGTGAATATCGATCCGGCCCTGCCCGACGTGACTGACTCGATCAACGCGCTGCGCCGGATGATGCCGTCACGCCGAGGTCCGGAGTAACCGCGATGAAAAGCGGCTTGTACATCGCTGCGGCAATGATCGTCGCCGGCCTGCTCGCCAACATCGTGTTGGGCGATCCGGGTTACGTGGCGCTGCGCTTCGCCGGGCGCTTGATCGAAATGTCGGCGATCACCTTCGGCCTGGTGTTGATCGCGGCTTACTTCGCGGTCAGGTTGCTGATCAAGCTCATCACCGCACGCCGCTCGTGGAAAGCCGCTCAAGAAGCGCGTCGGCACGAGCGTGCGCGTCGCAGCTTCGCGCAGGGCATCCTGGAGCTGTCGGAAGGGAATTGGGAAACGGCCGAGAACACCCTCACCCGCAACGTGCGCGAGGCTGAGAATCCCGCGGCCCATTATCTGACTGCTGCGCGCGCAGCGGATTTGCAAGGTGCATCTCAACGGCGCGATGAATGGCTGGCCCGTGCGCTGGAAGTTTCGGGCGACCGCCGGGCGCCCGCGCTGATCATGCAAGCCGAAGTTCTGCTGAAGCACAAGCAGTTGCAGGCGGCGCTGGCGACCCTCGAACAGCTCGAAGCGACCAAGGAACAGAACGCTCGCGGCTTGTTGCTGCTCGCTCGCGCGTATCGGCAGATGGGCGATTGGCAAAAGCTCCAGGCGCTGGAGCCGCGCCTGCGCAGCACGCGCGGCATCCCCGCGTCGATGGTCGATGAAACCGTGGCGCAAGTTCATCTCGACCGTTTGAAGGACGCGGGCAACAAGTGCGACCTGAACGAGCTGCGGGCCGCGTGGAAAGAAACATCCAGGTCGCTGGCCAAGCATCCCGAAATCGTGGTGACGTACGCGCGCGCTTCGATGGCCTGCGGGGATCACGAGGCCGCGGAAGCAGCGCTGCGTGATTGCATCAACAAGCAGTGGAATGAAGGCGCCGTGCTTGCGTACGGCGAGCTGGAAACCGACGAGCCGTTGAAAACGCTGGATCGCGCGGAAGCGTGGCTACCCGAGCACGGCGATGATGCCGCGCTGTTGTTCACGTGCGCGCAGCTCGCGACTCGCGCGGAGCTCTATGGAAAAGCGCGCAGCTTCCTCGAAACCAGCATCGCGATTCGTCCTCGGCTGGAGGCTTATCAGCTGCTCGCGAACCTGATGGAGCAATTGGGCGAGCGTGAGCGTTCGCTCAAGGCGCTGAACGATGCCCTCGCATTTGCGGTGGGCCGCAAGGCGAATCTTCCCAAAATCCGCGCACGCCGCTGGCAAGAACGCAGACAAAGCGACCGGCGGAGAAGCTAGGCTCCGTCATGTCTGCAGCTCGGCCTTATGCGCGTGTCACCTTGCTGCCTTCGCAGCAGGTGCTCACTGTCGAACGCGGCGAGACCATCCTGGACGCCGCGCTACGCGCCGGCTTGAATCTTCCCCACAGCTGCAAGGGCGGGCATTGCTCCTCGTGCCGCGCTCGCATTCGCGTGGGGGAAGTGAATTATCCATCGGGGCGGCCGCTGGGATTGATGGAAGACGAGGAACGCGACGGCTACGCCCTGCTCTGCCAGGCGCACGCCGCCAGCGAGGACCTCACCGTTGAAGTACGCGAGATCCGGCCGCCGGTGCCGGAGATCTTCGTCAAAAGCCTGCCCTGTCGCGTCGAGCGCCTCGAACGGCTGACACCCGACATCATGGCCGTGTTTCTGCGCGTGCCGGCCAACGAATCGTTCCATTTCGTGCCGGGTCAGTATCTGGACATCATGCTGCCGCAGAACCGCCGCCGCAGCTTCTCGATCGCCAGCACGCCCGGCGATGGCAAGCAGCTCGAATTGCATATACGTCGCGTCTCCAGCGGCGAGTTCACGCAGCAGATTTTCGACGGCACGCTGGAGAAAACTTTATTGCGGATCGAAGGCCCGCTGGGTCAATTCTGGTTCCGCCGAGAATCGCCGCGGCCAGCGTTGCTCATCGGCGGCGGCACGGGTTACGCGCCGTTGCGTTCCATGCTGCACAGTCTGCTGGAAGTCGGCGACCGCCGGCAGCTGCATCTTTATTGGGGCGCGCAGACGGCGTCCGATCTTTACGAAGACGCTCATCTCAAAGCACTGTGCGCGAAGCATCCCAATCTTCACTATGTCCCGGTGCTTTCAGCGCCGAAACCGGAAGATCGATGGCAAGGGCGAACCGGCTTCGTGCATGCGGCTGCGATGGCAGATCATTCCGACCTGGCCCGTTTCGATGTTTATGCCGGCGGTCCGCCCGTGATGGTCGAGACCATTCGTCACGAGTTCACGCATCGGGGCCTGCCCCCCGAGCAGCTGTTCTTCGATTCCTTCGATTACGCGCCCGACGTGCTGGCCAAGCTCGGCAACACGCTCATGCCGCCGCAAGATCTTTAGGCCGAAGCAAATCGGCGAGCGCGGAGTTCAGATCGGGATAGCGAAACGCGAAGCCGTGACTCAATGCCTTGGCGGGCATCACCTTCGCTCCCTCCAGCAGCAGTTGTGACATTTCACCGAGCGCCGCCCGCAGCGGCGCGGCCGGCACCCTCAGTTGAATGGAGGGACCGAACCGAGCTGAGAGAATCGCCGCGAATTCCTGCTGGCGCACAGGCTGCGGCGCGGTGACGTTGATGCCACCCCTCATCTCGGTGTGCTGGATGCAAAACCGTACGAGCGCCAGCAAGTCATCGATGTGCACCCAGGATTGCCATTGCTGACCGGATCCCATCACAACGCGCATTCGCATGCGTGCGGGACGGATCAAACCGGGCAGAGCACCGCCATCGGTGCCGAGCACGATGCCGAAGCGGAGACGGCACACGCGTACACCGTATTGCTCGGCGCCTTGCGCGGCCACTTCCCACGCCTGGCAGAGATGCGATTGGAATATCGGCTGGCCTCGCGCAGCTTCAGTGATCTCTTCATCGCCGCGCACGCCGTAATAACCGATGGCCGATGCGTTGATCAGGACTTCCGGCTTGCGCTCGAGACGCGCGACGAGCTCGGTGAGTTTGTTGGTGGTGCGCAGTCGGCTATCCAGCAACACAGCGCGACGCGATTGCGTCCAGGGGCGAGCGATAATGGACGCGCCGGCCAGGTTCACCATCGCGTCGATGCGCTCGCTCGATGCAATTTCGTCGAGCGCAGTGACGATTCGGACTTGCGAGCCGAGCACCTTGCGGGCCCGCCCGGCATCGCGCGTCAACGCGACGAAGCGATCGCCGCCAGCGAGCAGCCGTCGACATAGATTGTGACCGATGAATCCGGTCGCACCGGTCACCAGCACCGTTCGCGACGGTCCCGCTTCGTTCATGTGACGATCTTCGCCACCTTGGTACCCATGCGCATGAGCTTCAGCAGCGTGGGCCGCGGCATGGCGCGGATCTGGTCGTACCATCCCGCCAGCTCCTCGAGAAACTCGAGCATGACGGCGATGCGCTCCTTCACCTGCTCCGGCGTCTCGTGATCCTTCTTGGCGTCGGCGTTGCACTCACGCAGCATCTGCAGAGTCGGGTCGATTTCGCGCTTCTTGCGGCCGTCCATGATCATGGTGAGGACTTCCCATATATCCTTGCGCGCCTGGAAGTAATCCCGCCGATCGCCCAGTTGATGAGTCACGCTGACCAGATCCCACGCCTGCAATTCCTTGAGGCTGACGCTCACGTTGGAGCGGGCCACGTTCAGCGTTTCAGCAATCTCGTCAGCCGTCAGCGGCGCGGGCGCCAGAAACAGCAGGGCGTGAATCTGCGCCACCGAGCGGCTCACCCCCCAGCGGCCCGCCATTTCGCCCCAATGGAGCACGCAACGATGCATGGTCGGAGTAAGCTTCATAGGATTGACTCATCGGTTATTTCTGTCTTTTCTGAAATTTAAATATGCATCGACGCGGTGTCAAGACCAGAGGGCGCGCATGAGCTCGCCTCGTCCGTACATCCTGATTGCCGGCTGCGGCTATGTCGGCCAGCGGCTGGCCGAGCGCCTGCGCGACCGCTTCGAAGTTGCGGCGCTGGTTCGTTCCAACGAAAAAGCCGCGGCCCTCGAGCGGCTGGGCCTGAAGACCATCGTGATCGACCTGGATCGGGTGCGCGCCGGCGCCAGCATTCCTGAACGGCTGGATCAGGAGGCCATCGTGTACCTCGCGCCGCCGCCCGCGACCGGCGAGAGCGACCTGCGACTCGACCGTTTCCTGCACCTGGCCATCGTGCCGCCGAAGACGTTTGTTTATATGAGCACGACCGGCGTGTATGGCGATGCCGCCGGCGGCTTCGTCGACGAAAGCACTCCGGTGATGCCCCGAACCGATCGCGCCCGCCGGCGCGTCAGCGCTGAAGAAATGACTCGCGTGTGGTGCCACGAGCGGCGTATTCGCCGCGTCGTGTTGAGAGTTCCGGGGATCTACGGGCCGGAGCGCTTACCGCTGGAAAGATTGCGCAAAGCCGAAGCGGTCGTTCGGCCGGAAGACGCCGGCATCAGCAATCGAATTCATGTGGACGACCTGGTCACCGCCTGCGAAGCGGCCATCGTGAACAAGGAGGCTCGTGGCGTTTACAACGTGACCGACGGCACTTCCCTCAGCTCGACCGCATTCATCGATCTGGTCGCGCAGCTGGCCGGCCTGCCCAAGCCGCCGCGCGTCACCATGGAGGAAGCTCAGCTCACTTTCAGCCCTGAACGCCTGTCTTTCCTCAACGAGTCGCGCCGGATCGGCAACGACCGCATGCTGAAAAACCTGGGCGTGAAGCTGCGCTACGCCGACCCGGAGGCAGGCATCCGAGCCAGCCTCAGCTAGGCTGACTTTTCTTGCTGTCGAGCCACTTGGTGATCGGCTTCCACTGCTCCCAGTCCGGGCTGGCCAGATACTCGGGCAGCTCGAAGATGCTCATGCCGCGTTGATAGGCCCGCAGATAGTTGGTCGACTGACGCAGCTGGCCCAGATAAGGCACTTTCAGCTTCTCGAGGTATTGATCCAGCTCGTCGAACAGCAGCGTGTTCTCGCGCACGCGGTTCGCGACCATGGCAAGCCGAGCCTGCTGACGCTGCACTTTGCCCAGCTCCAGCAGCTCTTCCATGAAACGCGCCGACGCCTTCATGTCGATGGGCGAAGGCAGCACGGGAATCAGGATGGTCTCGGCGCGCCGGACCAGCTCGTTCATTTCGGAGCCATGTGTCCGGGCCGGCGCGTCTATCACCAGCACGTCGGTGTCCCGCGGCACGTTTCGTATGCCTTCGTCGAAGGCCCGCACACCCGAAATGCGCGGCAGATCCTCGGGGCGCATCGCCAGCCAGTCGAGGCTGGAACATTGCGGGTCGTAGTCGGCCAAGGTCACCTTGGCGTCCTGGCTCGCAAAGTAACAAGCGATGTTGGTCGCCAGAGTGCTCTTGCCGCTGCCGCCCTTGGAGTTCATTACCATCACGTGGCGCATGACCGTCCTCGCTTCGCCGGTAAGAAACAGGATCCTGAGCCCGGCTCGGGCGCCGGGCTGTGCTGGATTTCGCGTTGTTGTAAATGAGTGGCCGGTAACTTAAAGGGAGCCTTGGCAATTGTCACGGCCTCGAGCCCCTGGTTGACGCTGCAGAGAACGCGTCAAGTGACGTATGCTTGGCGCATGCGCCTGCCTTTTACCAAGATGCACGGCCTGGGCAACGACTTCATCGTGTTCGATGCTCCGGCCGGCGCGGACCTGCCCTCCGCCGAAGTGTTTCGCCGCCTCGCCGATCGCCGCACCGGCATCGGCTTCGATCAGGCGCTGGTCCTGATGCCGCCCGCCAAAGCCGATTTCGATGTGTTTTACCGCATCTTCAACGCCGACGGCTCGGAGGTCGAGCAGTGTGGCAACGGCGCGCGCTGTATCGCCAGCCTGGTCGCCCGCAAGGCCCGCAAGGCGCAGGTGCGCATGGACAGCCCCGGTGGTCAGGTCAATGGCCTGCTGAGGGACGACGGCTTGGTCTCCGTCGATATGGGCGTGCCGAGCTTCGCGCCCGAGTCGCTGCCGTTCGAGGCCTCACGCGAGGCGGACGTGTATCCGTTACGAGTCGGCGAGAAAGAGCTGCAGATCGGCGCAGTCTCGATGGGCAACCCGCACGCGGTCATGCAGGTGCCGTCGGTAGCACAGGCTGCCGTGGACACTCTCGGACCCGCGGTGGAGAATCATTCGCGCTTTCCGAGGCGGACCAACGTCGGCTTCATGGAAGTCGTCAGCCCGACTCACATCCGGCTGCGAGTGTTCGAGCGCGGCGTCGGCGAAACGCAGGCTTGCGGCACCGGAGCGTGTGCGGCCGTGGCGGTGGGACGTCGCTGGGGACTGCTGCAGGAAGAAGTTCAGGTAGACGCACCCGGCGGCCGCATGATCGTCCGCTGGCCCGGACCGAACCAGGCGCTGTGGCTCACCGGCCCGGCGGTCACCGTCTTCGAAGGGACGGTGGAAGTTTGAGAACCAGAATCGAGGCACCTGTATGAGCAAGACTCCGGTCCGCGGTGTCGATGTGGAAAACCTGGCTCCTGCGATGAGTGGGACGAGCGCCAGTGCCGCTGGCAAAGAGCCCAGCGAGTCGGAGATCGCCGATTACCTGCAGAACAATGCCGACTTCTTCGAGCGTCACGCCACTTTGCTGACCAAATTGAAGCTGCCGCATGGCCGTGGCACCGCCACCGTATCGCTGGTCGAGCGCCAGGTCTCGGCACTCCGAGAAAAGAACCAATCGCTGGAATCTCGCCTTCGCGAGCTGATCGATGTCGCGCGTGGTAACGACGTGCTGGCAGCGAAGATCCATCGTCTCGCCTGCCGGCTGGTGCGCGCACGCAATGCCTCCACGCTGCTGGATTCGATGGAGACTTCGTTGCGCGAAGACTTCGGCGCTTCCGAATGGTTGCTGCTGCTCGCGCCGACGCGTCCGACGGGCTTTTCGAACATCGACAGCCGTCATCTGCGAATGGTCGATCCGACGGCGCCCGAGCTGAAAATGTTCGAAACGTTGTTCGAATCGGCGCGGCCGCGTTGCGGCCAGATCCGCGACAGTCAGCGTGATTTCCTGTTCGGCGCGGGCACGATCGAGATCGGTTCCGCCGCCCTCGTGCCGCTGGGTCGCGAAGTGGGCTTCGGCCTGCTCGCCATCGGCAGCCCGGACGCGCAGCGCTTCCATCCCACGATGAGCACCGATTTTCTGGCGCGCATCGGCGATCTGGTGAGCGAGGCCGTCGCGGCCGTCTAGCCGCGCGGCGAGCGACGTCGACCGATGGACGAACCGTCCCTCGCCTGGCTACCCAAGTTCTTCGAGCATCTGTCCGTGGAGCGGCGCATGTCGCCGCACACAGATTCCAACTATCGCCGCGATCTGAAACGTTTCGTCAGCCATTGCGATCGCCAGGGCGTCGCCGACTGGCAACGCGTCGACGGCCAGCTCGTGCGCACGTTCGCGGCCGCCGAGCATCGCCAGGGCGCGTCACCCCGCACCATCCAGCGACGACTCAGCGCCCTCCGCAGCTTTTATAACTTTCTGTTGCGCGAAGGCGTGGTGAAGTTGAATCCCGCCGTCGAAGTGCAGGCTCCGAAGGCCAAGAAACGTTTGCCCGCCACGATCGACGTGGATCAGATGACTCGCCTGCTCAGCTTCCGCACCCACGAAGAAATCAGCGTGCGGGACAAGGCGATCATGGAGTTGTTTTATTCGTCGGGCCTGCGCTTGTCGGAGCTGACGAACCTGGATCTGACGGACATCGACCTCGCCGACCGCACGGTGCGCGTGCTCGGCAAAGGCAGCAAGACGCGCGTGGTGCCGGTGGGTCGCCACGCCGCTGAAGCCATCAGCCGCTGGCTGCAAGAGCGCACCAAACTCGCGGGCGTAGGAAATACCGCGCTATTCGTCGGCGTTCGCGGCGAACGCATCAGCCCGCGCTCGGTCCAAAAACTCGTGGCGGCGTGGGCGCGACAGCAAGGCCTCGGCGTTCACGTCCATCCGCACATGTTCCGGCACTCGTTCGCCACGCATCTGCTGGAATCGAGCCAGAACCTGCGCGGCGTGCAGGAACTGCTGGGCCACGCCAACATAGCAACCACTCAGATCTACACCCACCTTGATTTTCAGCACCTCGCCAAGATCTACGACGCGGCACACCCGCGCGCCCGCAGGAAGAGTGAATGAGCGATAACCAACCACACGCAACAACCATCCTCGCCGTCCGGCGCAACGGCGTCGTGTGCATCGGCGGCGACGGCCAGGTTTCGTTGGGCAACACCGTGATGAAGGGCAACGCGCGCAAAGTGCGCCGCCTGTACGACGGTAAAGTGCTGGCAGGCTTCGCCGGCGGCACCGCCGATGCGTTCACGCTGTTCGAGCGCTTCGAGGCCAAGCTGCAGCAATATGGCAACTTGACCCGCGCCGCCATCGAGCTGGCGAAGGACTGGCGCAGCGACCGCAGCCTGCGCCGACTGGAAGCCTTGCTGTGCGTCGCCGACAACAAGACGTCCTTCATTATTTCGGGCAACGGCGACGTCATCGAGCCCGAAGACGATATCATGGCGATCGGCTCGGGCGGCGCGTTCGCTCAGTCCGCCGCGCGGGCGTTGTTACAAAACACCGAGCTCGACGCCCGCACCATCGTCGAAAAGGCGCTGAACATCGCCGCGGATATTTGTATTTACACCAATCGGAATCTCACGATCGAAGAGTTGAAATAACTCTTCGAAGTTGTATGTCAATGACCCCGAGAGAAATCGTTCAAGAGCTCGACAAACATATCGTCGGGCAGGCCGCCGCCAAACGCGCTGTCGCCATCGCGCTGCGTAACCGTTGGCGCCGCATGCAAGTCACCGAGTCGCTGCGCGCCGAGATCACGCCGAAGAACATTCTGATGATCGGCCCCACCGGCGTCGGCAAGACCGAGATTGCCCGGCGTCTCGCGCGCCTGGCGCGCGCGCCGTTCATCAAAGTTGAAGCGACCAAGTTCACTGAAGTGGGTTACGTCGGCCGCGAGGTCGATTCCATCATCAAGGATCTGATGGACGTCGCGGTCAAGATGACTCGCGAAGAAGAAATGGAAAAAGTCCGTCACCGCGCCATGGATGCCGCCGAAGAGCGCGTGCTCGACGCCTTGCTGCCGCGGCCCAAATCGCTCGGCTTCACTCCCGACCCGGAGCCCAATCCGCGCGATGGCGAGACGCGCCAGAAATTCCGCAAGATGCTGCGTGAGGGCCAGCTCGACGATCGCGAGATCGAGGTCGAAGTGCGCGCCCTGCCCGTCGGCGTGGAAATCATGGCGCCGGCCGGCATGGAAGATCTGACGCAGCAGCTGCAAAGCATGTTTTCGAATCTCGGCGGCGCGCGTACCAAGACGCGCAAAGTGAAAGTTCGCGAAGCATTCAAGCTGCTCACGGACGAGGAAGCCGCGAAGATGATCAATGAGGAAGAGCTGAAGCTGCGCGCTCTGCAGAACGCGGAGCAGAACGGCATCGTGTTCATCGACGAGATCGACAAGATCGCGCGTCGGCAGGAAACCCACGGCGCCGATGTTTCGCGCGAAGGAGTGCAGCGCGACCTGTTGCCGCTGGTCGAAGGCAGCACGGTGAGCACCAAGCACGGTATGGTGAAGACGGACCATATTCTTTTCATCGCCTCCGGCGCATTTCACATGTCCAAGCCCTCGGATCTGATTCCGGAGCTGCAGGGTCGCTTTCCGATCCGCGTCGAGCTGGATGCGCTGAAGGTCGAAGATTTCATTCGCATCCTGACGGAGCCCGACGCGTCGCTGTGCACGCAATACAAGGCGCTGCTCGCCACCGAAGGTGTGACGCTCGAATTCGACGCGAGCGGCGTCCGTCGCATCGCCGAGGTGGCGTATCAAGTCAACGAGCGCACTGAAAACATCGGCGCGCGACGTTTGCATACGGTGCTGGAGCGACTACTCGAAGTGCTGTCGTACGAGGCCGCCGATCGCAACGGCTTCAGCCTGACCATCGATCAGCAGTACGTCGACAAGCACCTTGGCGAGCTGGTGAAGGACGAGGACCTGACGCGCTACATTCTGTAACGCCGGTCTGCCTATGCCGCATCCGACCAACATCAAGTCCAGGACCAAGTCCCGCGTACTGGAAGTGAGCTTCGACGACGGCTCGGTGTTCGAGCTGCCGTATGAGTACCTGCGTGTGTTTTCGCCGTCGGCCGAGGTGCGCGGTCATGGGCCCGGCCAGGAGCAACTGCAGCTTGGCAAGCACGAGGTGACCATTACCCAGGTCGAACCGGTGGGTAATTACGCCGTGAAGCTGGTGTTCGACGACGGCCACAATACCGGCCTTTACACCTGGGCGTATCTGTACGAGCTGGGGCGGGATCGGACGCAGAAGTGGCAGAGCTATCTGGACCGCTTGAAAGAATTGGGCATCGCCTATCCGACCGTGCTGCCGAAAAAGCCGGCGTTTTCGCTCAAGCCGCCGCCGCGGTAGAGCGCCAGGCTCGAGCCGGAGTTGAGTCCAACTCAACTCTGCGCCGACCTCGAAACTCGACTAAAATGCGTCGTCACCGTCAGCGACGACCATGAGCGACACCCCAACCAACTCATCCTCGACCACCGACTTCGGCTATCAGCAAGTGCCGGTGGCGGAAAAGCAGGCGCGGGTTCGAGCCGTGTTCGAATCGGTCGCGGGCAACTACGACCTGATGAACGACCTCATGTCGGCGGGTACCCACCGGCTGTGGAAACGGTTCACGTTGTCGCAGACCGGCTTGCGTCCCGGCCAGCGGGCGCTCGATGTCGCGGGCGGCACCGGCGACCTCGCGGCCGGCATGTGCAAGCAGGTGGGCGAGAACGGTCTGGTGATCCACACCGACATCAATGGCGCGATGCTGGCGGAAGGTCGCGACGCGATGACCGATCGCGGCATCGTCACTAACGTTCGCTACTCGCTCGCCAACGCCGAGCGGCTGCCCTTCCCCGACAACACCTTCGATTGCGTGACCATCGGCTTCGGCCTGCGCAATGTCACCGACAAGGCCGCGGCCCTCCGCTCCATGCAGCGCGTGCTCAAGCCCGGCGGCCAGTTGCTGATCCTCGAATTCTCCCATCCCGTCGTGCCCGGACTGAAGCCACTGTACGACGCATATTCGTTCTCGGTGTTGCCGTGGCTCGGCAAGGTCGTGGCGCGTGACGAAGCGAGCTATCGCTACCTCGCCGAATCGATCCGCCGCTTCCCCAAGCAGCAGGAACTGATCGAGTTGATGCAGGCGGCCGGCCTGGAGGGCTGCAAGTATCACAATCTCACCGGCGGCATCGTCGCCCTGCATCGGGGCTATCGTTTCTGATATGCGCCTGACGCCGCTCGAATCCGCACTCAATAGAAACATCGCCGCTTCGTCGGCCGCCCGTGCACTGTGCCGGCGTTTGGACACGAAAGTGCTGGCGCTGCACGTCGAAGGCATGCCGCTCAGCATTTTCTTCCGCGCTCAAGGCGAGCAGATGTCGCTCGATACGAAGTACGACGGCACGCCGAATGCGACGTTGTCGGGAACGCCGTTGTCGCTGTTGCGCATGGCTGGGCCCGCGCCTGAAACAGCGCTGCGAACCGGCTCGGTGCATATTCACGGCGACGCCGAAGTCGCGCAGACGTTCAGCGAGTTGCTGAAGCAGGCGCGGCCGGATCTGGAAGAAGAACTGTCGCGCGTCATTGGCGACGTCGCAGCTCACCAGGTCGGCAACGTGGCGCGTTCGGCGCTCGGCTTCGCGCGGCGAGCAGCGGATACGTTCGCGCAGAACGTTTCCGAATATCTGCAAGAAGAGGGGCGCGACGTGCCCAGCCGCACCGAGGCGGATGAATTCATCACGGGCGTCGACAAGCTGCGTGACGATGTGGATCGTTTCGAGGCCCGCCTGGCGCTCCTCGAACGCAAGCGCGGCTGATCATGCGACTGAGAGTTCTTTCCCGGCTGCTGCAGATTCAACGCGTCCTGGTGCGTCATCGCCTGGACGAGATCATTCTGGCCACGCATCTGTTCCGGCCGGTTCGATTCGCGTTTTATCTTTCGCCCAACACCTGGTTCCGTCGTAAGGCATCCTTGTCACGCGGCGAGCGGCTGCGGCTCGCGCTGGAAGAGCTCGGGCCGATTTTCATGAAGTTCGGTCAGACGCTGTCGACGCGGCGCGATCTGTTGCCGCGAGACATCGCCGACGAGTTGGAGAAGTTGCAGGATCGCGTGCCGCCATTTTCAAAGGAAGCAGCGCGCGCGATCGTCGAAGCCGCTTATGAACGTCCGGTGGGCGATGTGTTCGCCCGCTTCGATGCGGATCCGCTGGCTGCCGCGACCATTGCACAGGTTCACGGCGCGCAGCTCAAGGACGGCAAGGAAGTCGTCGTCAAGATCGTGCGGCCTGGCATTCGCAAGCTGATTCAGCGCGATGTCGAGGTGTTGTATGCACTGGCTGACCTGGCCAATCGCTACTGGCGCGACGCGCCCCGCTTGCGGCCGGTCGAGCTGGTTCGTGAGTATGAAAAGACCATCATCGACGAGCTGGACCTGAAGCGCGAGGCCGCGAACGCCGCGCAATTGCGACGTAACTTCGATGGCTCACGCTTGCTGTATGTGCCCGAGGTTTATTGGGACTACACGCGTAGCAATGTCATGGTGATGGAGCGCGTGCAGGGCGTGCTCATCAACGACGTGGAAGAACTGCAGCGGCGCGGTGCGAACATCCAGCGCCTGGCCGAGAACGGCGTGGAGATTTTTTTCACGCAGGCGTTCCGTCACAACTTTTTCCACGCCGACATGCACCCGGGCAACATCTTCGTGCTGCTCGACAATCCGGAACAGCCGCGGTACGCCGCGGTCGATTTCGGCATCGTCGGCACGTTGGCGCCGCGCGATCAGCATTATCTCGCCGAGAATTTCCTGGCGTTCTTCGAGCACGACTATCGGCGCATCGCGCAGCTGCATATCGATTCGGGCTGGATTCCGGGGCACGTTCGCGTCGATGAGCTGGAATCGGCGGTGCGCACGGTTTGCGAGCCGATTGCGAACAAGCCGCTGCGGGAGATTTCGTTCGGTCAGGTGTTGATCAGCCTGTTCGAAGCCGCCCAACGCTTCGACGCACAGATGCAGCCGCAGCTCATGCTGATTCAGAAGACGCTGCTGCAGATTGAAGGTGTGGGTCGGCAGCTCTATCCCGACCTGGATCTGTGGAAGACGGCCCAGCCCTTGTTGCGTCAGTGGGTCGCCGAGCGGTGGAGCGTGCGAGCGTTGGTGCGCGATGTGCGCAAGCAGCTGCCGGATATGCTTCAAGCGTTACATCAACTGCCGCCGCTCGTTGAAAACGCGATTCAGCGCGCGTCGGATGGGCGGTTCAGCATCCCCATCGATACGAAAGAGATCGAGCGCTTGCAGACTACGATTCGCGAAGATGGCCGCCGTCGCGACGTGACGTTGGTGACGGCGATTGGATCGCTCAGTGGAATCATCTTGCTTGCTACGGAAGCCGGCCCGGAGTGGCTCGGCTACACCCTGCTCGGAGCGAGCATCGTAGGCTTGCTCACTCTCCGCAAATAACGCCGCCGCAGTCTTTCTTTTATTTCGCTGGCGCGAAAGGAAGAAGAAAGAAGGCCCTTGTTCGCGCCAGCCCCGCGCCGTAATGGCTGCGATTTACTGCAGCGTCGGCCGGATGTACCACTGAACTAACTAGCAGCAGTCGTCGGATACCGCGCACCACCAAGCTATCGGCGGTGGCTGCCGGGGGGATATGTCTTCCCGGCAAATGGATAAAACAGGGACGTTTTTCCATTAGCAGCTACAGGGAAGTACAGCAACGTCGCGCGCGTCAGCGCGAGCGAAGCGCAGCGACGGCGTGCGTCAGCGGTGCCGGGAAGACATATCCCCCCGGCAGACGCCGCTAGCCACCAACCTTCACAATCACCCGCCTCTTCTTCCGGGCCAGGCCGGGGGCCGGCCGCAGGCTAAAAAATAACCCTGCGGCGGCTTTATGCGCCCGCAGGTTTGGGCCGCATCAGCTCCCACACCACTGGCATCACCGACACGATGATGATCAAAATCGTCACCACGCCGAAGTTTTCCTTGATCAGGGGGACGTTGCCGAACAGGTAGCCGCCCCAGATGAAAATCGTCACCCACAGGAACCCGCCGAGCAGGTTGTAAGTGAAGAACTTCGCGCCGTTCATCGCGCCGACGCCGGCGACGAAGGGTGCGAAGGTGCGCACGATGGGCACGAAGCGGGCGAGCACGATGGTCTTGCCGCCGTACTTTTCGTAGAACGCGTGGGTGCGGTCCAGATATTCCTTTTTCAGCCAGCGAATGTTTCCACTGAACGCCCGCGGCCCCACGGCCTTGCCGATGCGGTAGTTGGTCGCATCGCCCAGCCAGGCGGCGATCATCAACATCAGCCACAGCATCGGGGCATTCAACGTCCCCGTCTGGTCCACCGCGGCCAGGGCCCCCAACGCGAACAGTAGTGAATCGCCCGGCAGAATCGGCGTCACGACCACGCCGGTCTCGCAGAAAATGATCACGAACAGGATCGCGTAGATCCAATAGTGATAGTCAGCGATGAGCTGGATGAGGTGCTGGTCGAGATGCAGGACGAAGTCGATGAACCAGGTGATCAGCTCCATGCGCGACGCACCTCAGACCGCGGCGCGCAGTGACTTGACGCGCGGGCGATTCTGCTCGTCCACGAGCACCACGATGGGCTCGTGCTTCTCGATCTCGGCTTCCGAATACTGCGAATAGGCGCAGATGATCAGCAGGTCGCCCACCATGGCCCGGCGGGCCGCGGCGCCGTTCAGAGAGATCGCGCCCGAGCCCCGGGGCGCCTTGATGATGTACGTCGAGAAACGCTCGCCGTTGTTGACGTTGTACAGCTCGATGTACTGATTTTCACGTAGCCCGGACGCTTCCAGCAGAGCTTCGTCGATGCCGCAGGAGCCTTCGTAGTCGAGATCGGCCTGGGTCACGCGCACCCGGTGCAGCTTGGCCTGGAGCATGGTACGAAGCATGGAAATCCTCTGACGTTGGACGGGAAACGACCCGCGTTAGCAGGCGGCCGAAGGCTGAGGTCTGGGGCACCCAGTGTCAAGGTGATGCATGGCAGCCGAATTACGCCGCCGGCGCCGGTTTGGCCGCCGCCTGCAACTGATCGAGCAGCGGCTCGATCTCTCGGTCCACCAGCAGCGCCGCCCGATGCCGGGGCCGCTGAAAGCCCTCGGAGACCGCCAGGTCCAGGAACTGGATCAGCGAGTCGTAATAGCCGTGGTAATTGAGCAGCCCGCTCGGCTTGTCGTGCAGCCCCAGCTGGGTCCAGCTCCAGGCCTCGAACAGCTCGTCCAGTGTGCCGATGCCGCCGGGCAGGGTCAGGAAGGCATCGGATAATTCCCCCATCAGCAATTTACGCTCCGCCATCGACGTGACCACGTGCAGGTCGGTCAGCCCGGGATGCCCGACCTCCCGATCCATCAGTAGTTGGGGAATCACACCGACCACGCGGCCTCCGGCTGCCAAGGCTGAATCGGCGACCGCCCCCATCAGGCCCACTTTGCCGCCGCCGTAGACCAGCGTCAGACCACGTTCCGCGATCAGGCGGCCAGTCGCACGGGCGACGTCCAAGTACTCGGGCCGGTTACCGGGGCTGGAGCCGCAAAACACACAAATTGAGCGCATCGCGAGATTCTAACCGAGGCCCGATTACGTTAATCGAGACGACGAGCGGTGCGAACCAGCGCACACTTCGGCACTTGCGCGGCGGGCGTCAGTGTTCTTTGGAGCACCAGTGCTCAAGCCGACCGAGCCAAGCCCGATATGTTCAACTGACGTCCCGAGGCCGCGGGACAGGACTCTCGGTTTACATGCAAGGGACTCTTCTACACTGGTTGGCGTACGTGCCGATCATCGCCATAGTCGTGGCGCCCTCGGTCATCGCCACGTGGTTCGCGATCCGACTACATCGCGAACGAGTGTTACGTCGGCGTGACGGCTCCGACTATCTCACGGGCCTGCCGACCCGGCGCGCCGCGGCCAGCGTGGCCACGCAAGCCATGGCCGAAGCACAACGCGGTGGCAAGGAATTCGCCCTGATCGTGCTCAACGTCGACCGGCTCAAGCCCATCAACGACTCGCTCGGCCATCAAGCCGGCGACGAGCTGCTGCTGGCGTTATCCGATCGGCTGCGCGCCGTGCTCGGCCCGAACAACGTGCTCGCGCGGCTTGCCGGCGACGAGTTCACCATCATCGCTCGCAACCTGCGCGGACCGCGCGACGCCGAAGCATTGGTCGAGAAAATCGCCGAAGCCGTGCGGCAGCCGTTCGTGATCGCCTCGTTCGACATTCATACATCGCTGACCATGGGCATCAGCATGTATCCGCTCGACGGCGACTCGTTCGAGGTGCTGCTGCGACGTGCGGAGATGGCGCTGCGCTGTGCGAAGTCCGCGAGCCGCGGCAGCTATCGCTTCTATGCCTTGGAGATGTCCAACGCCGCGGACGAGCGAGTGGCGCTGGAGAACGATCTGCGTCGCGCGGTCGAGCTCGGCCAGCTCGAGCTGCACTATCAACCGAAGGTCGATATCGCGAGCAATCGCATTCGTAGCGCCGAGGCGTTGCTCCGATGGCGTCATGCCACGCGCGGATTGGTGCCGCCGAGTGTGTTCATTCCCATCGCCGAAGAGACTGGCTTGATCGTTCCCATTGGCGAATGGGTGTTGCGCGAGGCCTGCAGGCAGGTACGCGCCTGGATCGATTCCGGGATGTCGCCCGTGCGCGTGGCCGTGAATCTTTCAGCCAAGCAATTCCGGCATGTGGACCTCGTGGCGATGGTGCGCTCGGCAATCGACGAAGCCAAACTGCAGCCCGGCTACGTGGAGCTCGAGCTGACCGAGAGCGCGATCATGGACGACGCGGAGAAGTCCGCTTCCATCCTGGAAATTCTCAGCACCATGGGCGTGCACATTTCCATCGACGACTTCGGCACCGGCTATTCCAGCCTGAGCTACCTGCGCCGTTATCCGCTCGACAAGCTGAAGATCGATCGCAGTTTCGTTCGCGACGTGATGTCGAACCCGAACGACGCGTCCATCGTGAAAGCCATCATCTCGCTTGCCCACAACTTGCGACTGCGGGTGGTCGCCGAAGGTGTCGAAACCGCGGAGCAATTGGGCTTTTTGCGCGAGCTGGGCTGCGACCAGTATCAAGGTTATTTCTGCAGTCCGGCGGTGCCGGCGTCGGCATTCGAAGCGCTGCTACAAAGAATGAGAGCGGATCGGCCGGAGCTGACCGAGGCGGACATGCTCCGGACGCAGAGCCGCCTCTCGGCGTTCTCGCCGGAGATCAGCGACTAATATTGATCCGTGGCGCGACGGCCGCGCGAACGACGACGCTCCTGGCCGGAATAGCCCGCCATCACCATGCCCACATCGCTGTTTCGCCGCGGGCCGGAGCGACGATCCTTGTGATGCTTGAAACGACAACCGCAAGCCTGCACGTCGCAGCTCGGCAGAGGCAGACGCGGGGCCTGACGTGACAAATAGCGCTGACCGGAAAATCGATAAGCCGCCGCGCACGCGTCCGCGCCGGGCAGAACCGACACCGCGTGATAGGGATTGGCGGGAGCGGCAGGCTTCTCTGCCGCTTTTTTCAGGGGCGCTTTTTTAGCTTTCGCCCCGAACCATCCCGCGAACCAACCGGACTTCGACATGCTTCCTGCCTGCACCTGCGCCGCGCGCAGTCACACCCGCTGACGTTACGTAAGAAACAACGAAGCGAATTGTTCCTGCAGGAATGGCCGCAGTGCAAGTGAACTATCGATCCTGTCGTCAGCTGGCAACAATTACCGATCCGTTCAGGAAGTCACTCTCGCAGGGACCGCAGAAACTTCGCCGGATCCTCGCCACGCTCCAGCACTTCGACCAATGCTGAACCGACGATGGCGCCGTCGATGTACGGCGCGAGCCGTTGCACCTGTTCCCGACTGCGGATGCCGAAACCCGCGCACACCGGCACCGGCGAGATCTTTTTCACGCGCTGAAAATATTCCAGCACTTCTTCCGGCACGGCGACATTCTTACCGGTGGTGCCAGTCATGGTAACCGCGTAAATGAATCCGCCACTGCCCTCGCACAGCATCTGCATGCGCTCGGTCGGAGTCACCGGAGTTACAAACTGAACCAACGCGAGACCGCGCGCGTCCAGTGCATTGCGCAGGTCATGACTTTCTTCATACGGCAGGTCGGGAACGATGAAGCCCGCGATGCCGGCGCGTGCCGCGTCCTCCGGCAACTTATCGATGCCATAGGCGAGCAACGGATTCAGATAGCTCATCAACAGCAGCGGCGCCTTCGGCTTTGTTTCGGCGCGCGACAGCTCCTGTAGAATCCAGCGCAGCGACACACCCTGCTCCAGCGCAACCCGGCTCGAGCGTTGAATCGTGGTGCCATCGGCCATGGGATCGGTGAAAGGCACGCCAATCTCGACCACGTCCGACGCCGCGGCCACTGCATTCAGTTGCTCGATGAAGCCTTCGCGCTTTGGAAAGCCCGCGGTGATGTACGCAACCAATGCCGGTTGGCCGGTCTCGCGCCGGTTGCGAATTGCGGTGCTGACGGAATCACGGGCGGGCATCAGAGCACATCCTTCAAAAGAGTACGTTGCAACGTCGGCATGTCTTTGTCGCCGCGGCCGGAGAGACAAATCAGGATTCGCTTGCCGGGATTCGCGAGCGCGTAACGCTTCGCGCCAGCGAGTGCGTGCGCCGATTCGATCGCGGGCAGGATGCCCTCGGCCGCGCAGCACTCGGCCAAAGCGGCTAGCGCATCGTCGTCGTTCACCGCCTCGTACTTGACGCGATCGATGCTTGCCAGCAACGCGTGCTCCGGCCCGACACCGGGATAGTCGAGACCCGCCGACACCGAATGCGTTTCCTGAATCTGTCCGTTCTCATCCTGCAAGAGCAGAGAGAAGCAGCCTTGCAGTACGCCGGGCGTACCGTAGGCAATCGAAGCGGCGTTCTGACCCAGGCCACTGCCGCTGCCGCCGGCTTCGAGGCCGAGCATCTGCACGTCCTTGTCTTTGACGAACGGATGAAACATGCCGATGGCGTTCGAGCCGCCGCCTACGGAAGCGACCACGAGGTCCGGCAACTTGCCAGTGCGCTCGAGGATTTGCACGCGAGCCTCGCGGCCGATGACCGACTGCAGTTCGCGCACGATGTATGGATAGGGATGCGGACCGATCGCCGAACCCAGACAGTAGTAAGTGCCGTTGGGATCGGACACCCAGTCGCGCAGCGCTTCGTCGACGGCCGCACGCAATGTTTTATCGCCGCTGGTGACCGGCACGACGGTGGCGCCGAGCAGCTTCATGCGACCGACGTTGGGCGCTTGCCGCTCCATGTCGATCGAGCCCATATAAACAGTGCAAGGCATGCCGAGGCGCGCGCAAGCCGCGGCTGAAGCGACGCCGTGCTGACCGGCGCCGGTCTCGGCAATCACGCGCTTCGCACCGAGCTTCTTCGCCAGCAACACCTGGCCGATGGAGTTGTTGATCTTGTGCGCGCCGGTATGCGCGAGGTCTTCGCGCTTGAGCCAGACTTCCGCGCCCCACTGCTTCGACAGCGTCCGCGCGAGCGTCAGCGGTGTCGCGCGACCGACCCAATTGTTCAGCTCGTCGTGAAACTCGCGCAGGAATTCCGGATCGCGCAGATAACGATCGACGCCCACCTGCAGGCGGTCGAGCGCCGGCACCAGGGTTTCCGGAATGTAACGACCGCCGAACGGACCGAAGCGGCCACGCTCGTCGGGATACGCGTCCTGCTGGACGTTGGCCAGCAGCGTCTGCTGCTCGGTCTTGCTCAAGGAATGTTTCATCTGTTTGCTCCGTCGCCCGCCGCGCGTGCATTGCGGACAAATTCATAAATCTTTGCCGGATCCTTCACGCCCGGTCGCGCTTCCACGCCGCTGCTTACGTCGACGCCGAAAGGCCGCGCCGTAGTGATGGCCTCGGCAACGTTCGCCGGTTTCAAACCGCCGGCCAATATCAACTGCGTTCGTGTCGCGAGTGTGGCCGCAGCGGACCAGTCAGTGGTCTCGCCGGTGCCGCTGACCGGACCTTCGAACAACAACCGCGTCGGCAGCGCCGCCGGCAACTCGCGCCCCGCGCGTAGTACCGGCGTCACTTGCAAACCCGCCGGCAATCGCAACGTGGGCAGATCGTCGATATCCGTCTGCAACACGTCGGGCCGGAACTGCGACCACACTTCATCGAGCTGCGCTTGTGACGGATGCAACATCACAGCAACTCGCACGATGTCACGAGGCACGTTGCGCGCCAGTTCTGCCGCCTGCTGGGCGGTGACCTTGCGCTTCGACTCGGCGAACACGAAACCGACGGCATTCACGCCGGCGTCGACCGCCGCCGCCACTGCGTCGGGCGTCGTGAGCCCGCAAACTTTGACCCACATCATTCCTCGCGCACTTCGCCTTTGGCGATTCGCAGCTTGAGCGTGGTCATGCTCATCGCCGCCTGACGGCCAGTCGACAACAGCTTGCCCAGCAACTCGCGCGGCTGAGGCGAGTTCATCAACGTGGTGCCGATCAACGCGACCCGATAACCGAGACCGACGATGTTGGCGACGTCGTCCGACGTGTTCACGCCGCTCTCGGCAACCGGCGCAAACCCGGGCGGCATGCTGTCGGCCAGCTCGGACAGGCGCGACAGCTCGACGGTGAGCTTGTCGAGGTCGCGGCAATTCAGCCCGACCAGGATCTGCTCGTCGTGCCGGCGTCGCTGAGCCAGCACCTCGCGCGCAACGTCCAGATCGGCGGAGTCGAACGCTTCCAGCAACACGAACATCTTCAACATCGCCGCGCAGTCGAGCAGCGCGGTGATGCGGCTCGGGTCCAGCATGCGCACGATCACGAGCACGCCGCCCGCGCCGGCAGCACGACCTTCCATCACTTGATACGGATCGATGAGAAAGTCCTTACGCATCACGGGCACGTTGTGTGGCGTGAGGACACGAGCAGCACGCGTCAGATGTTCGAGATTGCCGCCGAAGCGCAACGGCTCGGTCAGCACCGACACGGCGCACGCGCCACCGCATGCATATTCGGTGACGCGGCTTTCCACATCGCTGGTGTTGGCGGATAGATCTCCAGCCGACGGCGAATGAAGTTTGCATTCGGCGATGATGTCGAAACCTTCCGGCGACAAGCGCAACGGCGGCGCCGGGGCCATGTCGGTGACCCGAGACCACAACGCCTTTTCGGATTCGCGCGAGCGCGCTTCTTCGAGCCGACTCAGGCTCGATTGAGTCATTTGAGCAAGCAGGCCGGACATATCAGCGCCCCTGGCTTTCGGCGCTTTGCCGCTGGCCGAAAGCCGTCAATTTTTCCAACAGGCGCCGCCCGGCGCCGCTCTCGATGGCATCCTGGGCCATGTGGGCGGCATCCTGCGCCGAAGCGGCTTTGCCGAGCAATTCCAGCACCAGGGCTGCCTGCAGGATCAACGCGTTGCGGTGGGCGCCCTGTTCCCGACCTTCCAATACGGCGCGCAGATGTTCGGCGTTATAGGCCGCATCGCCGCCCTTGAGCTCTTCGACGCTGCACTGGGGCAGCATGAATTCTTCGGCGCTGCGCGTCGTGCGCACCACCTTGCCCGGCGTGACATCGAACAAAGTGAACGGCCCTATGGGCGTGGCTTCGTCCCATCCCGCCGCGCCATGCACGACGTAAGCGCGTTTCAATGGCATTCCCGCCAGCGTTTCGGCCATCAGCGCCGCGATGTCGACGTGGTACGCGCCGATTAAATGAAAGTCCGGTTCGGCAGGATTCGACAACGGACCTAGGATATTGAACACCGTGCGCACGCCCAGCGCCTGCCGGATCGGCATCACGGCTTTCATCGCGGGATGATAGTGAGGCGCGAAAAAGAAGGTGAAGCCGGTCGCACCCAAACATTCGCCCGCGGCCTTTTCATCGAGCGGCAGATTCAAGCCGAGCGCGCGAATCACATCAGCGCTACCGCTGCGGCTGGAAACCGAGCTGGTGCCGTGCTTCGCGACGCGAATGCCCATCGACGCCACCAGCAGCGCGGCACCCGTGGAAAGATTGAAACTTCCCGAGCCATCGCCGCCGGTGCCGACCATATCGACCAGCGGCCCACCCTCCGGCAACTCGGGCCGACGCGCGAGCTTGCGCATGCTCTTCGCGAAGCCGCGCACTTCATCGGCGGTCACGCCTTTGGCTCGCAACGCTGCGAGCACCGCGCCACCCATCGCCGGCGCGAGCGTGGGATCGGTCAATGCAACCAGCAGCTCTGAGGCTTCCTGCTCGCTCAGGTTATCGCGATCGAGCAATCGCTCCAGCGTCTGGCGCATGATCATGCCGCTCGCTTGCCGGAACGTTGCTGGAGGAAGTTACCCATCAGCACCGGGCCTTGCGGCGTGAGCACGCTTTCCGGATGGAACTGCACGCCTTCGACGTTGAAGGACTTGTGCCGCACACCCATGATCTCGCCTTCATCGGTGCGCGCCGTGACTTCGAGCGCCTCGGGCAACGTATCGGGCTGCGCGATCAAAGAGTGATAACGCCCGGCTTCGAACGGCTCCGGCATGTTTTTCAGAATGCTCTGGCCGTCGTGATGCACGAGCGAGGTCTTGCCGTGCATGAGTCGCCCGGCGCGCACGACTTTGCCGCCAAAAACTTCCACCAACGACTGGTGCCCGAGGCACACGCCGAAAATCGGAATCTCGCCGGCGAACGCTTCGATCATGCGCATCGAGACGCCCGCGTCATACGGCGTGCCCGGGCCGGGCGAAATGCACAGATGCGAAGGTTTCAGCGACTTCGCCTGGTCGACCGTGATGCTGTCGTTGCGATGGACCAGCACCTCGGCGCCGAGCACCATGAAGGCCTGCACCAGGTTGTAAGTAAACGAATCGTAGTTGTCGATCAGCAGCAGACGCGCTGCTTCGTGTTGATTGCTCACAGCCCCTCCTCCGCGAGCGCCAGGGCCCGGCGCACGATGGCGCTCTTGGCCAGGACCTCTTGATATTCAGTGGCCGGCACGCTGTCCGCGACCACGCCGGCGCCAGCCTGGAAACTATAGGTGTCGCCACGGAACACCATGGTGCGAATCGTGATGGCGTGGTCCATGTCGCCGCCGTGGCCGAAGTAGCCGACGGTGCCGCCGTAAAAGCCACGACGCACCGGCTCGAGCTCGTCGATGATTTCCATCGCGCGCACTTTCGGCGCGCCCACCAGCGTGCCGGCGGGAAACGCGGCAGCAAACAAATCGAACGCATCTTTGCCGGGCGCGAGCTCGCCGTTCACACCGCTGACGATGTGCATGACATGGCTGTAGCGCTCGATGCTGCGATAAGGATTCACGTTCACCGAGCCGGCCTTCGCGACGCGACCCAGATCGTTGCGCGCCAGATCGACCAGCATAATGTGCTCGGCGTTCTCCTTCGGATCGGCGAGCAGCTCCTTTTGTAACAGCGCGTCTTCGACCGAGTCGCGACCTCGCGGGCGCGTGCCTGCGATGGGACGCATCGACCCCCGGCCGCGAGACAACTTCACCAGCGCTTCGGGCGACGAGCCGACGATGGTCGCGTCACCCAGCTCGCAGAAGTACATATAAGGAGAGGGATTCAGCAGGCGCAGCGCGCGATAGGCTTCGAACGGCTCCAGATCGCACTGGCCGGCAAAGCGCACCGACAGCACCAGCTGATACACATCGCCAGCGGCGATGTATTCCTTCACGCGATGGACACCTTCGATGTACTGCTGTTCGGTGAGGCTGCCGACGGCGGGCGCGTACTTGATCTTCCTGTCGCTGGACGGGATGGCTCCGCGCAGCGCCTTGACGACTTCGCGCCGCAACGCGATTCGTTCCGCTTCGCTGCCCGCGTGTAACAAAGCCACGCCGCGAGTGAGATGGTCGAACACCAGCAGCGACCGGGGCGCGAGATAGTGAGCTTCTGGAGTGGCTTCAGCCAGCGGCTTGCGCGGCGGCAATCGTTCGAAGCGCCGCACCAGATCGTAACTCGCGGCGCCCACCAAACCGCCGGGCAGCGGCACGCCGGGAATCTGCGGACTGGGCTGCGGAGCGCGCGCCAATGCACTGCGCAATGCGCTCAGCAGTTCGGCTTGGGTCTGCGGCGGCGGGCTCAGCCGGCCGTCGATGCTGAGTCCCTTTTCATCGAGGCGCACTTCCAGGCAATCGCCGAAACCTATGAACGAGTAACGCGCCAGCCGCTCGCCGCCCTCGACGCTTTCCAGCAAAAAGCGCGGCTTGAACGGCTTGAGCTTCAAATAGGCCGAGACTGGCGTGTCCAGGTCTGCGGCGATGTCGAAGGGTGGTTGCACTGAACTGTCCTCGGCGTTGACCCGTGCTCTTCGGTCCGGCGAGGGGCGATAAAAAACCCATCTCCGGATCGGTGCACGGAGATGGGTTCTTTGGATGCTTGGCTAGTGTGTGTTTGTTACGCCCGGCAAGCTCCAGCGGCCCTCTCCTGTGAGGGTCGCCACCACCAGCGGTGAATTGCGAGCGAGTTGATCATGCGGGTGAGTATTACCGGCCGCCCGAGCGGGAGTCAACTTCCTTGTATGCAATTGGTGCCGGTCGGGTCTCTGCCAGGTCCGCAAGTTCTACCCCCGCGGCCCGGTTGACACCTGATTGTCACGCCGCCCCGACTGATCGGTCACCGCCCCGCTCCTACGATGGTCTTAAGGCCACTGGGAGAATTCCGATGTCGTCGAAGCTGCTGGCCGGAAGCATCGGGCTCGCGCTCACTCTGGCTGCTGCCGGGGTGCGGGCCGACGAGATCTCCGAGTTGCGAGAGCGGCTGGAAGCCCAAGAGCAGAGGATCCGCATTCTGGAACGCAAGCTGGAGTTGACCGAGGAAGCCGCCAAGGCCGCCGTGCCCAACACGCCGATCGTACGCGCATCGCCTCAGCAGGGCTTTCGCATTCAGTCGGCCGATGGCGCGAATGTCGCGCGTCTGCGCGGCGTGTTGCATTTCGATGGCCGCCATTTTCCGGACGAAATCACGCCCACCACCGCGGACACGTGGTTACTGCGTCGAGTACGCCCGACGTTCGAAGGCACCTTCAACAACATCTATGACTTTCGTTTCACGCCGGACTTCGCCGGCGGTCGCACCATCATCCTCGACGCATTCGTCGCCGCACGTTTGAAACCGTGGGCCGTCGTCACCGCGGGTAAGTTCAAAGTACCGGTCGGACTCGAACGACTGGTGTCCGCAACCGACCTGCGCTTCATCGAGCGCGGTTTTCCGACCAGCCTCGTGCCGAATCGCGATCTCGGTCTGCAATTGGGCGGCGATCTCGCGGGCGGCGTAGTGAATTATTCGCTGGGTTATTTCAACGGCGTCAGTGACGGCGGCAGCAGCGATGCCAACACACCGACCGCCGATGCCGAGAACGACACCAAGGGCGATTGGGCCGCGCGACTGTTCTTTCAGCCCTTCTTGAATTCGGACAACTTCGCGCTGCGCGGACTCGGCTTCGGCCTCGCCGGCACATACGTCGACTCGACGGGCACGAGCACGAGCACGCTGCTACCCGGCTATCGCACGCCGGGTCAGCAAACATTCTTCAGCTATCGTGCAGCCACTGCCGCCAGCGGCACGACGCCCGCCGTGAACGGCACCATCGCCGATGGCGAGCGTCTGCGCTGGACCCCACAAGCTTATTACTCGGTCGGCAGCTTCAGCGTGCTCGGCGAGTACGTGAATGTTTCTCAGGAGGTCTCACGCCTCACTCCGGCTGCAGGCTTGCGCCGCGCACAGCTCGACAACACCGCATGGCAAGTCCAGCTCGCCTGGTTCGCTACCGGTGAAGACGAATCGTTCCGCGGCTTCACGTCACAGTCGGTGTTCGATCCGACGCAGGGAACCTGGGGCGCATTGGAGCTGGTCGCGCGCTATCACGAGCTGGACATCGACGACGACGCCTTCGTCGGCGGCGCCGATTCGTTCGCCAACCCCGCCAGCAGCGCCAGCAAAGCCAGCGCCTGGGGGTTGGGCCTGAACTGGTATCTGACCCAGAACTACAAGTGGTCCCTGAACTATGACGTGACGCGCTTCGAAGGCGGCGCCGCGACCGGCGACCGTCCCGACGAAGAAGCGTTGTTCACGCGGTTCGCGGTCGGGTTCTGATTTTTTTAATGGTTTGTTTGTTGAAGGTTGCGGAGAAGAAAACTCATGACTCGTTGCAAATCGTTCTCGTGGCGCAAGTGGGCCGGACTGGCGCTGACCGCCCTGACTCTCGCCGGCCCGGTGGCGCAGGCCGCCGATGTGAGCCTCCTGAATGTTTCTTATGATCCGACGCGCGAGCTGTACGAGGAGTACAACAAGGCGTTCGCGGCTCACTGGCAGAAAAAGACCGGCGACAAAGTCACGATCAAACAATCGCACGGCGGCTCGGGCAAGCAGGCGCGCACCGTCATCGACGGTCTGCCCGCCGACGTCGTGACCTTGGCGCTCGCGGGCGATATCGACGCGATCGCCTCCACCGGCAAGCTGCTGCCCGTCAACTGGCAGTCCCGCCTGCCGCACAATGCGTCGCCCTACACCTCGACCATCGTGTTCCTGGTTCGCAAGGGCAACCCGAAGGGCATCAAGGACTGGGGCGATCTGATCAAGCCGGGCGTGGCCGTGATCACGCCAAATCCAAAAACGTCGGGCGGCGCGCGCTGGAACTATCTCGCAGCATGGGCCTGGGCATTGAAACAACCCGGGGGCAGTGAAGCTTCGGCGAAGGAATACACCAGGAAGCTGTTCGGCCATGTGCCAGTGCTCGACACCGGTGCGCGTGGCGCGACGACGACGTTCGTTCAGCGCGGCATCGGCGACGTTCTGCTGGCCTGGGAGAACGAGGCATTCCTATCTATCAAGGAAGTGGGCGCGGACAAGGTGGAAATCGTGGTGCCGACGTTGAGCATCCTTGCCGAGCCGCCGGTCGCCGTGGTCGACAAGGTCGTGCTGCGACGGGGCACCCGCGACGTTGCCACGGAGTATCTGAACTATCTGTACAGCCCAGAAGCGCAGGAAATCATCGCAAAGAACTTTTATCGGCCGGTCGACCAGACCGTGGCCGCGAAATACGCCAAGACCTTTCCGAAGCTGAACCTGGTCACCATCAAGGACTTCGGCGGTTGGGCGCAGGCGCAGAAAGTGCACTTCGCCGACGGCGGCGTATTCGATCAGATTTACGCGCCGCAATGACCTGAAACTGCGGATTCCGGCGCCAGCCTCCGGCGCCCGGCAGTGACTGCGAAAGCCCTCTTCGGCGACGAAGAGGGCTTTTCTTTAGTCGTCGCCTTCGTCGCGCTTGAGTTGCTCGACCCGCTTGCGCAGCTCGGCCCACTCCTGGAGCTTCTTCGGGTCCACGGGCTGGCGTCGCGGCGGGGGTTGGGCGCCACTCTTGAGAGCGCTTCCGCCGCCACTATTGTAAGGATCGTTGCCAACGTTGCCGCCGGCTGTCGAGGAATTGTCGTAAGGATTGGAGCCGTTCTTCAGACCGGCCGGGCGCGGATGCCGAGCGGTCTCGGCGATGGACAGGTCGTTCATGTCCAGCTTCTTGAGGCGCTGCGTGCTGATGTCGCGGCTGTAGACGCCGGTCTCGAGTTGCCATTCCCAGACCGAGTTGCCGCGCTCATCATAGGCGACGCGTCCGGAACGCGGGTCGGCAAGTTTATCTCCGGGATTACTCATGAACTGGATTTTGTGCTGCTGCAGATGACAAAGCAATTACAAGGCGAATGACGGCCCATGAGCTCGCTGCGTCGACCCGCCGCCAATCCTGAACTCGCTCGCGGTTTCGCGGGCGTTTTCGCGTACAGCACTCGTGCGCTCGAGCTGGTGTGGACCACCAGTCGCCCGCTCACGATCGCGTTCGCGTTACTGACACTGGTCGCTGGCGCGTTGCCAGCGGCTGTCGCCTATCTCGGCGCGTTGATCGTCGACGCTGTCGTCGCCGCCATCCAGGGTTCCGCCGAAGCGCGTGAATCGTTGACGAATCATGCCCTGCTGCTGGTGGCGGGCGAAGGCGCCCTGGTCGCCGCGATTGCCGGCGCACAGCGCGGACTGAATTTGTGCCAGTCGTTGTTGCGCGCGCAGCTCGGCCAGCGCGTGAACGTGATGATCCTCGAAAAGGCGCTGACGCTCGAACTGTCGCACTTCGAGAACAGCGACTTCTATGACAAGCTCACCCGCGCCCGCCGTGAAGCGTCGAGCCGGCCGCTGTCGCTCGTGACGCGTACGTTCGGCCTGCTGCAAAACGCGATCTCGTTATTGAGCTTCGGCTCGCTCCTCCTGAATTTCTCACCCTGGGCCGTGGTGCTGCTGATTCTCGCCGGCCTGCCAGCGTTTCTGGCCGAGGCGAAATTCTCCGGCGACAAGTTCCGTCTGTTCCTGTGGCGCTCGCCCGAAACGCGCATGCAGCTGTATCTCGAAACGGTGCTGGCGCGCGAAGACCACGCCAAGGAAGTGAAGCTGTTCGGCCTGGGTCCCTTGTTCCTGCAACGCTATCGGGACATTTTCAACAAGCTGTATCGCGAGGACCGCAATCTCACCATTCGTCGCGACACCTGGGGTTTCGTTCTCGGCCTCATAGCGACCGCCACGCTTTACGGCGCGTACGCGTGGATCGCGCTCTCCGCCATCGCCACACGCATCACGCTGGGCCAGATGACGATGTATCTGATGTTGTTCCGTCAGGGGCAGTCGGCGGTCTCGGCCATCCTGTCCGCGGTGGGCGGCATGTACGAAGACAATCTTTATCTGTCGACGCTGTACGACTATCTGGAAACGCCGGTCAACGGCAACAAAGGCGCGGCGGTTCGCGGCCCTAAGCCCGACGACGGCATTCGTTTCGAAAAGGTGAGCTTCACCTATCCGGGCGCCGAGCAACCGACCCTGGTGGACATCGACCTGCACATTCGCCCCGGCGAGTCGCTGGCGCTGGTCGGCGAGAACGGCTCAGGCAAGACCACGCTCATCAAGTTGCTCACTCGTCTATATGCGCCAACGTCGGGCCGCATCCTGCTCGACGGGCAGGACTTGCGTGAGTGGGAAGAAGTAGCGCTGCGCGATCGCATCGGCGTGATCTTCCAGGACTTCACTCGTTATCAGTTGCTGCTTGGAGAGAACATCGGCGCCGGCGACGTGCAACACTTCGAAGACGAAGGACGCTGGCGCGATGCGGGCGAGAAAGGCATGGCCGCGCCGATCGTGGCCACGCTCCCCGAGGGCTATCGCACGCCGCTGGGCAAATGGTTCAACGACGGTCGCGAGCTGTCCGGCGGGCAGTGGCAGAAGATCGCATTGTCACGTGCGTTCATGCGGTCGCGCGCCGACATCCTCGTGCTGGATGAACCGACCTCGGCAATGGACGCGAGCGCCGAAGCGACCATCTTCGAGCACTTCCGCACGCTGACCCGCGGACGCATCGCCATCCTGATCTCGCATCGTTTTTCCACCGTGCGCATGGCCGACCAGATCGTGGTGATCGAGAACGGCCGCATCATCGAGCGCGGCAGCCACACGGAGCTGATGGAATTGAGCGGTCATTACGCGCACCTGTTCTCGTTGCAAGCCAAGGGTTATCGTTAGCCCGAAGTTACAGATGCGGGCCGTTGCATCAGAAAAACTATCTCGCCCGCGCAGCGAGCGCCGATATCGGGCAAATTCAGTGACAGCGTCGGTCGTAAATGTTATTTACGAGGCGCAGTTTGCTTGCCCCGCGCAGTCGCGCTCCGGTTAATCCAATGTCCAGTTCCGAACCCACCTTGCGGTCCACGACCGCAGCCAGTCCCATTGCCCCCGTCGCCAGCGCCTGGCAGACGCCGGCCGAGCTGTTGCTGCTCGGCGCGGTGTGGGGCGGCTCGTTCCTGTTCATGCGCATCGCTGCCAAGGACTTCGGCGCGTTCGCGCTGGTCGAAGTGCGCCTTGCCTTGGGCGCGTTGATCCTGTTGCCGTTTCTTTTGCGCGTCAAAGACCAGCTCACGGCATCGCATTGGTTGCGTTTCCTCGGCATCGGCGTCATCAACTCAGCCGCGCCGTTCGTGCTCTTCGCATGGGCCGCGCAGCGTGCGCCGGCCGGTGTCGTCGCGATCAGCAATGCGACCGTCGTGATGTTCACCAGCATCGTGGCGTTTATGTTGTTTGGCGAGAAGATCAGCAAGCGGAGCGCGCTCGGTTTGCTGGCCGGCTTCGTCGGCGTCGCCGTGCTCGCGAGCGGTAAGACTGCCGGCGGCGGCAACGCCTTGCATGCGGCGTCGGCGGGCGTATTCGCTTCTATCCTGTACGGGTTCGGCGGGAATTTCACCAAGCGTTATTTGCACGATCTGCCGCCGAGCGCGGTCGCTGCCGGCACCGTGCTGTGCGCATCGATCGTAGTAGCGCCGCTTGCGGCGGCAACCTGGCCGAGCACGCCGATTCCGGCCGTCTCCTGGCTGTCCGCGGTGTTGCTGGGCGCACTGTGCACCGGCCTCGCGTATTTCCTCTTTTACAGGCTGCTATATCGCATCGGCGCGCCCCGGACGTCGACGGTGACTTATCTGGTGCCGCTGTTCGGCGTAATCTGGGCATGGGTGTTCTTGAGTGAGCCCCTCACGCTCAGCATGGCCATCGCCGGCGCATTGATTCTCGGCGGCGTGGCGCTGAGTCAGCAGCGGGGTCCGGCACGCAAGTAAAGACGCACGGTGGATTCGATGAATGCACGCGAACAAGAGGCCGTTCTGACCATTGCGCTGCTCGCAGCGTTCAGCGACGGTAACAAGGACGAGCGCGAGCGTGAGGAGATCAAGCGCATCGCCGAGTCGCTCGCGGGCGAAGCGGGCGCGCCGCAGCTGGCGCAGATCTATCAAAGCGTTTTGCTCAAGCGAGTGAATGTGTCGCAGGCGGCCGCAGCGCTGACCGATCCGATGCACAAGCAGCTCGCGTATGAGATGGCAGTTTGTGTTTGCGATGCCGATGACGTCGCCAGCGACGCGGAAAGGAAATTCCTGCAGGAGCTGAGCACGGCGCTGGGTTTGGACAGCAAACAAACCGTGCAGGTCCAGCAAGAAGCGGCAGCGCTCGCCGATGCGCCACTGCCCAACACGCCGGTGGCCGCTGCGATCGCAACTCCGACGGCGCAGTCGCTGGGCGGCGACGTGCGACAGACGACGATGTCGGACGCCGAGCTCGACAAGTACATCCTGAATCATTCCATCGTGAACGGCGCCATCGAGCTGTTGCCGCAATCCCTGGCGACCATGGCCATCATTCCGCTGCAGATCAAGCTCGTGTATCGCATCGGCCAGGCCTACGGATTTCAGCTCGACAAAGGTCACATTCGCGAGTTCCTCGCGACGGCCGGCGTCGGCCTCACATCGCAGTATGTCGAACAGTTCGGCCGCAAGTTGCTCGGCGGTTTGCTCGGTAGCGTCGCTGGAGGTCTAGGGCGCGGACTCGGTCGTGTGACGGCAGGCGCGGCGATGTCGTTCGCGACCACGTATGCGCTCGGCCAACTTGCCAAGCGTTATTACTCGGGTGGCAGACAAATGAGCACGGCGCTCATACAACAGACGTATCAGTCATTGCTTGGGCAGGCGAAGCAAATACAAGGTCAATGTTCGTCTGAGATCCAGCACAAGGCCAGCACGCTCGATGCGGGTCAGGTGATGGCCATGGTGAAGAACGCTTGAGCCAAGCACTGATCGGGGCGCACCTAAATCGCGCATGCGCGCGTCCGGCAGCTGCTGACAAGTCGGTCGTCGCCGACAGGCATCTTTAAAAAATTCGCGCGTGCGGAACCTCGTCTGTGCGAGCGGTATTCAAAACAAGTGATGCCGCAAGACGAGGAGATCCTCATGAGTTTACGTTCCAACCTAATTTACTCCGCGCTGTTCGCCGCGAGCGCCGCAGCAGCCCCAGCGGCATGGGCGCAGGTACAAGAACCTGCACCGCCTGCTCAGGAATATCCTTCGCCGGCGACCGAGTCGCAGCTGCCGCCGAGCGAGCCGAGCTCGATGGAGCCGGCAACTCCGGCGACGCCAGAGAGCAACACCGCGGCTTCAGCGAACATCACCGATGAGAAAATCGAGAAGTTCGCCGATGCGTACGTAGCGGTGCAGACGATTCAGGAAAAGGCCGCCTCCGATCTGCAGACCGCCAAGGATCCCGCGCAGGCCGATGGAGTGAAGGCCAAAGCTGAATCCGACATGATCGCGGCGGTCGAAAAGTCGGGCTTGAATGTCGACGAGTTCAACCAGATCGTCGAGACGATGACGGCCAATGCTGACGTGCGCGAGCGCGTCGCTGCGAAGTTGCAGGAACGTCAGGGCGGCGGCTAACGCGCCACCCGGCTGTCAGGACGGCGAACCATCGTCGCCCGGCGCCTGCACCAAACAGCCCGATGTGTCGTTCACATCGGGCTGTTTCCTTTTATGGCGGCTGATCGGACATCCATGTCACGACGAGCCGCGCTCCGAGCGAAAAAAACGTGGTTTTTTCGCCGGAGCCGCCACCAAGGTGGCGGGGCACATTCCATGTGCCCGGGGGTGGCACTAGCCAAGCTGGACTGAGAGCATGGAGATCGAGCCGCCGTCGACGCCCTCGACCGGGAATGTGACTTTGTCTCCGGGCAGCTGCGCGCCCAGCACATACAACAGCGGCAAATAATGATCGGGAGTCGGTGCGGCGAGCGCCGCGTCCTCGCCGAGCAGCTCATAATCGATCAATGGCTGATGATTCCCAGCGAGCATCCACGCGCGAGCCTGCTCTTCGAATCGAACAGCCCAATCGTAGGGATCGACCACACGACGGCCCCAACCATACGCGTGCAGGTTGTGAATCAGATTGCCGCTGCCGACGATCAGAATGCCCTGCTCTCGCAAGACTGCGAGTTGCTCGCCCAATCGATAATGCGCTCTCGCGGGTAGCGTCTCATCGATGCTCAGTTGCAGAACGGGCACGTCGGCATCGGGATAAACGTGACACAGCACGCTCCAGGCCCCGTGGTCCAACCCCCATGAATCATCGAGTCGCACTGTCGGTGCGATCAGATCGCGCACGTCCTCCGCGATAGCCGGACTGCCCGGCGCGGGGTATTGAAACTCGAACAGTTCGCGCGGAAAGCCGCCGAAGTCATGAATGGTCCGCGGTGACTGCATGGCCGTGACCGCGGTATACGGTACATACCAATGCGCTGAGATACAGAGCACTGCTCTCGGCTTGGGTAAGGACGCGCCGATCTGTCTCCAGCCGCGCGTGTATACATTGTCGGCCAAGGCATTCATGGGATTGCCATGACCGAGAAAAATCACTGGCAGACGTTGGGATGCACTCACTCGGCAGCTCCGCTGTGGCAGAGCTTGCAGTATTGGGCGTGCCGGCCCCGTTAACTATGGGGCCAAGTGCATAACTCTTATGACGCCGGCTTCAAGCGGGCAACAACAGGAACGCGTCCGCCACCGCGTCTCGCGGCGACAATCCCTGCTCGTAGAGTGGGCGCCAGGCGTCCCAGTCCACGTCTTCCTCACCAACCTGTGTCAGCACTTCGCTGAAGTCTTCACGAATCAGCTTCACCACAGCCTGTTGCCACTCCAACCAGGTCTGCGTGTCCGCTTTGTTGTTCATCACTGCTGCTCCCCGGACCCGGTCCGGTTAAGCGCCGCTGAGCGCGCGCAAAGTAACGCTCCAGGGTGTCTGCAGTTCCCTCACTGGGAACTGCCGACGCAGCGTACAACAAGCACGTTACAGTCAACCACCGAGTCGACGTCGAGTGCTCCGTCAGTGCATGTGGCTCAAGAGCAACGACGCCAGCTTGGGATAGTCGCCATCGAAATGATGACCGCCACTAAGCTTCAATACTTGCAGCGATTTAGCCGCGGGCATCGCGCACAGCGACTCTGTTTCATCTTCACCATACACGCACAGGGCGCGAACGCCTTTCATTCTCAACAGCTCGGGCGCGACGGGTTTCGCATCCTGTTCCGCGCCCAACCAGTTCTGCAAATGGAATTCGAACACTGCCGTTTGCGACAGTGACAACAGCGCCACGGTTCGTAGCCGCTCGCGTGTCGAGGCCGGCAATCGATTGACGACGAACGGCATGACGTCGGCGCCTTGAGAAAAACCGATCAACAGCACCGAGCGCTTCTTCCACGCCGCGAGGTAATGGCGCACCAAGCGATCCACATCGGCTGCCGTGCTCTCCGGCGTGCGCTTGGTCCAGAAGTAGCGCAACGAATCCAGCCCGACCACGGGCATGCCTTGTTTGGCTAGCGCCGCCGCCAGTTCCTTATCGATGCCTGCCCAGCCGCCGTCTCCGGAAATGAGCACGGCCAGCGTGTCGCCTTTACCCTGTGAGCTGACTTCGACGATCGGCAGATCTTCCAACTCCGCCGCACTTACGGCAGGTGGAGCATGCGTGCTCGCGGCGAGGCGCTGGAAGGCGGAAGCGAACTGCGGCTCCCAAGTCTGGAAGTCGCCGTCGCCTTTCAATGCCAGCCAAAGCGCCTCGGGCTGCGCACTGGATGCGCTTTCATCAGCCGGACACAGCGGCTTCTTCAACGCACGCTTCGGACGAACGCCAAGCGAAATACCGCCCCCGAATGTGCCTGCTGGCGCTTGAGCCAGCATCGCGTGAACGAATTCCGCGCCGGACGATTCACCAATCAGTAGTGCGGGCCGATAAGCAGGCAGTCGATAGTAGGCCTGCAGGAAGTGACTCAGGTTTTCCAGGTCGCCACTCGGGAAAACGCAATCGCCTTCATCCTGCTCCAGCTTGCGAAAGAACGCGTGCGAATCGATGCCGGCGACCAGCACGCCTTGCCGTACGAGCGATTGCGCGATGGTTTCGAGCTCTTTGGTCCAGCCCCGTTCACCCGAGAAGAACAGGGCGGTCTGGCGCACCTCTCCTTGCGGCCGGTACATCTCGATCTTATCGAACCGGCCGTGCGAGATGGTTTCCGCCGGGGCATTGGGCGCGAGCGCCACGATGAACAGCAGAAGACACCAGCGATACACCCTCATTTCGCGATCATTCCTCGTAGCCCGCCACTGATCAGCGCAGCCACATCAGCCAAGGTGAGCAAGGGTGTCAAACCTCCACCGGCAACCAGGTAACGCGGTTCCCACACCGGCTCGAACTTGTCCTTGAAGCTGCGCAGGCCACGGAAGTTGTAGAACGTCTCGCCGTGATCGAACAACAGACGTCCGAACCGATGCCAGCGAGGCGCAAGCTCGTGACTCGCCATGCCGGACATGGGCGCCATACCGAGCCCGAACCGCTGATAACCCTCCACCTGAAAATGAAGCATCAGCTTGGTGAACAAAAAGTCCATCGTGCCGGGCGGCGCCAGCGGCAGCTGACGCATCAGATCGACACTGGCCTCGCTCTTCAAGTCCGTGTACAGCAGGTTGGCGAATGCGACCAGCTGTCCCTGCTGGCGCACCAGAGCGAACGGTTGTCTGGAAATATAGTCCGCGTGGAAGGTGCCCAGCGAGAAGCCTTTCTCACGCGTTTCATGCGCATCGAGCCACGCGTCGGACACGGCACGCAACTCCGGTAACAAGGCGGGTACGTCGCGGGATTCGATCAACGAGAACTCCAGGCCATCGCGTTCGCCGCGATTGATGGCCTGTCGTAAGTGGGAGCGCTTCGAGCCTTTCGTGGTGAATGCTCGCAAGTCGACGTAGGCGTATTCGCCCAGCTTGAACGCGCGCAGTCCCGCGTCGAGGTAAAGAGGCAGCGTTTCGCCACGCACCTGATAGAACGTCGCGCGCCCGCCATGATCCGTGGCGAGCTCCATGAATCGCCAGATCAACTCCGGCCATTCCGACGGCCGCCCCACCGGATCGAACAATGAAATCCAGGAGCGGCCCTGGCGGCCGTACATGATGAAGGCATTGCCTTGCGTCGAGAACAACAAGTGCTTGTCGCCCATGAGCGCGAGATTGGCTTCCGCCGACGGCTGCGTGCGCACGATGCTGTTGGCCCGCTCGATCTCCTCTGTCGATGGCAGCGCCGGCGCGCCAGGAGATGGCCGCAGCAGCTGCCAAAGCGCGACACCCAGGCCGGCGACCATCACACCCATCATGGCTCGCAACGAACGGGGCGCGTGAGCGTCGAACTCGAACTGCCACCAGAGCTCGGTCGTGTAGTCGACGCTGCGATAGACGAAGAGCAGCAGGAACACCGTCGCCGCCACCATCCACACGATGGAGATCAGCCACACGCCCCGCAGCGGATTGGAGAACAGCGATGAGCGCCGATCGAACTGCGCGCGCGATAGATACAAAAGGATGGCCAGCACGGCCAGATAGCTGGCTTGGATCAGCGCTAAACCTTTGGGCATGGCCAGCACAGCGGCGACGATCGCCAGGACGAACGCCGACCACCAGGCGGCGTCGAGGCGATGTAACAAGCCGCGCGCAATGACGATCATCGCGAAGCCCGTGACGCTGCCTATGAAATGCGACGCTTCGACCAGAGTCAGCGGCACTCGCAGCGCCAGCATGTCCGTGGCTTGAGCGGACGCTGGCGTCACACCTGACACGAGCAACCAGCCGCCGGCGATGAACGTCATCGTCGCCAGCAACATAGGTGACAGTCGAACTGCGGCGCGACCGATGGGCGCTGCAATTCCGGAGCGCACCTCGTAGGCCGCGAGCAGCACCGCTGCGAGTACCAGCGGCACCAAATAGTAGATAACGCGATAGAGCACCAGTGCGCTGAGGATCTGCTCCACCGGCACTCGATCGTTACATGCCAGCAGGATAACGGCTTCGAACACACCGAGACCGCCAGGCACATGACTTAGAAGGCCGAGCACCATGGCAATCGCATACCAAGCCATGAATGATCCTGGCTCGACCGCGCCCGACGGAAGCAAGAACCAGAGCGCGGACGCGGATGCGAGCAGATCCAGCGCCGAAATCGCCAGCTGCTGCACGGCCAGCTTCGCTGGCGGCAAACGCACTTTCCAACGCCACGCGATCATGACTTCGCGTCGTCGCGCCGACAGAGCAACGAAGCTGAGGACAGCGAACAGCACGGCCCCTGCAATCACACGCAGCAGCCAGGTAGGCATGTGCGCAAGCTCGGCCACACCGTGTGCGCCCCACAGCAGGGCCGCCGCACCGAAGGCTGCCGTGCCGAAAGTGAACGCACTAGCGTTGAACGCGATGACCTGCGCGACTTTGTTCGCTTCGATGCCGGCCGCCGTGTAGAGCCGCATGCGCACGGCGCCGCCAGTGAGCACACCGAGACCGACGGTATTGCCAAGCGCGTAGGCGATGAAGGAAGTCAGCAGGACCGTGGAGCGGCGAATCTGTACGTCGGCGTACTTCATCGCGGACAGGTCGTAACCAGTGAGGACGAGATAGCTGAGGCTGGTCGCCAGCAATGCGAGCAGCAAATTCTGCAGAGGCTCGGCCGCCATCTGCCGCATGACCTCGGAGGCGTGCACTTCGGCCAGCAGCACGCGGAACGCATCGAACAGCAACAGGCTGATCAGACCGGCGCCGGCCGCGATCAACCAGATACGCCATCTTGCCCAACCCCCGCCCGCTGCCTCCGCCACTCTGCTCGTTCCTGTTCCACCTCGTTGAACGGATTTTGCCGTGCGGCGGTCACGGGAACATTACGTTATTGACACGACCGCGCGAGGTCGCGAGCGTTCGCGGGCTCCATTAACGAATTGTCATGCTGGAAAAATACCCTCTCGTCGCCGTGAGGAGGGAGACGAGAGGGCCAATCTGACTGCTTGCCCAGGGGGAGAAAGTCGGCTTGCAGCCCGCGATGCGCGACCCTTGTCCGCCGCATATCGCTGTTGGCAATTTACCGAGCGCGGGTCATGCGGTCAGTCGAGGCTGGGTGATAGGCCGGTCAGCTTTTGCGCGATCCGGCCCGATGTCCGGTTACGACGCATGAGCAGATAGCCACTCGTTCTCAATCGACCATCAGCTTGTAGCCGGCGCCCGGCGTGGTCTGCAGTACTTCCGGCGACGATGCTTCCACTTCGATCTTGTTACGCAGCCGATAGATCAGCTGTTTGAGGGTGCGACGCTCGCGAGCCGTGGCGCGGCCCCATAGATGAAGTAGCAACTTCTCCGCGGTGACCGTGCGACCGGGGGTCAGCATCAGCAGCTGCAGCGCCTTCAATTCCAACGGCGTGAGCCGAATCGGCGGGGCCACGCCGAACTGCAGCGTTCGTTGATCCGGATCGAGGCGCAGATTACCCGCCGTGACCGGCCCGCTGTCGAGCGGCTCCGATCGACGAATCAACGCTCGCACGCGCGCCAGCAAGGCGCGCGGGCTGAATGGTTTGTGCACGTAATCGTCCGCGCCCGAGTCGAAGGCCTCGATCAGATCTTCTTCGACGTCCCGCACTGTCAGCATCATGATGGGCACGGGCGAGCGACCGCGAATCTCACGGCACACTTTCAAGCCATTCGGCTCTGGCATGTTGATATCGAGCAGCACCAGATCCGGCGAGTCGCGTTGAAACGCCTGCAGGGCGCTTTCGCCATCCACGGCGGTACAGAGATCGAAGCCCGCCTGCATCAAGGTGAATCCGATCAGCGCCCGCAGATCGGCATCGTCATCCGCAACCAGGATTTTCATGGCGTCATCGCCGCTCCGTAGCCAGCAGCGCGGCCAGCTTTTCCGCATGACCGCGCAACTCATGAGCCGCTGTTGCCTCCCAATGGTCGGCACGCAACATCGGCCCGACATAGAACAGATGCGGACCGGGCCAGCCGTCGGCGTCGACGACGGCGCCGTTCGGGCCGGTGCGCAATCCGAGACCCAGCGTGTCGGGAACACACAATCCACATTGCACGAGATTGCGCCACAGCGGCTCGGACGAACGCGCGATGGCGTAATCGGGGCCGGTGCAATTGACCACGCGATCGAACTGCTGGGCTCGCATGCGCTCCGCGCCGCGCGGTCGCCAGATCACTTCGATGCGATCTCCGCGCGGAATGATTTCTTTGATGTGGCCGGCGTGAATCGTCAGACGCTGCGCATGCCTGAGCGCGTCGATCTTCTGAATCATCTCCGGCGGCAAGCGATGACGATAGATGTCCCAATGCGCGCGCACGTGGCGCAGGAAACGCACGCGGTCGCGCTCGGGCAAGCGCTGCCAGATGGTCGGCGCCATATTGCGAACGAAAGTGATGGCTTCGCGCCAGTCGCCACCCATCTGTTCGGCTTCATTGGCGAGCAAACGAACCGAGCTGGTCAACCGACGTAACGACGTCGAGGCAGCCAGCAGCAGCGCGTTGCCGTCGCCTTTGAATGCGTCGGGACGAAAGGGCGTTTGACGCGGCGGCACCAGTCCGTGGCGTGACAAAGCATGCAGCGTCGGCAAGCGCTGCGGATCGGCTGAAGCGACATTGATGATGTCGGCGGTGGTCAGGCCCGTGCCGATCAACAGCACCGTCTGCGATCTATCGAATTTCAGATCGGCGGCCCAGGGATCGGCCACGTACGCCGGATGCGTGAGCACCTCCCTGGCCGCGGCCAGCGATGCCGGTTTGGGATTGCCCAGCGCGAGCACTACGTCGTCCGCGGTGAAGCGCCGGCCATCGTCCAGCTCGACTTGCAGCGGCACGTGACGTTCGAGCCGGCGCAGATTCACTACCGAGCCTTTGACGATCTCCAGCCGAATGTTTCCTGGCGCGCTCAGCTGCGCTGCCAGCAACACTTCGTTCAGATATTCGCCATACAACGCGCGCGGCAGGAAATCCTCGCCGGTCACCTTCGGCATGCGACGCTGCGCGAACTCGAGGAATTCCTTGGGCGCGGCCGAGTTCGCCGACATGCGGCTCGCCGGCACGTTGAGCAGATAAGGAAAGCCACGCTCGGCATAGGCCGCGCCACGCGCCACTTCGTTAGCGCGCTCTATCAGCACCAGCCGCGTCGGGCCGGTCGGCGGCCGCCGCAGGAGATTCGCGGCAACCACCGTGCCGCTGAATCCTCCGCCGACAATGACTATGGTTCTCAGCAATCCCGCCAAATGGTCGCTCCTTTGATGTAGGAGGACAGACTAGGCGAGCAGCGGTATCAAGTCTGTAACGTGCGAGTCACGAATTGGCGCGCGAAATGCTACGGAACGACGACCGTTTTGTAACCGGCGGTTACTCCACCACCAACTTGTAACCCGCACCGGGCGCCGTCTGCAGCATTTGCGGGGCGGCCGGGTCGATTTCGATTTTTTGTCGCAGGCGGTGCACCAGCTGTTTCAGCAGCTGACGATCGCCCGAGCCTTTGTGACCCCACACCTGCATCAACAAGCGATCGGAGCTGACGGTGTGGCCGGCATTGGCGATGAGCATTTGTAACAAACGCAATTCGAGCTTGGTCAAACGCAACGGCTGGTTGGAGCCGACCTGCACTGTGTGCTCATCGACGTCGAGCCGGATGCGGCCAGCTGCAAGCGGCGCGGTGTTTTCCATGCCCGCCCGACGCAGCAGTGCTTTGACGCGTGCGAGCAGCGTGCGCGGGCTGAAGGGCTTGCTCAAGTAATCATCCGCACCCAACTCGAGGGCGCGCACCAGATCTTCCTCTTCCCCGCGCACCGTCAACATCATCACCGGCACGCGTGACTTGGTGCGAATCGCTTCGCAGACCTGAAAGCCCGATGCTCCCGGCATGTTGATGTCGAGAATGACCAAGTCCGGTCCCTCGCTCTCGAACGCGCGCAGGGCTTGCGTGCCGTCGCTGGCTTTGACGACGAGATAGCCCGCCTGCGAGAGCGTGAAGGCGATCAGCGCCAGCAAATCCTTGTCATCGTCCGCGGATAAAATCTTCATAAAATCTTCAGAGGTCAGCACTGAGTCGCAGTTTTACTTCGAAACGCGTCCGTCCCTCGACAGTGCGTCGCGCGGCGATGCTGCCGCCATGCCGCTCGACGATGGATTTCACGATCCATAATCCTAGACCCAGGCCACCCGGCTCGGGTTCCTGGCCGGCGCTCCGATAGAAGCGATCGAAGATCGAATGGTTTTCGATCTCGGGCACGCCGGGCCCTTCGTCCTCGACCCAGCTGGTGACGAACTCACCGGTCTGCTCCGCGCCGATCCGCACGAGGCTGTCTTCGGGCGCGAATTTGCTGGCGTTGGCCAGCAGGTTGACGAACACCTGGGTCAAGCGCGGACCGTCGCCATCGACGTTGGGCAAATCCTCGGGCAGGTTCACTTCCAAGCGCTGCCGCCGCTGAGTCAGCAATGCGCCGATCAGAGCTTCGGAGTCTTCGACAACTTCGGCCAGCGCCACACTTTGATGCCGAATACTCAGCTGGCCCGATTCGATGCGCACGCTTTCCAGCAAGTTATCGATCAGGCGCGTCAGCCGCAATGCGCCCCGCTCCAACGACAGCACCAGCTCTTTCTGCTGATCCTTCGTCATAGTGTCGAAGCCTTCGCGCAGCAGCTCGATCGACGCGAGCTGCGCCGCCAGCGGCGTGCGGAACTCGTGAGAAATGTTGACGAGCACCGAGTCTCGCGCCCGCCGCACGCCCTCCAGCTCCGTTTCATCGCGAATGACCTGCACCTGCAAGTCGTCCACCGGGCTGGAGCTGGTGATGATCGTGATACGCGGCGCGCCTTCGCTCAGCTGCAAACGTTCGGTGGCCTGCGAGCTTCCCTCCAGCCGTGCGCGCACGATGGGGCAATTGGTCTCGCAAGGCCGAACGCCATCGACATCACGGCACGGCTTCAGCACGTCGCCGCAGAAGCGGCCGATCGCTTCGTGCGCTTGAACGCCGAGCAGCTGCGCGGCCTGCGGATTCAAATAGCGAATGACACGTGACTTATCGACGGCATACACGCCCTCGACGATGCCGCTGAGCACGGCCTGCGCTTCGGCTTCACGACGGCGCAACGTGCCCGTGAGCTCGACCAGGTTGTTGCGCATGTCCTCGATGGTGCGGCTGAGCTTGCCGACTTCCTTGGTGCCGCCGACCGGAATGGACGTCGAGAAGTCGCCATGGCCCAGCTTTTCCACCGCATCCGTCAAGGTGGACACCGGCCCCGTCACCTGACGGCCGAGCACGATGCCCGCCAGCACCGCGAGCGCCGCGAGAATGATGGCCGTGACCAGCAGTCGCTTCGCCAGTCCGCCGACCGATGCGTCGATGTCCGAAGACGGCAGCCGCGCTTCGAGGAATGCGATCGCTTCGCCGGAAACCGCAAAGATCGGAAAGCTGGCCGCGTACAGATCCTGCTCGTCGAGCCGCATCACCGCCGAACGGCCATCGGACAGACCCGCGGAGTGCAGGCGCGTGAAGTCATCGACTGTGCGGTCTTCGATGAACAGCCGGTAGTTGATCAACCGGATTTGCGTGCCGACGCGTTCGGTCAACGTCTGCGCCATCTTCTGATCCAACAGGCGCGCGACATAGACGCGACGTTCGGTGGCGCCCCCCACCTGAGCCGAGGCGCCGAGCACTGCATATTGCGAACCGAGCGGCACAGCCATGAACCGTTCGCCTTGCTCGGCGGCGGAGGAGGCAATCAATTCCCAGGGCAGCTGCACGCCGGCCTGGGCGATCAAGTTGCCGCCCTCGAACACCGCGCAGGAAGCGATGGTTTCCGAATTGCACGAGCGACGCAGATACGGCCCGATGGTGGCAGCGCGCCGATCGGCGAGCAATCGTTGGAAAGTCTGCCGATCCGCAACGGTTTTGACGTGAGTGAGCGCGTCTTCGCTGAAGCGACGCAGGTCTTCGCGCGCCATGGCGCCCGCCAGCTGCACTCGCGATTTGCCCTGCTGATCGGCCAGGTCCCGAAGGGAGCCGATGGCCGAGATCGAAATACCGCCGACCAGCAGCAGCACGATGGCGACGTTGATGGCGGCGATCCAGACCCCGAGGCTCGCGCGCGATGTATCGATCTGCAGTCCGTCGATGAACTGCTGGATGCGGTCGATCACGTATGAGAAGAAGCGATCTATCACTTCCTCTTCATCTCCACTAAGGATTTGATGATCAGCGTCAGCACTGCGAGTAACGTCAGCAGCGATGCTACCGCGAATGCCGCGACGAAGTTGTACTCCTGATACAGGATTTCCACTTGCAGCGGCATGGTGGTGGTCAGGCCGCGGACGTGGCCGGACACCACCGACACGGCGCCGAACTCGCCCATGGCGCGGGCGTTACACAGGATCACGCCATACACCAGGCCCCAGCGAATCTTCGGCAAAGTGACGTGGAAGAACGTCATCAGGCCGCCCGCGCCCAGGGTGATTGCCGCTTCTTCTTCGTCGTTGCCCAGCTGCTGCATCAACGGAATGAGCTCGCGCGCCACGTACGGGAAGGTCACGAACATGGTCGCGAGCACGATGCCCGGCACCGCGAAGATGATGCTGATATCTCGTTCCTGCAGCCACAGGCCGAACCAGCCCTGCGCGCCGAACAACAACACATACACGAGACCTGACACCACCGGCGATACCGCGATCGGCAGGTCGATCAGCGTGATCAGGAAGCTCTTGCCGCGGAACTCGAACTTGGCGATGGCCCAGGCGGCGGCGATGCCGAACACGGTGTTCATCGGCACGACGATGGCGGCCACGGTCAGCGTCAGCCTGATCGCCGCCAGCGTGTCTTCGTCCTTGAAGCTCTCGAAATACATCTCCCAGCCCTTGCTCAGCGCCGTGATGAACACGGTGGCGAGCGGCGCGAATAACAGCGCCGCAAGGAAGCCGAGCGACAGCAGGATGAAAGCGTACTTGACGACCGACGCGACGACGGTATCGCGGCCGGGCCGGCTCGCAATCTCCGCCAACAGTTCTTTGGACGGACCGCCAGCCATCAGCGTCCCGCGGCGACCACGCGCCGACGGCCCCACGTTTGCAGCAGGTTGATGGACAACAACATCGCGAACGACATCGTCAGCATGATGAAGCCGAGCGCCGCGGCGCCCGCATAGTCGAACTGCTCCAGCTTGATCACGATGAGCAAGGGCGTGATTTCGGTTCGCATCGGCAGGTTGCCGGCGATGAAAATCACCGAGCCGTACTCACCGACCGCGCGTGCGAACGCCAGCGTGAAGCCGGTGGCGAGCGCGGGCATGACGGTGGGAAGAACGATTCGACGAAAGATCGTGAAGCGACCGGCGCCGAGTGTTTCCGCCGCGTCCTCCAGGTCACGCTGCACTTCGGCGATGGCCGGCTGCACGGAGCGCACGACGAACGGTAAGCCGATCAGCGTCAGCGCCACGACCACACCGATCCAGGTGTAGGCGACCTTGATGCCGAACGGTGCGAGATGCTGGCCGATCCAGCCGTTCTCGGCGAACACCGCCGTCAACGCGATGCCCGACACCGCGGTCGGCAAGGCGAAGGGCATATCGATCAGCGCGTCGATCAGCTTGCGGCCCGGAAACTCATATCGCACCAGGGTCCAGGCGATGATGAAACCGAACACGCTGTTCAACGTGGCGGCCAGCAGCGAGGCGCCGAAGCTCAGGCGATACGACGCGACCGCGCGCGGATCCGTCAGCACGCGAAAGAATTCCTCCCAGCCCATGGTCGCAGTCTTCATGACCAGCGCCGCCAGCGGCACCAGCACGATGGCGGAGAGGAAGAACGTCGAAAAGCCGAGCGTCAGGCCGAAGCCCGGCAGAATGGACGGCTGCCGGAAACTCATTTCGCCTTGTCCCCGAGCCCGTAGATCCGATCGAACAGCGCGCCGTCGGCGAAGTGCTGCTCGTGGACCTTGGCCCAGCCGCCAAACACGTCATTGATGGTGAACAGCTCGAGCGTCGGGAATTGATCCTTATGCTGCTCGAGGACAGCGGCGTTACGCGGACGGAAGTAATGTCTGGCCGCGGCCTGCTGGCCGGGCTCCGAATACAAATATTGCAAGTAAGCTTCGGCGATCTGCCGGGTGCCGCGCCGGTCCACGACCGTGTCGACCACCGCCACCGGCGGCTCGGCGAGGATGCTGACACTCGGCACGACGATCTCGACCTTGTCGGGCCCGAGCTCCTTGATGGCGAGCACCGCTTCGTTTTCCCACGCGAGCAGCACATCGCCGATTTCTCGCTGCACGAACGTATTCGTCGCGCCACGCGCGCCGCTGTCGAGCACCGGCACATGCTTGTAAAGCGCCGTGACATACGCTTCCGCTTTTTTCTGCGCGGCCGCGACTTGCTGTTCCGCCGCCGGATCGTCGAGCTTTGACCAGTCGCCACCGAGCTCGGCACGCAGCACCGCGCCCCACGCAGCGAGATAATTCCAACGCGCGCCGCCCGAAGTCTTCGGATTGGGCGTGACTACGGCGACACCGTCGCGAATCAGATCCGGCCAATCCTTGATCTGCTTGGGATTGCCCTTGCGCACCAGGAACACGATGGTGGACGTATAAGGAGAGCTGTTGTCCGGCAGGCGCTTCTGCCAATTGGCGCCGAGGCGCTTGCCCTTGGTCTGAATGGAGTCGATGTCGTAAGCAAGCGCGAGCGTGACCACGTCCGCGTCGAGGCCGTCGATCACCGCTCGCGCCTGGCTGCCCGAGCCGGCGTGCGATTGCTTGATGGTCACACGCTGCTGATGTTCCTGCTCCCACTTCTGAGCAAAGCTTTCGTTGACCTCACGATACAGCTCGCGCGTCGGATCGTAGCTGACGTTGAGCAGCGTCACGCGGCCCGCATCGTGGCCGCCACTGCAACCGGACAACAACGTCAGCATGCCGACGCATGCGGCCAGCAGGGTCTTGCGAATCATTCGACGACTCCTTCGCTGTCCTTGCTGGGTCGATAGACGATCATCATCGGATACGTCGCGGCCGACGCGAACAACGCGCCGAACGTGTGACGCAACTGGGCGGGATCGGACACGCCGAGGATCAACATCGGATCCTGCGAGTCGTTCAACTGACGCTGCAGCTCCTCGGCCGCCGCGCCGAATCGCAATTCGGTGCGCATTTCCAAACCGTGCACGGCCTGCGCTTCGGAGCGCGCGTCGAGCAGTGTGCGCACACCGAACGGACGCTGCGACTCGCCACCGCCCTCGGGCAGGATGCCAACGTAAACAGCCTCGGCCGCGACGTGACGCAAAAGACTCGCGGCCACCGCCAAAGTCGAGCGACGCGCCGAATCTTCGGCCCAATGAATCAATACACGTTGCGGAGATGCAGAATGCGTTGGCAACACGAGCACTTCGCCCGCGCCGTTCTGTAACAGCCACTGCAACTGTTCCGCTGTCTTCGGCCCCGCCGAAATCACCGCGACGCCGGAGACCCGCGCGCTGGCCGGCGCATCGCACGCGGCGAGCGCGCCGTCGCTACGCTTGATGATGCGCGTCTTCATGCGGCTCGCGAGCTCGACCAGCAGGGGATGCTGAGACAAACGTTCGCAGGATGCCTCGTCAGAGCCATAAGCGGTGTAACTGGACAGCGGCGTCGGCAGCACGTGAATCCGGCGCACGCCGATAGCCACCGTTTGTCCGATGGCGAGCGGGAAGAGGCGTTGTTCGTGCTGAGTGCGAGTCACGTCCAGCAATGCAGCAGATGCGCCGTTGCCGTTCGAGTTCTGAGGAGCGATGTGAGCGGTGGCCGCGCCATCCGCCATCCGCACGCGCATGCGTTCGAGCGCGCCAGTGAACACCGACTCTTCGACGGTGCCTGTGGCAATGAAATTGGTGCGCAAGTTGTCGCGCGTCGGCGCCAATTCGACTTCTTCCGGTCGCAGCACCGCGACCACTTCCTGTTCACGACCGCCTTCGAGCTTTTCGACTCGGCGCGCGTTGACAGGCGTCGCACCGAAACGAATCCCATGCTCGGTCTGACGCGCCAACAAAAGATTCGCGGCGCCAAGGAACGTGGCGACGAAACGCGTCGCCGGCCGCGCGTACAGCTCATCGGGCTTGCCGCTTTCCAACAAGCGGCCGAGGTTCATCACGCCGATGCGATCGGCCAGCGCGAACGCTTCTTCCTGATCGTGCGTCACCAGCACGGTCGTGATCTTCAATTCACGCTGCACCTGGCGGATCGTCCGCCGCAGCTCTTCGCGAATCTTGGCGTCCAGCGCGCCGAACGGCTCGTCGAGCAGCAATACGGGAGGCTTGTGCGCCAGGGCGCGCGCCACGGCGACGCGCTGCTGCTGACCACCGGACAATTGCGTCGGCAAGCGATCGTCCATGCCTTCCAGCGCCACCAGTCGCAGCAGCTCCTTGCGACGCTCGCGACGCTCGGCGGCTTTCATGCGCCGGACCTTGAGCGCGAACTCGATGTTCTCGCCCACCGTCATGTGCCGGAACAGCGCATAGTTCTGGAACACCAGACCGACGCCGCGCTGCCGGGCCGACACGTGGGTCACATCGTTACCGTGCAGGGCGATGCGGCCGTGATCGACGCCGGTCAGGCCCGCGATGGCGCGAAGCAGAGTGCTCTTGCCGCTGCCGCTGGGGCCGAGCAGGACGTAGAACTCGCCCTCGCCGACTTCCAGCGAAACGTCGTTGACTACCGGCGATCCCTGATACCGTTTGGTGACTTGATCGAGCGTGATGGACATAGCCGCGGGAGCTTACCGGCCGGCAGGGATAAGATCAGTAATCGACGGGTTATAAAACGGTTATAACGTCAGACGCGAACGACGCTGTGTCATCGCTAAAAGTTCTTGCGTCGTCTCTTGTACCGAGCAAATTCTTCATGGCTACCCTTCCCTCTTACGAAGCTCTCGGCTCCTTCTATCTGGGCCGCGAGTACGACGCCGAGCGCGGCGCGGACCGACCCGACCTACTCCTGTACGACTCGCGCGATCTGACGACGCACGCGGTCTGTGTCGGCATGACGGGCAGCGGCAAGACGGGCCTGTGCCTGTCGTTGCTGGAGGAAGCGGCCATCGATGGCGTGCCGGCCATCGCCATCGACCCCAAGGGAGATCTGGGTAACCTGCTGCTGAGTTTTCCGTCGTTGCGCTCCGAGGACTTCGCACCTTGGATCGATTCCGGCGCCGCGGCCCGCCAAGGTCTCGCGCCCGAAGATGCGGCGGCCAAAACGGCCGAAACCTGGCGCACGGGTCTGGCCGATTGGGAACAGGACGGCGCGCGTATCGCCCGCTTCCGCGACGCTGTCGATATCGCCATCTACACGCCGGGCAGTGAAGCCGGCCGGCCTTTGTCGGTGCTCCAGTCCTTCGCCGCGCCCTCCGAGGAGCAACGACTCGACACAGGCTCGATGCGCGAGCGTGTCAATGCCACGGTTGGTGGACTGCTCGGTCTGGCGGGAATCGAGGCCGATCCCATTCAAAGTCGCGAGCACATCCTGCTCGCGAGCCTGTTCGAGCAGGCCTGGAGCGCGGGCCGCGATCTCACGCTGGCGGCCCTCATTCAAGGCATTCAAAAGCCTCCGTTCGACAAGGTCGGCGTGTTCGAGCTGGAGTCTTTTTATCCGGCCAAGGAACGCATGCAGCTGGCGATGGCGCTCAACAACTTGATCGCCTCGCCCAGCTTCGCACCGTGGATGAAGGGCGAGCCGCTGGACGTGCAACGCTTGTTGTTCACAGCCGACGGCAAGCCGCGGATCTCAGTGATCTCGATTGCGCACCTCGGCGATGCGGAGCGCATGTTCGTCGTCACGCTGCTGCTCGGTGAAATTGTCGCGTGGATGCGGCGGCAGTCGGGTACGTCGAGCTTGCGGGCTCTCTTATATATGGACGAGATCTTCGGCTACTTCCCCCCGAGCGCGATGCCGCCGTCGAAGTTGCCGCTGCTGACGTTGATGAAGCAGGCGCGGGCGTTCGGGTTGGGGGTGGTGCTGGCGACGCAGAATCCGGTGGATCTCGACTACAAAGGTTTGTCGAATGCCGGCACCTGGTTCATCGGTCGCTTGCAGACAGAGCGCGACAAAGCGCGCGTGATCGAAGGATTGCTCGGGGCGGCAGGCGAAGGGTTGGATAAGGCGCAGCTCGAACGGCTGTTGGCTAACTTGGGGAATCGCGTCTTCCTCATGCGGAACGTGCACGACGCCGCACCCGTGCTGTTCCGAACGCGTTGGACGCTGTCGTATCTTCGCGGGCCGCTGACGTTGCAGGAGATTGCCAAGCTGTCTCGCGCTGGGGACGCTGCATCTGAATCTCCGAGCCGGGGCGTCGAAGCAACCACTAACAATGCGGCGACGGATACAAACCGACCGTCAAGCGCGCATGGTATCGGCTCGGCGGACAAGCCCGTCGTTCCCGCCGGAGTCACCGAGTTATATCTCGATTCCTCAGAGGCGGACGCCACGTATCACCCTCGCGTGCTCGGCATCGCCCGGCTGCATTTCGTCGATAAGACGGCCGGCTTGGACGTGTGGGAAACGCGTTCGCTGATCGCGCCTTTGGACGAAAGCGAAACCAACGTCGATTGGGATCAAGCGGATATCCACGCGCATGCGGACCTTCAGGACCAGCTGCTGAGCGAGGCGCCGCCCAACGCGCAGTACGCGCACACGCCGGCAGCCATTCTGCGCGTTCAGAATTATCGTTTGTGGCAGAAGGAGCTGGTTAGTCATCTGTATGCCACCGCGACCCTGCCCATCTTCCATTGCCCAAGCGTCGGCCAGGCCGTCGCGCCCGGGTCGAGCGAAGGCGACTTCCGAGCCAAGCTCGGCTTGGCGCTTCGAGAAAAGCGTGACGCGGAGATCGAAAAGCTCCGCAAGAAATACGCGCCCAAGCTCGCCACCCTGCAGGATCAACTGCGTCGTGCGGACGAGCGTGTCGAGCGCGAGCGCTCCGATCTCTCACAGCACAAGATGCAAGCGGCCATCTCGGTGGGCACCTCCATCCTCGGCGCCTTGCTCGGCCGCAAAGCCATCAGCGTCAGCAACGCCCAACGCATCGGCAGCGCGGCCCGCAGCGCCGGCCGCCTCGGCAAGGAGAACACCGATGTGAGTCGCGCCGAAGAAAACCGCGACGTGCTTCAGCAACGCCTCGACGACCTGCAGGCCGAGCTCGAATCCGAAGTCACCCGCCTCCGCAGCGAGCTCGACCCGACGACGGTCGCCATCGAGCAAACCTCGGTCAAACCCCGCAAGACCGATATCGACGTGCGCACCCTCGCCCTCGTCTGGGTACCTCGCTGAGGCCGGACCGTATCTGAAGGCTCGCCGCAGGCGAAGAATCACTGTATCCGAAACGTTTCGAACGCCTCGATCGGCACCGCCTTGAGAATCACATCCGGGCCCTGGCGCAGGATGTCCTTCGACACCTCGCCCGCCAGCATCGATTGCGTCGGGCTCGACAGCGACTGACGGAGCAGGCCGAGCATCTTGGGCCCCGCCACCAGCACCAGCCTGTCGAACTCGTTACGCGCCCGATCCGTCTCGATCTTTCGCGCTACTTCCTTAGCAAACAAAGTCAGCTCATGTTGCACGGTGCTCTTCTCACCAGTGACGCCGTGGTGATGGCCCTCCACGCCGCCGCTGCCGTGAGTCACGCCGGAAGTCCCGCCGAAGCGCCGGCCCGGTCGGTCGGTCTCCAGCTCGATATCTCGTTTGCCGCCCCTTTCGTTTTGCAGCGAGCCGCGCTCGGTCAACGGTGACTTGGGCGTGACGGCGTCGTAAAAGCTCGCCTGACGTTCATCGGCAACGACAATGCGTACATTCATGACTGCTCCCTTTTGAGAACAAATAAACAGCGACACCCCTTCTCTCAGGCGAGAGAAGGGGCGACTGGAACAGCGGGGTATGACCTCGCCATGGAAGCCGACTATTCCACGTCGGTAGCGACCTGGGATTGATTGTCGGTAAAGATCATTTCGACGCGACGATTCTGCTGCCGGCCCCCGGCGTTGTCGTTGCTCGCGACCGGCACGCCCTCGCCCTTACCTACCGCGGTGATTTGCTCTGAACGCACGCCACGTTCGAGCAAGGCAGTCTGCACAGCCGCGGCGCGACGCTCGGACAGGCCTTGGTTGTACTCGTCCGTACCGACGCTGTCCGTATGACCCTCGATCATCACCTTGCGATCCGGCGCTTCTTTCAGCACGGTCGCGAGTCGATCGATCGTCGTATAGGCGCCCGGTTTCAGCGTGGCGAGACCGGTATCGAACAGCACATCGCCCAGCGTCAACACCATGCCGCGATCCGTCTTCTTGGCTCGCAGCTCGGACAGTTCCTGTTCGAGCGTGGTGGCGCGCTGCTCGGCCATCTGAGCTTTCTGTTCAGCGGACTGAGCTTCCGCGCTTCGCCGTCGCGCTTCAGCATCCCGCGCTTCCGCCAGCACCGTCTGACGTTCCGCGTTGCCCTTCTCGATCTCTTCCTGCGCCTGCGCCGTCAGAATCTTCTCGTTGGCGATCTGTGCATTTCGCGCGGCGATCTGCGCCTCGTATTCAATATCCGCCAACTTACCGCCGCTGTCGGCGATTCGATTGGCTCGATCCAGCGCTTTACGCGCCTCGGAAACATTAGTAGCCGCAACGCCCGCACGCGGCGATGCCTCCACCTGCGGAACGACTGCACGCGCGACTTCGAGATCTTCGATGGTGTCCGGCGTCGAGGCGCAGGCGCCCAGCAGACTGGCCACGGCGGCCGTCAGCAACAAATTGTATGAATGTTTCATGGTGAATCTCCGTTGCCCGCCATCACTCGTCGCTCGCCACTACGCCGCGAGCCGCTTCCTGGCGCAATGTTTGAATGCTGGCCATCAACTCGTCGGCCGCTTTGCGAGCCGCCGCGCTCTGTGATTTCGCCACGGCGAGCTCGGCATCCAATTGCGCCAGTTGCGCATGACGTTCCGCCTGTCTGCTGTTGTCCTTCTTCAGCGCCGCTTTGGCCTGGTCCAGATGATCCTTGGCACGTTGCAATTCGACCGCGCCGGCTTCCGAGCGGCCGACGGTTTGCTCCGCCTGTTGCGTCGAAGTTTCGCTGCGAGCGACGCGTTCCTTGGTCACTTCGGAAACGCTGCTGCAACCCGCGAGCACGCCGAAGGCCAGCACACCGAGGAGCGGCAGCCCGGCCCGGAAATTCGGGGTTCTCATATCGCCTCCATCAGATCGTGATCGGATTCAGTGGTCCGAAAACGCGCCATTCGTCAGCGGGGTTCCGCGCGCGCAGGCCGCTGTTTCGGGCCGTGTCAAGTCCGCCGTGGTCACAATCGTTGCAGTTGCAGTCCGAAGGCAGACGCCCGACACTGCCGGCAACCCTGCGGAGGATGCATGTACTCAGCGGCTTGGAAAGCGGCCCGATCAGTCCTGTTGCCCGTGTTCGTGACCGGCGCCTTCGCGACCCTCGCGGGTTGCGGTAAGCCGGTGGATGAACCACAACCCGGCGTGTATCGCGCCGCCCTGCAATTACCGGGCGGCGAGACGCCGTTCGGGCTCGAGGTCGCCAAGGAACAAGATCGCTTCGTTTTGTACCTAGTGAACGCGGCCGAACGCACGCGCGTCGACAACGTGACGCTGGCCGACGATCGGCTGACCGCGGTGTTTCCGGGTTACGAGAACACGCTGCGCGCCACGATGTATCGTGACCGGCTGGAAGGCAACGTCACGCTCATCAAGGCCAACAGCAAGGAACAAGTGATTCCTTTCACGGCGACGCGCGACCGGACGTATCGTTTCTATAAAGATTCGCTCACCGATAATGCCGATCTCGCCGGCCGGTGGGAAATGACCTTGACCAGCGAGGGCCAGAACACCGCCGCCGTCGCCATCTTCGAGCAACAGCACGATCGCATCGTCGGCACGGTGATGACGCCCACGGGCGATCATCGTTTTCTCGAAGGACAGGTGCACGGCGAGCAGGCGCAGCTGTCGACCTTCGCCGGTGGGCTCGCTTATTTATATAAGCTCCACGTGAACGAGCAGGGCGAGCTGCAAGGAGAAATGTGGCAAGGCCTGGCCTCGCATTCGACGGTGAAGGCTCGCCGCAATGAAAACGCCACGCTGGAAGGCGCCGGACCGAGCACCGAGCTGAAGGATCGAACATCCCGCTTCGACTTCACCTTCCGCGACCTGGACGGCAACGAAGTCTCACTGCATGACGAGAAGTTTCGCGACAAGGTGGTCGTGGTCACGCTCGGCGGCAGCTGGTGTCCGAATTGTCACGACGAAGCCGTGTTCCTCGTGCCGTTCTATCGCGAGTATCGACCCAGGGGCGTGGAGATCGTCGCGCTGATGTTCGAGCGCCATGGCGAGTTCGAACGCGCTGCCAATGCAGTACGCAACTATCGCAAGGACCTGGGCATCGAGTTCACCACGCTGATCGCTGGCGTCTCGGACACCGATGAGGCCAGCAAGGCATTGCCGACGTTGACCGGAATCTATGGTTATCCCACGACCATCGTCGTGGACCGCGCCGGCACGGTACGTGACATTCACGTCGGCTTCTCGGGTCCGGCCACCGGCAAGCACCACGAAGAATACGTGGCTGAGTTTCTCGCGCTCATCGACAAGTTGCTGGCCGAGTCGGCTAGCAGCCCGACGTCCGGCTGAGCTCTGCTAGCGCTTGCTACGGGCTGCGTAGGCTTCGTCGATCAGATACGCATGAATTGCGTGGGCATCGGCTTCGCTGAGCTCGTTCGCGAAGCTCGCCATGCCGCGACCGGACAGCGCGCCTCGCAACACGATCTCATCGAAGATAGCGTGCTTGGCAGCGGGCAGCCTCAGCAGGTTGGGGTAGCCACTGGGCGAATCGTCGAGGACGTGGCATACGCCGCAATGCTGTGCGAACAATGACGCGCCGTGCACCAACTTAGCCGCGTCGGCCGGCATGCGTTCGGGCAGAGGCGGAATGTTTGCATCCCAATCTTTCTCCGGCGGGATCGGCACTTTGCCGCCACCGAGTCGGAACGCGACGATGCGCCCGGCGTTGCCATACTTGCGTGCGGCGGAGCCTTCGAGGAATTCATCGAGCTGCGCGCCACCGTATCCGGCAAGCACAGCGATGAATTGCTCGCCGTCGACTGCATAGCTCGCCGGTGCGGCCATGATGCTCGTGCCGACGAACACTTCGCCCGCGAAATGGCCGGTATCCGCGGCGTACGCTTTGAGATAACCGTCAGTCGTGCCCTGGAACACCAGGTTGCCGGCGGTGGCGAGCAAGCCACCGTTATAGAACCACGGATAATCGACGCGCCACACTTCGCGTTGAGCGACGGGATCCCACGCCTTCAACGCACCTCTGCGCGACATCACCGCGCGATCGCGTACTTGCGCGGCGTATTCAGCCGCCGGATCTCGCCCGGTGTTGAATGAACGACGCGGGATATATTTGTAGTCGGGATCGGCGGCGAAGTACGCGGTGCGATCCAACGTCGGAATGTAAACAAGCCCGGTCTTCGGACTGAACGCCATCGGATGCCAGTTGTGTCCGCCGAACGGACCGGGCGCGACGCGCTTGGGCTCCTTCGAGTAATCGCCCTGGCCAGTCAGCACCGGTCGGCCGGTTTTCAAATCGACGTGGCTGGCCCAGTTGACGTTGACATACTTCTCCGCCGACAACAGCTCGCCGCTGGCGCGATCGAGCACATAGAAGAAACCATTCTTCGGAGCTTGCAGCAGCACCTTGCGCGTCACGCCGCCGATTTGCAGATCGGTGAGGATCATGTGCTGAACGGCGGTGTAGTCCCATGACTCGCCCGGTGTGGTCTGGTAATGCCACGCGAGTCGGCCCGTGTCGGGATGAATGGCCAGAATGGAGCTGAGATACAAATTGTCGCCGCCCTTCGGGCTGCGCACTGATTGAGGAAACGGGCTCGCGTTGCCAGTGCCCACGTACAGCAGGTTGAGCTGCGGGTCGTAGGCCATCGAGTCCCACGCCGTACCGCCACCACCTGCTTCCCATCGACTGTTGGGATCCCAGGTCTTGGAGGCTGCTTCGAGCTCGGGATGTTCGAACGGCAACTTCGGATCGCCGGGCACGGTGAAGAAGCGCCAGGCCATCTCGCCACTCTCGGCATCGTAGGCGGATATATAACCGCGTACGCCCATTTCGCCGCCGCCATTGCCGATGATAACTTTGCCCGCGGCGATGCGCGGCGCCCCAGTGATGGTGTAAGAGCGCGAGCGATCGATGAACGTGTCCTGGCTCCACCGCTGTTTGCCGGTGTTCGCATCGAGCGCGATCAAGCGACCATCGAGCGTGCCCACATAAACTTTGCCTTGCCACACGGCAACGCCGCGATTGACGACGTCGCAGCAGGCGTTGCGTGCCCATTGGCCGTCCACCTTCGGATCGAAGGACCACAACTCGCGACCGGTGCGCGCATCCAAGGCGTACACCTTGCTCCAGTTGCTGCTTGCAAACAGAACGCCGTCGACGACGACGGGCGTGGCTTCGAGGCCGCGCCGAGTGTCCAGGTCATATTCCCAGGCGAACCCCAATTGCTGGACGTTGCCGACGTTGATTTGATCCAGTGGCGAGAAACGTTCTTCGGAGAACGTGCGACCGGTGGTGAACCAGTTTTGCGGCTCGGTATCAGCCGCTGTGACACGGGCCTGATCGACCCGGCCGGAGGAAATCTTCGGCGCAGTCGTGTCCGCCGCCTGCTCTTCCCGCTGGCCGCATGCGGCGAGATTGAGCGCGCCCGCAATCAGCAAAGCGTGGATCGTCCAACGCATGCTCATTCCATCATGCTAGCGCGACGCGGCTCGCGCATGAACAAGGCAGTCGCGAACGCCACGGCGCAAATCGCCGCCACATACCAGAAGTAGATTTGTTCGTGCCCCGCCTGCTTGCAGAGCAGCGCGATGTACTCGGCCGAGCCGCCGAACACCGCGATGGAGATACTGTGCGCCAGGCCGACGCCGAGCGCGCGGATGTGCTGAGGGAACAGCTCGGCCTTGAACAGGCCGCTGATCGACGTGTACAGGCTGAGAATAGTCAGCGCCGCCAGTACCAGCAGGAACGCGACGCCCGGATCCTTCACGTTCGACAACGCGCTGAGCAGCGGTACGGCACTCACCATCATCAGCCCGGCGAACAGCAACAAACATTTGCGACGGCCGATGCGATCGGACAGTGCGCCCATCGCCGGCTGCAACAGCATGAATCCCAGCATGGCCGCGAGCATCACGTTACTGGTGGTCTTGATGTCCATGCCCGCCGTGTTCACCAAGAACTTCTGCATATAAGTGGTGAACGTGTACAGGCAAAGACCGCCGCCGGCCGTCAAAGACATCACGATGAGCAGCGCCTTCGGGTGACGCATCAGCGCCAGCAGACTGCCGGCGTCCGGCGACTTGGTCGCTTTGTTATCCGTGGTCTCGTGCAGATGATTCCGCATCAACAACACCGTGAACGCCATGACGGCGCCGATGCCGAACGGAATGCGCCAGCCCCATGCTCGCAATTCCGCGTCGTCGAGCAACTGTTGAAGAGCGACCAGCGTGAGCAATGCGCATAGCTGGCCAGCAATCAAAGTCACATACAAAAACGAAGCATAGAAACCGCGACGTGCATCGGCGGAGACTTCACTCAGATAAGTCGCGGCCGCGCCGAACTGGCCGCCGGTCGAGAACCCTTGTAACAGTCGCGCCAGCAACAGCAGCGCCGGAGCCCAGGCGCCGATGCTTGCGTAAGTCGGCAGCCCGGCGATCAACAACGAACCGGCGCCCATCATCAGCACCGACGCCACCAACGCGGCGCGCCGGCCGTGACGATCGGCGAAACGTCCGAAATACCAGCCGCCCACGGGTCGGATCAGAAAGCCGACGGCGTAGATGCCCGCCACATTCAGCAGCTGCGCCGTGCGATCTCCCTCGGGGAAGAAGCTCGCAGCGAAGTACAGCGCCGTGAATGCATAGATATAAAAATCGAACCACTCGATCAGATTGCCCGCCGAGCCCGTGGCGATCGCGGCGAGCCGCTGCCGATGACTGAGAACGAAACTCACGATCGAGCCAGTCCGCGTGCAATGCCTTGAGCCAGCATGTCATCGATCTCCGCTGCGGAGTAACCACATTCACCGAGCACGCTACGAGTGTCCGCGCCCAGCGCAGGCGGCGGAGTGTCAGTCTCGGAAGCCACGCCGCCGAAGACGACCGGCTGCGGCAACATCCGTTTGATGTTGGGCGGGTAGCGTTCGCTCACATGGAAGAAGTCGACGTCGTGCAGATGCGGATCCTGCAGCAGGTCTTCGAGACGGTTCACCTGAGAGCACGGAATATCCAGACGCGACAGCGCCTCCAGCCAGCTCGCCGAATTCCGCTGCGGCAACACCGAGGCGATCACGCTGTATAGATAGTCGATATTGGCGTGACGGCTGTCGGCCTGATGAAACCACGGGAGGCTCAACACATCCTCGCGGCCCGCTTCAATCAGAAAGCGGCGCCATTGCTCGCCGGTGTAAGGCAGTACGGCGATCCAGCCATCGCGCGTGCGATAGGGCCGCCGGTCAGGCGACAGCACGCGCGAGTAACCGACTTTGCCGTGCTCTTCGAAGGTCGCCGCCGCCAGATGCTCGTTGAGAACGAAGGACGTCAACGCTTCGAACATCGGCACCTCGACGCGCAACGCTTCCTGCCGCCCGTGCGCCCGCGCGACCAGGGCGGCGAGAATACCGTACACGGCATGCAGCGCCCCGACTTTGTCCGCCAGAATGGTCGGGATGAAGCGCGGATCTTCGCCGTTGTGTTCGGCGATGCCGGCGAGACCGGCCGCGGCCTGGATCACGTCGTCGAACGCGGGCTTGCCTCGATAGCGGCCACGCTGGCCGAAACCGATCGCCGAGCAATAGATCAGTTTGGGATTGATGGCAGAGACGGCGTCGAAGCTCAGGCCAAGGCGATCGGCGGCTTCCGGCCGCATGTTATGCAGCAGGACGTCGCTGCGCCGGATGAGCTTGTCGATGATGGCCTTACCGCGGGCGCTCTTGAGGTCGACGGCGATAGCGCGCTTGTTACGGTTGTTGTTGACGTACAGCGCACCCATTCCGTTGGTTTGGCCATTAGCTTGTGGGTGCGAGGCGCGCGCCACGTCGCCCTCGATGGGCTCGACCTTGATTACTTCAGCGCCCAGGTCGGCGAGGATCTGACCTGCGAACGGGCCCATGACGACCGCGCTCAGCTCCAGGATCCGGGTGCCTGCCAGTAATGGAATCATAGGCCGCGAGCATACGGCGGGAGCCGGCCGGGGCAGCAATGCAGCCGCGGTTATTTATGCATAGCCGGACTGAAAGCTATTGCCGATGCGTGACAGACCATGAAACCCTTGCCCCCGATGCAATCGCGCCTGAACTTGCAACAACTCTCGGCGTTCTTGACGCTGGCCGATACCGGCAGCTTCGGCGACGCGGCCGAGGCCCTGGGGGTGTCGCAGCCGGCGCTGAGCCGCACCATCCAGCAGATCGAAGGCAAATTGGGCACACGCCTGTTCGATCGCGACACGCGCAAGCTGCGCCTGACTCCGGCCGGCGAGCGGCTGGAACCGCTGGCGCGGCGGCTCATGAACGAATACCAGGAAGTGTTCGCCGAGTTCGACGACTTCGTCGCCGGTCGGCAGGGCGTGGTGCGAATCGCTGCGTTCCCATCGGTCGCAGCGCTGTTGTTGCCGGGCACTATCGTGAGCTTCCGTGAGCGACAACCCGATGTTCGGATCCAGATCTGGGAAGACGTCGGCACGCCAGTGCATCGCGCGGTCCTCGAAGGCCGTGCCGACATCGGCTTATCGACGCCGCCGCCCATCAGCAGCGACTTGCGCTACCGCCCACTGCTACGTGACGAGGTCGTGCTCGTTTGTCGCAACGATGACATGCTCTCGCATCGTGAGGAACATGACTGGTCGGTGTTCGCGACTCGCTCCTTCGTGATTCTGTCGCCGGAAACGGGCCTGCGCGCCATGATCGATCGGGCGATGGAAGAAGCTGGCATCGCTGCCGAGCCGCTGTTCAATTGTAAACAACCGACCACCATCGGCAGTCTGGTCAATGCCGGCATCGGCATCAGCGCGCTCAGCCGTCTCACACTGGCGCAACTCGATTCACCGACGCTCGCTTATCGCAAGCTGCGCAATCCCACGGTGGCGCGCTCAATCGGCGTCGTGACGCATGCCGCGCGCTCGCTGTCGCCGGCGGCGCGATTGTTTCTAAAAGAGCTGGACGCGCAAGCCAAGCTGCTCGCCCCGAGCATCGACGGCACGCCGACGCCAGGAGACCTGCTTTGATCAATCGAAGGGAACTGCTGCTGGGGATGGGCGCGCTGCTCGCCACCCGTCAGCTCGTCGCGGCGGACCGGCCGCTCGATGTCGCTTATTTGAATGCGAAAGTCTGGACGGGTCAGCGCGACGTTCCGCTCGCGAGCGCCATCGGCATCTCGGGCAACCGCGTTTCGGTCGTCGGCGACACGGAACGTGTTCGCAAGCTCGCCAGCAAGACCACGCGCATCGTCGATTTGCGTGGCGCGTTCGTTATGCCGGGATTCATCGACAATCACACTCATTTTCTGCGCGCGTCGTTTGGACTGAGCTCGCCCGAACTGCGCACGGCGAAGACGCGCGAAGAATTTATTGATCGCATCGCGAAGTCTGCGAAGGCGTTACGACCGGGCCAGTGGCTGCAAGGCGGCAACTGGGACGAGCAGATGTGGGGCGGCGAATTGCCGTCGCGTGAGTGGATCGATGCGGTCACGCCGAATACACCGGTCGCTGTGGTTCGGCTCGATCAGCACGTCGCGTTGTTGAATTCACTGGCGCTGAAGCTGGCGCGCATCGATCGCAACACGCCGGATCCCGAAGGTGGTTTGATCGTTCGAGACGAAAAAGGCGAACCCACGGGGCTGATCAAGGACAAGGCCAAGGATTTATTGAAAGCCGCGATCCCCGCGCCGAGCGATGCGGATATCGATGCGGCCATCGGTGTCGGCACGGCGCACGCTTTGTCCAAAGGCGTCACGCAGGTGCATGTCACGGAGCTCGATTGGGTGACGCACGAAGCGCTGCGCCGGTTGCGCAAGCAGAAAAAAGTCGACATGCGTTTCTATTCCTTCGTGCCGCTGGAGGATTGGCGCAAGCTCGACGCGCTGGTCAAAGCTGAGGGACTGGGCGACGACTGGGTGCGTTGGGGCGCGCTGAAAGGGTTGATCGATGGCTCTCTGGGCTCACGCACCGCCGTGTTCCACGAACCTTACGCCGATGATCCTGGCAATCACGGCATCTATCGCACACCACCGGAGAAACTGCGCGAACTGATTCTGGGCGCAGACGCGGCCGGATTGCACATCACAGTGCACGCCATCGGCGACGAAGGTAACGACAAGGTGCTCGGCATGTTCGAGGAAGCAATACAGAAGAACGGCGCGCGCGACCGCCGCTTCCGCATCGAGCATGCTCAGCATCTGCTGGCCAGTGACGTGCCGCGTTTCGCCAAGCTGAACGTGATCGCGTCCATGCAGCCGTATCACGCCATCGACGATGGTCGCTGGGCCATCAAGCCGCTCGGGCCGGAGCGGCTGCACGGCGCGTGGGCCATTCGCTCGCTCCTCGACGCCAAGGCGAAGGTGACGTTCGGCTCGGACTGGCCGGTCGCGCCGATCGATCCGCTGCTCGGCGTTTCGGCGGCGGTGCTCCGGCAAACCATCGATGGCGCGAATCCCAGCGGCTGGATGCCGGAAGAACGCATCACCGTGCAGGAATCGCTGACCGCGTATACAACGACCAATGCTTACGCCGGTTTTCAGGATGATCGCCTCGGACTGATCGCGCCGGGCTACCTGGCGGATCTGACGATCTTGGATACGGACCTCACCCGCTGCGCACCGGAACAGATCACGCGCGCCAAGGTGTTGAGCACGCTGGTGGATGGACATGTGAAGTTCGGCACGGACAGGGTGTAACGGCCGATCCTGCAAAATGGTATTTTTACGTCCATGGAAGGACATGGGGAAGCAGCGGCGGATGTCATCACCGGCGGCGTAATCGCGCGCGCCGTCGAGCCTGCCGCGGGCGAAGCACAGAAACACGAGAGTCATGGCAACTGCCTGAATTGCGGCGCTGTCCTGACCGGGCCCTACTGCTCCAACTGCGGGCAGACAGCGCATCCCCATCGCAGCCTGGTAGCGCTCGGCCATGACATCCTGCATGGCGTATTTCATTTCGAAGGGAAAGTCTGGAACACCATTCCGGAGCTGTTCCTTCGGCCGGGCCGCCTGACGCGCCGGTATATCGACGGCGAGCGCGCCAAGTTCGTCTCGCCCATGGCGCTGTATCTGTTCTCGGTGTTCCTGATGTTCGCGGTGTTTCCGTTCACCGAGGACTCGTTATCGGTGCCGGACGACCCGCTCGGCGTTCGGGAGCAATATCAAGAGAACATCGCGGCCAACATCGAGGAGCTCGACGACAAGATCGAAGCGCAACAGGAGAAGCTCGAGGCAGAGAATCTTTCCGCCGCCGAGCGGGCGGAGATCCTGACCACCCTCAACGAGGCGATGTCCGCACGCGAAGTCATGCAAACCATGCTCGGCGGCGACCTGAGCAAGCTGGCGGCATTGCCTCAAAGGCAAATAGAGCTCGCCCAAGCCCTCGCCGCAGCCAATGGGGCGCCCATCGACCCACGGGCCGCGAAACCGGAAGCCGACGAGCAGGCGGCGGACGATCGATCGGCCTCCGTCCCGGCGACCGTGGCCAAGAATACAAATGGCCTGAAGCGTATCGAGGAGGCCGTCAAGAAGGCCGGCGACAATCCCGCCCTGCTCGCCTATAAACTCAAGACGGCCGGTTACAAATATTCCTGGGCGCTGATTCCACTCAGCATGCCGTTCATGTGGCTGCTGTTCTTCTGGCGGCGGGACGTCCATATCTACGACCACGCCATCTTCGTCACCTACTCGATCAGCTTCATGATGCTGCTCGTCGTGCTGCTTTCCGTGGCCGACACGCTCGGCGTCAGCGCTTTCCTCTGGGGGACCGCGCTTGCGGTCATCCCGCCCCTGCATCTGTATAAGCAGCTGCGCGGCGCCTATGGCCTGTCGCGCTTTGGTGCGTGGGTGCGGTTGTTCCTGTTGAGCATCATGGTCATTTTCGTGCTGACCCTATTCGCGGTGATGCTGCTCATCATGACCGGCTCGGGCTGAGCAGCGGGCGCCGCGGCGCTATACTCGACCGCATGACACTACGAGCAGGCATTCTCGGCTTCGGGGTGGCGGGTCGGTATTTTCATGCGCCGCTGTTGCGCGCCGCCGGCTTTTCGATTCCCGCAGTCGTCACCAGCAAGCCCGACTCGGCCCGGGAATACCTGGGCAAGGTCGATGTCCTCGGCTCGGCGGACGAGCTGCTCGCACGCGATGACATCGACTTGGTGGTGATCGCTTCGCCGAGCACGCTGCATGCACCACAGGCTGCCGCCGCATTGCGCGCTGGCAAACATGTAGTGGTCGACAAGCCCGCGGCGGCCTCGACACTGGAGCTCACCGATCTGGATCAGCTGGCCAGCAGCAGCAGACGCAAGCTTGCGGTGTTTCACAACCGGCGCTGGGACAGCGACTTCCTGACGATGAAAAAGCTGATCGACGCCGGTCAGCTCGGCGAGATCAACTCGTATCACGCTCGCTGGGACCGCTTTCGGCCGCAAGTCACGGATCGCTGGCGCGATCGCGACGAGCCTGGCAACGGCATTCTCTACGATCTCGGCACGCACTTGATCGATCAGACCGTGGTGTTGTTCGGCATGCCCGAGTGGCTGTACGCCAATGCATTCATCCAGCGAGAGAACAGCGTCACCGTCGACGGCTTCGAAATCCTGCTCGGCAAGGGCAAGTTGCGCATCACGCTGGGCGTCAGCTTGCTCACTGCGGACGGCGGGTATCGCTATCGCGTCAACGGTTCACGCGCCTCGTTTCTCAAAGCGGGCCTCGATCAACAGGAAGCGCAACTGCGCGCCGGCGCGGAACCGAACGAACACTTCTTCGGAGTCGAGCCCGCGGAACAGTGGGGCACGCTGGTGTATGGCGAAACCGGACAGCGCGAGGTCGTCACGCCCGAGACAGGTCGCTGGCTGTCGTTCTACGAAGACATGCGGACGGCCATCGAAGACGATGGCCCTGTGCCGGTGTCAGCCGCGCAGGCCTATGACACAATCCGCATCATCGAGGCCGCGCTCACCAGCAGCGCCATGGGTTGCCGCATCGACCTGCAACCCGACGCGCCTCTCGTCAGCCGCTGAAGAGCCGCCGCCATGCCGTCGTTCGATATCGTTTCCGAGCTCGATGCCCACGAAGTGAGCAATGCCGTCGACCAGGCGAACCGCGAAGTCGGCACGCGCTTCGATTTCAAAGGCACCAACGCCAAGTACGAGTTGAAAGACCTGGTCGTGACCCTGACGGCGCAGGCGGAATTTCAGCTCAAGCAGATGCTCGACATCCTGATGCTCAAGCTGTCCAAGCGCGGCATCGACGTCGCCTGCACCAAGGTCGAAGATCCCGTCGTGCTCGGTCAGACGGCGCGTCAGGTCGTGACGCTGCGCGAAGGCATCGACAGCGAGCTGGGCAAGAAGCTGCAGCGCCTGATCAAGGATTCGAAACTGAAAGTGCAGGCCGCGATCCAGGACAAGCAGGTGCGGGTCACCGGCAAGAGCCGGGATGACTTGCAGGAAACGATTCGGCTGGCGCGCGGCGCCAAGCTCGAGATGCCGCTGCAGTTCAAGAATTTCCGCGACTGACGGGAATCTTGTCCGGATACGACTGCCAGTCCTTGGCGACGATCAGACGCGCGCCGCGACCGAAGGTCATATAAGACCACGCCCACTGCACCAGCACCGACAGGCGATTGCGAAAGCCGCTCAGCCGGTAGATGTGCACCAATAACCAGAACCACCACGCCGGCACGCCCGACAGCTTCAAGCCGCGGAATTCGCTGATGGCGCGGCTGCGGCCGATGGTCGCCATCTGCCCGAGATCGACGTACTCGAACGCGGGTCGCGGCGTTTGCGCACGATTGCGAACTTCTTTTTTGATGATGTCCGCCGCGTAGATGCCTTCCTGCATGGCTACCAGCGCGACACCGGGCAGGGGTCGTCCGTTCGCACCCACGCGACTCGACATGTCGCCGAGCACGAAGACTTCTGGATGTCCTTCGATAGTGAGATCGGGACCAGTGACGACACGGCCGGCTTGATCGACTGTGACGCCCAACGTGCGGCCGATATCGGCAGCACGCACGCCCGCGGCCCACAACACCGTGGCTGCAGCGATCTTTTCGTTGCCGACCACGACACCTTCGTTAGTCACATCCGTGACTCGGGCGCTCGTCCACACTTGCACGCCTAGCGACTCGAGATCGCGCATGGCGCGTGCGGCAAGCTTGTCATCGAAGCTCGTGAGAATTCTCGGGCCGGCCTCGACCAGGATCACGCGCGTCTGCCGTGGGTCGATGCTGCGAAAATCGCGAGCCAGCGTGAAGCGACTCATTTCACCGATCGCACCGGCGAGCTCGACACCCGTCGGGCCGCCGCCGATGACGATGAATGTGAGGTGCCGACGCCGCTCGTCCGGATGTGTCTCGCGCTCCGCGATCTCGAACGCCTCGAGCACGCGCCGTCGAATCTCCGTGGCCTGCGGCAGCGTCTTGAGCCCGGGCGCGTGAGCTTCCCATTGCTCGTAACCGAAATAGGCGTGCTGAGCGCCACAGCCCAACAGCAGATAGTCGTACGGAATCTCGCCCGTGTCGGTGATGACTTTGCGATTGGCGGTGTCGACGCTTTGCGCCGTGGCCTTCAAGACGCGGATGTTCCCGCAGCGGGCGAGCAGGCTGCGAATTGGAACGGCGATGTCGGCCGGGCTGAGCGCCGCCATCGCGACTTGATACAGCAGCGGTTGAAACAGATGATGATTCTCACGGTCGATGACCGTGACCGTGACGCCCTCGACGTTCCCCAGGCGCTTCGCGGCATTCAGCCCGGCGAATCCGGCGCCGACGATGACGACCTGCTTGGCTGTCATTTATGCGGAAGCCTCACCTATATCCAATGCGCTCTGGCGCGGCTCGATGTGGCCGGCGGCCCATTCGATAATGGGGGCGACCCGAGGAGAAACCAGCCTGAGCGCGGCGGCCCGATCCACCCAACGAAACTCGTTGTGCTCGGCGCGGCCGAGCGCTTCGATCACGGGCAAGGAGACCTCGGCCGTGCGCGTCTTGGCTATGTAATAACGAGCGACCTTGCCGCGGCTGTACGGGTTGGTTTGGGTGTAGACCTCGCCCCAGGCGAATTCGAGATCTTCGATGAGGGTCTCTTCGCGCACTTCGCGGATCGCCGCCGCCAGCGGCTCCTCGCCGGGCTCGACCATGCCTTTGGGAAAATCCCAATGGTTGTAGGCGCGCAATAACAGGTAAAGCCAGCCCTCGTGAGTCTCACGAATCACAACCACGCCGGCGGACAGTCTCGTGGGGCGGGGGGACATGGCGGCAAGTATAGCCGCCACTCCGGTTTCTCACACGCTAAGCGGCGACAGCCGAGCTGGCGTGATACTCCAGCACGCTGGCGACGGCATGAATGACCGACGCGATACGGACTGCGCTCTGAATCTGCTCGCGGCTGATGCCGCCTTCGCGCAGCTTCTTCTCGTGCGAAGTAATGCACATACCGCAGCCGTTCACGGCCGACACCGCCAGCGACAGCAGCTCGAAGTCGAGCTTGTCGATACCCGGGTTGCCGATGATGTTCATGCGCAGCCGGGCCGGCATGGTCGAATACTCGCCGTCTTCCACCAAGTGGAGGAAACGGTAATAAATGTTGTTCATGCCCATGATGGCAGCCGCGGCGCGCGCGCCGTGCACGTAGGCGTCGTCGAGGTGCGGCTTGGCCCACGACTCGATGGCCTGGGTGAGGTGCGGGTTGCGGGCGGCGATCGCCGTCGACAAGGCGACAGCGGCAATCTGTTTTTCGCTCAGGCCAGGGGCGCCCTGCGGGGTGAGCACGCTGCCGATATTGAGCTTCAGATCGCGCGCGTAATCCGGCAGCTGATCGCGGATCGTTTCGAGAGACATTACTAAACCTCCACCAGTTGAGCCTCGAGCCTGGGATACCGGCGCGGAAAATCCGCGCCGGCATCGATCTCCATCTACGCCGTGGCTCAGGCAGCCTGCAGCGTGTCTTCGCCCTTCTTCCAGTT